>DHWU01000046.1:4089-12599 GCA_002413345.1 Propionibacteriaceae bacterium UBA5174 | reverse complement strand
GTTCAAATCCCGTCTCCACCTCTCGCTGAGTGAGTAGTTTGGAAAGATTTCCCAACTGCAAACCCAGAGAGAAGCTGGCAACTTGGGCGGCTGGCGCAGCGGTAGCGCGCTTCCCTGACACGGAAGAGGTCACTGGTTCGATCCCAGTGTCGCCCACGACCATCTGGTTCGGCATCCCCGGACCAGACGCTGGTAGTCATCACCTTGATGATTACCAGCTAGGGTTGGTCCCCTGCCGGGGCGATTGGCGCAGTGGTAGCGCGCTTCGTTCACACCGAAGAGGTCACTGGTTCGAACCCAGTATCGCCCACCCCGAACCCCACCCAGCTAGCCTGGGTGTCACCTACCAAGACCTCCAGTTTCAGATACTGGATGGCAACGTGCCCTTCCGCAGGACTTTGTTCGCATGTAACCCCATCGAAACCTTCTTGGACCAAACTGTGGACTGATGTCTCGGGATTTGATCCACCAGATTGCGCCCGGGCACACCCTCCGATCAGGATTGTCAGTACAAGGTTCGTTTTCGAGCCCGCCACTGGCGAGAGGAAGGCACCAGATGACCGCCCCAGCCCTCGTCATGGTGACTCATGGGAGTTCAGATCCCTCAGTCACCCAGGTAAGCAACCAGGTATGTCGCGGACTACACCGACTGCGCCCAGGCATTCAGGCCCATTGCGCCTTCCTGGACCACGACTCCCCCTCGCTCACTCAAGTGATCGAACAACTGGTGCATGGCGGCATCAATGAGATCGCTCTGGTGCCACTTCAGCTCATCTCGAATGCCAACGATTCAGCCCAATTGGAGGAACTGCTGGGCAAAGCCCAACGGCGGTATCCGAACCTTCGGATCGCCTTGTCGCGTTCGCTGGGTCCCGAACTCACCCTGCTGACCATCATCGATCAGCGGTTGCGCACGGCACTGTCCCAAGCCCGCTGCCTCGAACTCGACGGATTGGTGCTGGCTGCAGCTTCTACCGGTGACATGCGAGGCAGCGCCTTGCTAGCTCGCCGCGCCCGGCAGTGGTCAGCCCACCACCGGCTACCCTGCCTAACCGCGGTTGCCGATGATAGTGGACCCTCCGTCGCTCAGGCCATCATGGGCTTGCGTGCTCAGGGGCGTCGCCACATCGCGGTCGGCTCATTCTTCCTAGCTGCCGACGAGGCATTTCATGCCCAATCTGACCTGGCCTATCGGTACGGCGCAGTCGCAGTCAGCGAACCGATCGGCTCAGCGCAGGAAGTAGTCGATCTCGCTTTGGCTCGCTACTCCTTTGCCGCGATGGATCTGCTCGACTTCGGACTCACCGAAGCAGCAACCGAAACCAATCCCGTCCCGCATCTGCGAGTAGTCGGCGCCTAATCGCTTAGGACTTGGCCACCCGATCGCGCTCTACGGCCAAGTCGTAGCCTGGCTTCGGCCAAGACAAATCCAGTCCTGCCAGTGACTCTCTAAGCAACTCTGCGATTGCCCAATTGCGGTACCACTTGCGGTCCGACGGCACCACGTGCCACGGAGCGGCCTCGGTGTTGCAGCGTTCAAGCAGAGCCTCATAAGCCTCTTGATAGGCCGGCCACTTGGCCCGGGCGTCCACGTCGGAAGGGTTGTACTTCCAGTATTTCGTCGGGTCATCCAGCCGGGCAGCGAGCCGAGCTTTCTGCTCAGCGAAAGACACCTGCAGCATGCATTTGACCACTTTGGTACCCGAGGCGACCAAACGCTGCTCGAAACGGTTGATCTCCTCGTAGCGCTTTTCCCAGACAGCTTCGTCGACCAGGTTTTCCACCCGCACCACCAAGACATCCTCATAGTGCGACCTGTCAAAGACCCCAATAGATCCCGCCTGAGGCAAAGCCTGCCGAATTCGCCACAGGTAGTGGTGCTTACGTTCGATCGCACTCGGCGCCTTAAACGACGCCAACGCCACTCCCTGAGGGTCCACCAAGCCCATCACATGACGAACCACTCCCCCTTTGCCAGAAGTGTCCATGCCTTGCAAGACCAGCAATACCTTCGGTGCCGATACGGGGTCGTTGCGCCCATTGGCAAACAGCATTTCCTGCAATCGAGACAGCTCCGCCCCCAAGTCAGCGGTGCGACCCGCGGCGTCGGCCTTACCCTTGCCGACGTAGCCGGGAGTGGCGGACGGGTCGAACCCGGCCAGCGACACCGGGCCAGCTGGCACTTGGAGAAGCTGCGACAGTGGCTTCGACTCCTGGCCAGATTTCGGCAACTTTTGCTTAGCTTTGGAACCCATAACGCACAGTGTGGCGCATTGGTCACCCAAACAGCTGCACCATTGAAACGTGAAGCGAGGTGGAAACATGGAACCCGAATTACCGAAGACCGCTGCGCAATGGCGCAGTCTGCTAACCCCCTTCGAATTCCAAGTGCTGCGAGAAGGGTCCACCGAACCAGCCAACACTGGCGAATACACCGACCACAGTGAGGTCGGCGTCTATTGCTGCCGGGCGTGTGGAGCCGAGCTATTTCGAAGCGAACACAAGTTTGCCTCCCACTGCGGCTGGCCGTCGTTCTACACCACCGCCGCCGGAGACCGGGTCCGACTGGTGCCAGACCGTAGTCTGCCCGGACCCGAGCGTACTGAGGTGCGTTGCGCAGCCTGTGACTCCCACCTCGGCCACATTTTCAGCGGTGAGGGCTACCCCACCCCCACTGATGAACGCTGGTGCATCAACTCGATCAGCCTTCGGTTCGTACCTGGGTTGCACTAGGCCCTGCGGCGCGCCAGCGTAGCCCCGAACGAGGTGTGAGGCTACGCTCATCCGGTGGACGCACACCGTGAATACGGGACACCGCAGCTGTTCGACGCAGCCGTTCAGGTCATGCTCAACATGGCCTGGCGATCAGAGTTGCAGGTTGAACAGATCCCGGCCCCACAAAAGATCGCCCCCTTTGCCGCAGCGTTAAGCGCCGAATTGGGCACCGACGACCAGGACCTCGGCAACGGCCGACTGGTGCTGCTGCACGATCCGGCCGGAAGCGACTCTTGGGACGGCAACTTTCGCTGTGTCTGTTTCTGTCGGGCCGAAGTGGACCCAGAAATGGTTATTGACCCGTTAATGGCCGAAGTCGGCTGGTCGTGGCTGCTGGACAGCCTGAACCGCAACCACGCCACCTTTCGCGCCCCCAGCGGCACCGTGACCACCGCCTCCAGCCGCTCCTTCGGCGGGATTTCCGACGAACCACCCCGGGCCGAAGTGGAACTGCGCGCCTCCTGGACTCCGCAGATCGAAGAACCACACGACCTGACTGCCCATCTGGCCGCCTGGTCGGAATTGCTTTGCCTGACCGGCGGGTTGCCGCCATTGCCTGAAGGAGTTGCCCCGATTACTGCTCGTCGCCCAGGATCGCGGCATTGATGGTCGACGAGACTGCCGAGACTCAACCGGCTGAAGAAGCTCCGCCCGCCCCCGAGTATCCGGTGCTAGCCGTTCCCGCTGACGGCATTCCACCGGTGGTCGACACCATCGAAGCCTTAGCTCGCACGCGCGAGGCCTTGGCGTCCGGCACTGGCCCGGTGGCCATCGACACCGAACGCGCGCAAGGGTATCGATACACCGCCAAGGCCTATCTGATTCAACTACGACGCGACGGTGCTGGATCTCACCTAATCGATCCGGTCGCCTTCGAGAACGGCCAAGCTCGAGCTGATTTCCACGCCTTGGCCGACGACTTGGCCGATGCTGACTGGATCCTGCACGCAGCCACCCAAGATCTGCCCTGCCTGGCCGAAGTTCAGCTCGTGCCAAAGCACCTTTTCGACTCCGAATTAGCCGCCCGGCTACTGAACTTGCCGCGGGTCAACCTCGGGGCGCTGATCGAGACCGTAGTCGGCGTAACCCTCTTGAAAGAACATTCCGCAGCCGACTGGTCCCGCCGCCCAATTCCTGAAGACTGGCTGTCCTACGCAGCATTGGACGTCGAACACCTAACCGATCTGCGGGAGTGGTTGATCGACAAGTTGACTGAGGCAGGCAAGCTCGACTGGGCACTGCAAGAATTTGACTATCTTGTCGAGCACGCCAAGGACGCCCCGCCAGTGCGCCGCGACCCTTGGCGCCGGGCCTCTGGACTGCACTCGATCCGCACCCCGGCGGCGATGGCAGTGGTCCGCGAGCTGTGGCTGGTCCGCGAAAACCTCGCCCGCGAACTCGATCGCTCTCCGGGCCGGGTGCTGGCTGATCGCGCCCTTACCGAGTTGGCGATGGTTTTGGATTCAACCAAGGCGCCTCGGCTGACCCGCGCCGATCTGCGCTCAGTGCGGGGTTTCAACAATCGGCTGCCCAGTCGCTACGAGGCGCTGTGGCTGGAAGCGTTGAATCGAGCTGCCGATCTGCCCAGTTCGGAGTTGCCGCCACGCCACCTCAGCCCCGACGGCCCGCCACCGCCGCGGGCTTGGGAACGCCGTTGGCCAGCTTCCTTTGAACGCTATTACCGGGTACGCGCGGCACTGTCGGAGTTGGCCGAAGCCCAAGACGTGCCCGTGGAGAATCTGCTCTCTCCCGATCATTTGCGCCGACTGCTGTGGGACTCCCCTGACCAGATCGAACCAGACGAGATCGAAGCGCGGCTAGTCGAACTTGGCGCCCGGCTTTGGCAGCGTGAACTGGTGGTGCCGGTTATCGCTCAGTACTGGTAAGCGGCGAAATCACTTCGGTGGCCGCGATCTGCTCGGTGGCGTAACGGGCCAATTCCTGGGCGGTCAGCCCCAAGTCGGTCAGCAACTCTGAGCGGCTGGAGTAAGTCAAGAACTCACCCTTGACCCCGAATTCCCGAAACCGAGTGTTGATCCCGGCTGCCCGGGCTTCCTGACTTACTCGGGAGCCCAATCCACCGACCACATCACCATCTTCGACGCTGATCACCAACTCATGTTCAGCGATCAAACCAAGCAAGTCAGCAGAGATCGGCAGTGCCCACACCGGGTCGACCACCGTGGCCGCAATCCCCTGCTGGGTCAACCGTTCACCGACCTCGATCGCCATGCCGCAGAATTGGCCATAGCCGATCACCAACACCGTCGGATTCTGCGCCTCGAACAGCACATCGACGTCACCGGATTGGCGCAGCGCAGGCAACGGATCAGGCAGCGCCTCTTTCGAATAGCGGATCACGGTCGGCGCGTCATCAACTCGGACGGCTCGCCGCAACGCCTCGCCGAGGCGTTGCTCGTCGCGCGGTGCGGTCAACTGCAATCCGGGAACAAGACCAAGAAAGGACGTATCCCAGACACCGTGATGGCTTGGACCATCTGGTCCAGTAACCCCAGCGCGATCGAGTACAAACGTCACCCCAAGGCGATGCAGACCCACGTCCATCAACACTTGGTCGAACGCCCGATTGAGGAACGTGGCATAGACGGCGAAGACCGGATGTAGCCCACCAGCGGCCAAACCTGCCGCCGATGTGACCGCATGCTGCTCGGCGATGCCAACGTCGAAGGTGCGCTCAGGGAACAGCTTGGCGAAACGATCTAGGCCAGTCGGATGCAGCATGGCTGCGGTAATCGCGACCACTCGGTCATCAGTGGCACCGATCCGCGCCAGTTCATCGCCGAAGGCATCAGTCCAAGTCGGTCCACCGACGACCAGCGGTTCGCCGGTGTCCTCATCAATGATTCCCACAGCATGGAAGCGGTCCTGCTCATTCTGCTCGGCCGCCTTGAAACCGCGTCCCTTCTCAGTGATGCAATGCACCAAGACCGGCCCACCGAAGCCGCGGGCCTGTTGCAAGGCCAGTTCCAGCGCACCGATGTCGTGGCCGTTGATCGGGCCGACATATTTCACACCCAGGTCGGAGAACATGCCTCGTGGCACCAGCACGTCCTTCACGCCGGTCTTGAAGCCATGCATTAATCCGTAGATCATCTGCCCGATGACCGGAGCGGCGAGCACCTTTTCCTTGATCGTGCGCAGCGCTCGCTCATAGCGACGGTCGGTACGGATGGCAGCAAGCTGTTGACCCAGACCGGATAGCTGGGTGGCTAACCCGCCCACCGTTGGGGTGTAGGAACGTCCGTTGTCGTTGACCACAACCACCAGCTGTTCATCACCAGAAACGGAGATGTTATTCAAGGCTTCCCAGGCCATACCGCCGGTGAGCGCGCCGTCGCCGATTACTGCTACTACGCAACGGTCTTCGCCTTGCAGCCGAAATGCTTTAGCCATGCCATCGGCCCAAGAAAGCGATGTCGATGCGTGTGAGTTTTCCACCCAGTCATGAACCGATTCGGCCCGACTGGGATAACCCGACAACCCACCACGCTGGCGCAGCGTTGAGAAAGCGGCCTGTCGCCCGGTAAGGATCTTGTGAACGTAACTTTGGTGCCCAGTATCGAAAATGATCACGTCACGCGGGGAATCAAACACTCTATGCAAAGCAATGGTGAGTTCAACCACGCCAAGGTTCGGCCCCAAGTGCCCGCCAGTACGGCTGACGTTCTTGACCAAGAACTGCCGGATCTCGTCGGACAAACCGCCGAGTTCATCGTTGGTGAGCGCCTTCAGGTCTTTCGGACTGGTGATCCTGTTCAAAATCGGCACTACCTGAGTCTACGTCACCGAACCGCACTACCGACCAAATCAGCCGTTGACGTACCACCAGATCACCGCGGCCAAACCGGCCACGGCTAGTGCACTCACCACAATCCACTGACAACGGCGAAACTTCGGTCCGCGTTCCCAATCAGCGCTCACCGCAGCTGCGGACGCGGGAAGAAGCAGCCCGATTGCCCACCACCACCAGTCACCGATCGAGTCGCTTGCCAGCCAGAGCGCCGCCCCGGCCCACATCGAAATGATCAGCAGCCAATCCAGCTTCACCACACGGGCCAACGGAATCAGGCACACCAGGAATCCGAGTAAGGCAACCCAGATATACAAGCCCATCCGACAGCTGCTCGCAGCATCGGCAGTTGTGGACTGACAGACCACGCGCGCCAAGCTCTGAGTGGCCAACGTCACCAAACCCGCTGCAGCGATGGCCGCCAGCAGCGACGCCAAGTACGTCCAAGCGATCCGCGCTGAGACCGGCATTACCTCCGGTCCAGCGCGAAGCGCCAAACTTTGCTTTGCCTTGCGCCGCCCCATGGCCTCGACTCTACTTGGCCAACAAAGACCGCAGCACGTACTGCATGATGCCGCCGTGTCGGTAGTAGTCGGCCTCTCCTGGAGTGTCGATCCGAAGCACTGCGTCGAACACGATCGGAGCGCCGTCACCGACAGCCTCAACCCGAACAGTCGCCGGGGTGACGCCATCGTTGAGGGCAGTGACGCCAGTTACCGAAATCGTCTCGGTTCCGGTTAGACCCAGGCTTTCCGCATTCTCGCCGGCCGGGTATTGCAGCGGAAGCACGCCCATACCGATCAAGTTGGAGCGGTGAATCCGCTCGTAACTCTCAGCGATGACTACTTTGACTCCAAGAAGCGTGGTGCCCTTGGCCGCCCAGTCTCGCGAAGAGCCGGACCCGTATTCTTTGCCAGCCAACACGACCAACGGAATGCCAGCCTTGGCGTAATTCTCGGCGGCGTCGAAGGCATACCCGACCGGCCCTTCGGGCTGGGTGAAGTCGCGGGTGAAACCACCCTCGGTGCCTGGGGCCACCTGGTTGCGAAGCCGGATGTTGGCGAAGGTGCCGCGGATCATCACTTCGTGGTTACCTCGACGGCTGCCCAGGCTGTTGTAATCAGCCCGTTCCACACCGTGCCCGGTGAGGTACTGACCAGCCGGGGACTCCGGCTTGATCGAACCGGCCGGCGAAATGTGGTCGGTGGTCACCGAGTCGCCAAGCTTCATGAATACCCGGGCGCCACTCACGTCAGTGACTGGCGCTGGGGTGGCTGGCATGCCATCGAAATAGGGAGCCCGCTGAATGTAGGTGGACGCCGCGTCCCAGGCGAACAGTTTGCCCTCAGGCGTGGGCAGGTTCTGCCAACGCGCATCGCCAGCAAAGACATCGGCGTAGCGCGAGGAGAACATGTCAGCACTGATCGAGCTTGCCACGACCGCGTCGATCTCTTCGGTGGACGGCCAGACGTCAGCCAGGTAAACCGGCTGCCCATTGGCGCCGATGCCCAGCGGTTCGTTCGCCAGGTCGATGTCCATGGTGCCAGCCAACGCGTAAGCGATCACTAGGGGCGGTGATGCCAGGTAGTTCATCTTTACGTCGGGGCTGATCCGTCCCTCAAAGTTGCGGTTACCCGACAACACTGCGGTGACCGCGAGGTTGTTTTCGTTGATCGCCGCTGAAACCTCAGGGATCAGTGGCCCGGTGTTGCCGATGCAGGTCACACAGCCATAACCGACGGTCTCAAAGCCCATCGCGTCCAGATCCGCTTGCAGACCAGACTTCTGGAAGTAGTCGGTGACTACCTGCGAGCCCGGGGCAACCGTGGTCTTGACCCACGGCTTGGGGGTCAGGCCGAGGTCGCGAGCCTTCTTCGCGACCAGCGCGGCACCCAGCATCACCGAGGGGTTGGAGGTGTTGGTG
>DHWU01000046.1:3047-3845 GCA_002413345.1 Propionibacteriaceae bacterium UBA5174 | reverse complement strand
TGGAGGTGTTGGTGCAGGAGGTGATTGCCGCCACCGTGACTGCGCCGTTCTTCAACTCAAAGCTGCGCCCGTCGGCCAGCGTCACTGGCACTGACTTGGCCACATCATCGGTGTAGGAGCCAATAATGTCGTTGTACTTGGCCTTACTTTCGGCCAACACGATTCGATCCTGCGGACGTTTCGGTCCGGAGATGCTGGGCACCACGGTAGCCAGGTCGAGTTCGAGCTTTTCGGAGTAGCGCGGCTCGGCGGCCGGGTCCAGCCACATGCCCTGGGCCTTGGCATACGACTCAACCAGTTCCAACTGCTCGGCCGAACGCCCAGTCAGGCGCAAGTAGTCGATGGTCTTGGAGTCGATTGGGAATACCCCAATGGTTGAGCCGAACTCAGGCGACATGTTGGCGATCGTGGCCCGGTTGGCCAGCGGGATCTCGCCCACGCCGGGTCCGTAGAACTCCACGAACTTACCCACCACGCCGTGCTTGCGAAGGATCTCAGTGATGGTCAACACCAGGTCGGTAGCGGTGACACCATCGTTGAGCTTGCCCGACAACTTGAAGCCAACGACCCGCGGAATCAGCATCGAAATCGGCTGACCCAGCATCGCGGCCTCAGCCTCGATCCCGCCCACTCCCCAGCCGACCACGCCCAGACCGTTGACCATCGTGGTGTGGGAGTCGGTGCCCACACAGGTGTCGGGGTAGGCCTGCAAAACCCCATCAACTTCACGGGCGAAGGTGACCCGGGCGAGGTTCTCAATGTTCACCTGGTGAACGATGCCGGTGCCCGGCGGGACGA
>DHWU01000046.1:0-2800 GCA_002413345.1 Propionibacteriaceae bacterium UBA5174 | reverse complement strand
TGCCCGGCGGGACGACCTTGAACTCATCGAATGCCGTTTGCGCCCAGCGCAGCAGCTTGTAGCGCTCTTCGTTGCGCTGGTACTCCACATCAACATTCTTCGTCAACGCATCCGGGGTACCGAAGTACTCAGCGATGATCGAGTGATCGATCACCAACTCGGCCGGAGCGAGCGGGTTTACTGATGCCGGGTCGCCGCCGAGGTCAGCGACGGCCTGGCGCATGGTGGCCAGGTCAACCACGCAGGCGACGCCGGTGAAGTCCTGCATGATGACTCGCGCCGGGGTGAACTGAATCTCGGTGCTCGGTTCAGCGTCCGGATCCCACGAGCCGATGGCAGCGATGTCAGCGGCGGTGATGTTCGCACCGTCCTCGGTACGCAGCAGATTCTCCAACAGCACCTTGAGGCTGAACGGCAAGCTCGCCGAGCCCTCAACGGCATCGATCCGGAAGATTTGGTAGCTCTTGTCGCCAACCTTCAATTCGTCAGATGCGCGGTAGCTGTCGATGCTCATGAGGCCTCCCATAGCCTGCCGAAGATATCTTGATGTCGAGATATTAGCTGACTCGATCCCCCGAGGCTAGCTTGACTCAAGCCGCCAGGGGGCCCGGCTTTCAGGTTTGCTCAAAGCCGATCAATCAACTGGGTTCTTCATACCTGATCCCAGCGGGCTAAGCGTCAATGTCGAGACATATTAGCTAGTCATTCCGGCTTCAGGATCGCCACGCACTCGACCTGGCCGGTGGTCGGAAAAAGATCAAAAGCCTGCACCGAAACCGTCCGGTAGCCCAGCTTGGCAGCAATCCCTAGGTCACGCCCCAAGGCAGCCGGATCGCAGGCCACATAGGCCACGGCGCGGGGTCGGCGAGCCAGGATTGGCGGCAACACCGCTGCCCCCACTCCTGCCCGCGGTGGATCAAGAACGACCAGATCCAGCGACGTCGGCAAACGGTCGGCAAGCTTGGCCACATCTCCGGCGCGGAAATCTGCTTCAGGCACATTTTGGGCAGCAAATTCCACCGCGCGCCGATCTCCCTCAATGCCAAATACTGTGCAACCAACGTCAGCCAGCGCCCCGGCAAACAAGCCCACACCGCAATACAGATCCGCCGCGACTTCACCAGCAAGCGGATTCAAGCCAGCCAGCACCGCCTCGGTCAGCACTTCCGGGGCGCGCAGATGCGCCTGCCAAAACCCGTCCGTGCCCACCTCGTAGCTTCGAGCGCCAACCTTTTGGGTAACCGTGACCGGCTTTTCGTCAGTAGCTGCGAACACCACCTGATCGTCAGCAGCCACCGCAATCAACTCCGCCGCAGGTGGGCCGGTCAGTCTCGGAGCCGCGATCTCAGCAACGGCCAGACGGCAACCTTCCTCAGGCAGCCGCACCACTCTTGGCGAACGTGGGGCCAAGAGTCCGGGCCGTCCCGACTCGTCGAAGTGGTACCGCATTCTGGTGCGCCAGCCGAAATCCCCCGGCACAACCTCGGCCACCTCGCCAGTGAACTCGTAACCGCCTAGGTGCGCCAACTGTTCGGCCACCACCTGACGCTTCAGTTCTCGAGAGTGTGCTGCGGTGGTGTGTTGAAAGTCACACCCACCGCAGATTCCGGCCACCGGGCAGACCGGCTCGATCCGGTGTTGGCTTGCTTGGCGCACCGCCACGGTCTCACCTCGGGCAAAACGCTTGGCCACCTCGGTGATCCGTACGTCCACCAATTCGCCGCTCAACGCTCCTCGGACAAAGATCACCCGGCCGTCGTGCCTGGCCACGAAGTGCCCGCCGTGGGCAACCGGGCCGACGAGCACCTCGGCGAGTACCTGCCCTGGGTGGAAATTCACTTGTTGCGATCCGAATCGGAGAACCCACCGCGGCGAACCTGACCGCTGCCGGGACGCCGCCAGGCGGCGGCACTGTTACGTTCGGCGCGGTCGCGGGCGTACTTGGAGGACGCCAACTGATAGGGCACTGAGGTGACCATCACTCCTTGCATGAAGTTCAGCCTAGTGCGCACGATCAGCGCAGTCTGGTTGTGCAGGATCTGCTCCCACCAACGCCCGACGATGTATTCGGGAATGTAGACACACACCACATCTCGGGGATTGTCCGAGCGAATGCTGCGCACATAGTTCAGGAAGGGCCCGGTGACCTCACGATAGGGCGAGGCGATCACCTTCAGTGGGATCTCCAAACCTTGTTCGTCCCAGTGCGCCACGATCGCCTTGGTTTCGGCCTCGTCGACGGCCACCGTCACCGCCTCGATACTGCTGGGACGGGTCGCCCGCGCGAAATTCACCGCCCGCACTGTGGGCTTGTTCACCTCTTGGACCATGATCACCGCGCGCACCCGGCTGGGCAGCAGCCTGGCGTCCACCGAACCAACCGCCGTTTCCTTGGCAACCTTTTGATAGTGCGACTTAATCGCCCGCATCACCACGAACACCGCGGCCATGGCCAGCACAGCCCAGTAGGCGCCGTAAATGAACTTCGAGGCCAGCACGATGATCAGCACGGTGCCGGTGCCGATCAACCCGACTGTGTTGATCACCCGTGAACGCTGCATCTTCGATCGCACTCTGGGATCGGTTTCGGTCTTCAAATGCCTTGTCCAGTGCCTGGTCATGCCGAACTGACTGACCGTGAAGGAAACGAAAACCCCAACCACGTAGAGCTGGATCAGCGCAGTCACGTTCGCGTTGAACACCAGCACCAGGACAAACGCGGCGACCGCAAAGGCGACGATGCCGTTGGAATAGGCCAGCCGATCGCCGCGGGCGCGCAACATTCTTGGAATGCACCCGT
>DHWU01000019.1:16899-21253 GCA_002413345.1 Propionibacteriaceae bacterium UBA5174 | reverse complement strand
GCGCGACGTCGCCCGGGAGCTCTCGAGGGACGAGCTCGCGCTGTACGACCTCGTCTGGAAGCGCACGATCGCCTCGCAGATGGCCGATGCGGTCGGTGAAACGGTCACCGCCAAGATCGGTGCCACTTTGGCGGAACGGCAATCGGTGACCGACGCCGCTACCGGTGAAGTGGTCGAATCGGGTCGGGCCACCTTCTCGGCTTCGGGTCGAACGCTAAGTTTCTTGGGGTTCTTGAAGGCCTATGTGGAATCGGTTGAAGATGGCGCCAGCGATGACGAGCAGGCGCGCCTGCCGCAACTGATTTCCGGGCAGCGCCTGGCGGCCGAATCCCTCACCGCTGAGGTCCACCAGACCCGGGCCCCGGCGCGTTACACCGAGCCGTCCTTGGTGGCCAAGCTGGAAGAGCTTGAGATCGGTCGGCCGTCCACCTATGCCGCGATCCTGCGCACCATCACCGCCCGCGACTATGTGCACAAGCAAGGCTCGGCTCTGGTGCCCACCTGGCTGGCCTTCGCAGTCACCCGGTTGTTGGAGGAGCATTTCGCCAAGTTGGTTGACTATGACTTCACTGCCGAGATGGAGGAAACCCTCGACGAGATCGCTAGCGGCAATGCTGCTCGGGTCGCGGTGTTGAAGGATTTCTACTTTGGTGGCGAAGAGGCTGGGCTGGAGAAGCTGGTCAGCGAGTTGGGCGACATTGATGCCCGAAAGTTGTCCACCTTCGGCCTTGGTGAAGGTATCGATGTTCGAGTGGGTCGGTATGGCACCTACATCGAGGACGCCGAGGGACACCGGGCCAATGTGGATGCCGAACTCGCCCCGGACGCGCTCACTGTGGAATTGGCCAAGGAGTTGTTGGCCAAGCCAGCTGCCGAAGAACGTGAGCTCGGAGTTGATCCGGCTTGTGGTCGCACGGTCATCGTGAAGGACGGCCGTTACGGCCCCTATGTCACCGAAGTGCCAGCTGAGGACGCCCCGAAGAGCTTCAAGCCGCGGACTGGTTCGCTGTTCTCTTCGATGAGCACCGAAACGGTCACTTTGGAGCAGGCACTGCAACTACTCAGCCTGCCCCGGCTGGTTGGTGCCGATGCCGAAGGCGTCGAGATCACTGCTCAGAATGGACGCTACGGCCCGTACCTAAAGAAGGGCACCGATTCACGCTCACTCACCAGTGAGGATCAGATCTTCACCATCACCGTCGCTGAGGCGGAGGCGATTTACGCCCAGCCCAAGACGCGTGGGCGCGGTGCTGGTGCGGCGTCGGCGCCACTGAAGGAGTTGGGCGCTGACCCGGCTAGTGGGAAGCCGGTCGTGGTCAAAGACGGCCGATTTGGCCCGTACGTGACTGATGGCGAGACTAACGCAACCTTGCGCAAGGCCGATTCGGTTGAAGAAATCACGATGGAGCGGGCCGCGGAGTTGTTGGCTGAGAAGCGTGCCAAGGGACCGGCCCCCAAGCGCACGGCCTCCAAGCGCACGGTCCGCAAGCCAGCTGCTCGCAAGACCACCAAGAAGACCGCCGCCAAGTCCTGAGGCTCCCACTAGGGTTGGGCCGACCGCGTACAGCTGCGAAAGGGACTGGACATGAGTGAGGGTGTGTTCGTCGTTTTTGAGGGCGGCGACGGTGTCGGCAAATCCACTCAGGCCCGATTGCTGGCCGAGCGGCTGCGAGCTCTGGGTCGCGAAGTGGTGGTCACTTTTGAGCCTGGTGATTCCGAGCTCGGTGCGGTGTTGCGCGATCTGGTGTTGAACCCGAAATGGGGTGATGTCGCGCCCCGGGCCGAAGCGCTTATCTACGCCGCAGACAAGGCGCAACATCTCCATGAGGTGGTGTTGCCGGCCTTGCAACGCGGGGCAGTGGTGATCAGTGATCGCTATGTGGATTCAATGCTGGCCTATCAGGGCGCTGGACGGGTGCTGGATGCTGATCGAGTTGAGCAGGTCGCTCGCTGGGCCACTCAGGATCTGTTGCCTGACCTGACCGTCCTGCTAGATCTTGATCCAGAACGTGGCGTTGGGGGCATTGTGGATCCGGATCGGGTTGAGAGTGCCGGCGCGGAGTTTCACCAGCGGGCCCGAGAACTCTTTGTGGAAATGGCGAAACGTGACCCAGAGCACTACTTGATCTTGCCAGCGCGCGACTCGATCGAACAGTTGGCCGACTCGGTCGCGGCGCGGGTGAACTCGTTGTTGTCAGTGCAGTAGGGCAGGCTGGTCGGCATGAACGTCAACACCTCATCGGGGGTCTGGACTGACCTGATTGGGCAGTCCCGGGTGGTGGATACCCTCACTCGGGCAGTGCAGGCAGCGGCGCCCGGTGGGAATGTGCGCGCGATGTCGCATGCCTGGCTGTTTACTGGGCCGCCGGGCTCCGGGCGGTCTAACGCAGCCCGGGCGTTTGCTGCCGCTTTGCAGTGTCCGATGGGTGGCTGTGGGGAATGCAATACCTGCACCACGGTGCTTTCTGGAGCGCATCCTGATGTGACCTTGGTGCGGACTGAGCAACTCAGCATCGGTGTGGACGAAGTTCGCGATCTGGTGCGCCGAGCGGCTATGGCACCCACCCTGGCGCCGCGGCAGGTGCTGGTGATTGAGGATGCTGACCGAATCACGGAACGGGGTGCTGACGCCCTATTGAAGAGCATTGAGGAACCGGCCCCGCGGACGGTCTGGCTATTGTGCGCGCCGAACGCTGAGGAATTGGTGGCCACGATTCGGTCGCGTTGCCGACTGGTTAAGCTCAGCACCCCGACCAACGCTGCGATTGCCGAATTGCTGTGCCGTCGCGATCAGATCGATCCGGTGACCGCCGATTTCGCCGCCAGGGTTGCGCAGGGCCACATCGGTCGAGCGAGAGCGTTGGCGCGTAGCGAAGACACTCGCGCTAGGCGGGCTGAGATTCTCCAGCTGCCAACCAAGTTAGTCAGCCTCGGGGCTTGCCTGGCTGCTGCTGCTCAGCTGGTTGAAGCCGCCACGGCGGATGCGTCAGCAATCACGACCGAGTTGGACGCCAAGGAGCGGCAGGCTCTGGCCGAAGCGCTGGGGTTGACCGCCACTGGCACCAGGACTGCGAAACCGCGAAATGCGCAGGCAGCGATGCGGGAGTTGGAGGATCAACAAAAGGCGCGAGCCAAACGTTTGCAGCGGGACTCGCTGGATCGAGTGTTGACCGAGTTGACTTCGTTCTATCGCGATGTCCTGGCTCAGCAGACCGCAATCAGCGTGGAATTGATCAACATCGAACAGGTCGATGCGATCGGTCAGGTTACCCAGGCATCAACGCCGGAGCTGACCATCGCCAAGTTGGATGCGATCTTGAGGTGTCGCTCAGCGTTGGCGTCCAACGTGGCGCCGTTGCTGGCGATGGAGTCATTGTTGATTTCCTTGTCGGGACACTGAACTTGGGGGTGAAGCTCGCGATCCAACGGTGGGTCGCGTGGTGGCCAAGTCTCGGTGGCGGCAATGATGACCGGGGAGTCGGGCCAGGGTGCTCCGTAATGGCGCTATCGTGTCGCTGGGCGTTGTGTGCCTCCACCAATGTCAGCATTAGCAGAAGAGCTTTGCAGGAAAGGATTCCCCTGTGACCGAACCGCGCGAGCCAGAGACTCCTCAGACTGAGGGTGCGCAGTCCGCCCCCGAACCGATCACGGGCGATGCAGCTCAGATCGATGCGGGCCTTGTTGCTCCAGCGATGCCGCAGATTCCAACAATGCCGGTGCCGCCAGAGCCAGCTTCGGACGGCGTTTCCGAGTCGTTGCCAACAGTCACCGTGCCACTGGTGGTACCGGTGATTCCGGTGTTGGCAGCCCCCGGCGATGAGCCGGACGCAGTTGCCGAGGAAATCCCGGCCGATCCAGAAGCCTCCGAATTGGCCGCAGCCGCTGAAGACTTCGAGTCAGAAGGCGGATCGGCGCCCACGGTGGAGGTATCCGAGCCAGTGGGTCCTCCAGTTCCCGTTGGGGCCGCTGAGGTTCCTGTTGCTGAGGTTCCGGTGTCGTTGCCGGGTGTGCCGGTGGTTGAGGTTGTTGAGCCTGAGGGTTTGGCGGAACCGACTGAGGTGGTTCCGGTGTCGTTGCCGGGGGTGCCGGGTGTGCCGGTGGTTGAGGTTGTCGAGCCTGAGGGTTTGGCGGAACCGACTGAGGTGGTTCCTGCGTCGTTGCCGGCCGAGGTGTCTGAGGTGCCAGCTGTCGAGGCACCAGTGGTGTCCTTGCCGGGTGCACCGGTGATGCCGGTTGCCCCGGCAGTGCCAGTCACGCCGCTGCCAGTTGCCCCTGAGGCGCCGCTGGCTGCAGCCGTTGTTGAACCCACCGTTGAGCCACTTTCGGGAACGGTCGTTGAGCCAGCCGATCTGGT
>DHWU01000019.1:6552-16532 GCA_002413345.1 Propionibacteriaceae bacterium UBA5174 | reverse complement strand
GGAGCCTATGCCGACCTGCTGGCTTCGGAGGAGCAAGCAGTCACCGAAGAGGAACGCAAGCTTGCTGTCGAAAGGGCTGCGCGCCGAGATGCTCGGACGGCCGCGTTCACTTCCGAACCTCAATTTGAGTCAGCCGGTCCGATCAGTTCAGTGCCGGTGGCTGCGGCGGTAGCGACACCGAAGAAGGCGACCGACGGTTTTTGGGCGTCCCTTGGGTTGTTCCTAGTGCGCCTGGTCTTGGCGGCCATCTTCGGCGTTCGGGGTGTGCAGATGCTGCTCGAGCCACAAAAGACTCAGCAGATGCTGACTAATACCGTGGTGCCTGTGTCAGTGGTGCCGATTGTGGCCACAGTGGCTGCAGTGGGATGCCTGCTGGTTGCACTCGCGATGTTGCTCGGCTTGGCCACGAGGGCCGCGGGCTTGGGGGCTGCATTGGTTACCGGTGGCGCTTTGGCTTTGGTCTACTGGGGAGCTTCGTTCAGCATCTTCCGGAAGTTCGAGCCCGGCACCCTCGAATTTGGGTTCTGGGGCGAGGAACAGCTTCTAATCACTGTGATCGGGTTGCTGATCTTGTTCATTGGCGCTGGTGGCTGGAGTGTTGACCGCAGCCTGCGGGCGTCCCGACAACGAGATAAGGCTGCGCGGGCTGCTGACTAGGACGGTGAAGTTGCGCCGGGATTAGCCATTGGCTGATGTGCCAGTCCAGCCGTCCTGACGAACTCCACAGGAAGTTCGGCACGGGGCCTTTGTCGATGCACGGCTTCCTGCCTTGGTCTTGGCACGGCGCCGTTGGCAGTTCCTGGGGGCCGCGGGGCTGAAGCAGTGCTCGACTTCCCCTATAGTTGTGCCTCGGTCCGAGCAGGACAGGCCGCCTTAGCTCAGTCGGTAGAGCGACGCTCTCGTAAAGCGTAGGTCTCGGGTTCGATTCCCGAAGGCGGCTCGGTAGTTGAACTGTGGGCTGGTTGTGCCGATACCCTGAAGCACGAGCACTAATCTCGTTGTATCTGCCTTGCCACCCCAGAGCGTCGCAAACGGCCGCTCTGAAACTCGAGAGGACTCCACTTTGTCTCAGCAATATCCAAATCCAAACGGTCCATCTGTCCCGCCCCAGCAGCCCTACCCGGGTGTACCGCAGGCGGCCGTGAACCCAGGCCAGACTCTGGGCGTGGTCGGCTTGATCCTCGCCTTCGTTATCGCCCCAGTTGGCCTCATCCTGTCAATCGTCGGCTTGTCGAAATCGAAAAAGGCCGGCATGGGTAACGGTGTGGCGGTGGCGGGGATTGTGATCTCAGCGATCTTCATCGTGATCGCTACCGTGACCACGATCGTCATGGTTGGTGCCCTGTCGACGCTCGCCTCGCAGTGCGCAGAACTGGGCCCGGGCGTCCATTACGTCAACGGCGTAACGATCACCTGCAGCTGACGCCATTTTGTACTGAACCATTCGGGGCCTGACCCAACTACTGGGTTAGGCCCCGAATGCTGTTTCTGCCGGTCAGTGTGATTCGAAGCTGAGGTTCGTGAGCCTGCCAACATCACCGAGGTGATACCCTAGGGGGTATTGGAAGGAGTGTGGAATGGCCACCAAGAACCTGACCGCCGGTGATTTTGAAGCGACTATCACCGAGAACGATATTGTCCTAGTCGATTTTTGGGCTGACTGGTGCGGACCGTGCATGATGTTTGGCCCGGTCTATGAGGCGGCTTCGGAAAAGCACCCCGATGTGGTGTTCGGCAAGGTCGACACCGAGGCTGAGCGTGAGCTCGCCGGGGCTGCTCAAATCATGTCTATTCCCACGCTGATGGCATTCCGTGAGGGCATTTTGGTCTTCTCTCAGCCGGGCGCGCTTCCCGCCGCGTCGCTGGAAGAACTGATCGTCGCAGTGAAGGGTGCTGACATGGAGGCCATTCGTGCCGAAGTCGCTGAGCATGAAGCAGTCGAGTCGTCATCATGAGCGACGAAGTGGCCCCCGCCACTAGTAGGATCAACCTCAGCGAGCCAGTTGAGGGGAGTGCTTACATGCAACTTGACTCTGATGCGATGGTGCCGGTTCTGAAGCGTTTGAAGCGCGCCCAGGGTCAAATCGGTGGCATCATCCGAATGATCGAAGAGGGACGCGACTGCACTGAAGTGGTCACCCAGATGGCGGCTGTCTCTAAGGCGCTGGATCGGGCCGGATTCGCAGTCATCGCTGGCGGACTGCGGCAATGCCTGCTTGAAGAATCACCGGACAACCAGGTCGACACCGCGGCTTTGGAGAAGCTCTTCCTGTCTCTGGCCTGAGCGGGCTGGCGCACGTTTCGCTGTACTTAAGGCAAAGGCGGTTCTCGGATGATCCGAGAACCGCCTTTGCCGTCTGTTGATGACTAGTGGCCTCCGCCGCTGAGCACCATCTTCATGATGCGCAGGTTGAACGCGACGAACTTGCCGAACTGGCCGAACAAGTTATAACGCGCTTTCAAGGTCTTGACGTTGGGCATTGGCGCCTTGCTCAGGTCTAGTACTGGCTGAGCGGCGGACTGCTTGTCTTGGTCTGTCATGATCACTCCGGAATGAGCTGCCAGCCAGGCAATGCCTTGGCCTTGTAGATGAACAGGTAGTGGAGCATCAGCTTCGACCAGTGCCCATAGAGCCCGATTTCGCCTCTAGTCGTGGCCAGGTTTCGTCCGGTCGGGTACTTCTGCCGATCGGGCACAACTGGATCCATGATCATCGCCGCAGCAGAGCCTTTGGTGAGGCCAGTGCCAGCCGAGGCCACGCAGACCGCGCCCATCGTCGTCATGGATGCTTCATGAGCCTTTGCCTTCGGGCCAACCTTGACTCGATCAGCGACAGTCATGGCCACATGCTTGGCCATGGTGCCCGACGGCATGCCGGTTCGTGGCGGAGCTGGGGCAATGACGGTCCCGTTCGGAGTCTTGTTCGGCTTGGAGATTTGGTGCGGTGGCGCAAAGGCGATTCCCACGGCCCAGATGTTGTCATAGCCGATTGACTGATAGGTCTTTGGCCAGTCGGATGCGCTCCACTCCTCATAGGGCTTGCCGGAGTAATCGGCATCAACCTTCATGAACCCGCTCGGGGCGAAGACCTCAGAGGTGATGTCGTTACCTTCGGCGTCGAAAGCCTTGATTGGGTGGCCGCTGAAGGGTGGCAGCAGCATGGCGAAGTCGTAGTCGAGATCGTGTAGCTGGCCGTCCAGGGTCTCGTAAGAGATCGTTGAGGCAGTGACCTTATGCACGTGAGTGCCGATGATCGGTTTCACTTCCCGTTCCCGGAACAGTGAACTGGTCCACAGTTCACTGTTGGTTTCGAAACCGTTCTGGTTGAAGATCATCCCGCCGACGCCGAAATCGCCCAAGGCTGGTTCGTTGGTCAGGTAATACAACGTGGCCAGATCCCGCACGCCAGCGTCCCGCAGAGCGTGGTCAACATTGAAGGTGTATTCGAACGCTGCACCCTCACAGGTGCAGGTGCCGTGACCGGTGCCCACCACCAGAGTTTGGGGTTTGCCCTCCAGTAGCTTTGCGATGGTCGAGGCCAACTTCTGGGCCGCACCCCGAGCGTGGTCGGCGGTGCAAACCGAGACGGTGTTACCCAGGTCGGGACCAAGACCCTCGGTAGCCTCGAACTTGAGCTTCGGGCCGGTTGCATTTATCAAGTAGTCGTAGCGAATTCGTTCGGTGCCGCCGCGATTATTCGCACCGGTGTATTCGATGTCTACCGCGCCGCGGCTATCGTCCGCATCGCCTTGGGGGTGAATTGCGAGGGCTTTTGCCTGCCGGAATTCGACACCCTTGCGCCGATAGATCGGTGCCAGCGGGAAGATCACCTTCTCTTTTGGCATTTTGCCGACCCCGACCCAAATGTTGGAGGGGATCCAGTTCCAGTTTGAGTTCGGGGAAACGACGGTCACCTTGTGTGACCGACCGAGCATCCGCCGAAGATGCAATGCTGCGGTGTGTCCGGCAATCCCGGCACCGAGAACAACAATCTCAGCCATCATCAACTCCTTCCGCCAGCAGCGACGCCAGCGGCCATACCCTATGGGGTATGGGTGGTGAAGTCTACCGCCCGCGGGTTTACGGGACGTAGGCACAATTGTGCATTCACCTGGGCGCCGCTCAACTCTTGGAGTGTAGAGGCAAGTCCGCGGTTTGTGTTCGGGGACCAGCTAGCAGCTTTCGGTGCACTCAGGGCACTTTGGAAATGAACACCCGGGCCTGGTCGAGCTCTGACCAGCCACCACGAAATTCCAGGCCAATCAAGGTGGCTGGTGGAAACATCGGACGCACCCGAGCTAGCGCCAACGCGTCGGAATCGTCGCTGGCCAGTGAGTAGGCCAAGCCAGGCAGCCCGGGCGCGTGACCCACTACCAGCACTCGGCGGATCTGGTCATCGACTCCGCACAACTCGGACAACACCTGACGTGCGCTGGCGTTGTAGAGCCGCGGCAAAGTCTTGATCGGGGCTCGCAGCGAAAGGAGTTCGGTGGTCTGGCGGGCGCGGGTGGCCGTAGAGCACAACACCAGCTCGATTTTCGCCGCAGCCAGGGATTCAATCAGTCCTCGAGCCTGGGCGCGTCCCTGTCGGCTAAGGCTGCGGGACGCGTCCCCGAGCCCGAATTGGTCACCCTCGGCGTCCGCATGGCGCAACAAATACAGCTGATGCGTCTTCGGTTCGCCGCGGGTAACCATGACGAACCGGCCTACTCCTGAGTGAATTCGTTCTCGTAGGAGGTGCCGCGAGCTCTTTCCCAGCTGGCGTGAATCTCCATCTCGGCCTCAGCGTGACCAACCCAAACCGCACCTTCAACCGACTTGCCCGGTTCGAGGTCCTTGTAGACGCTGAAGAAGTGTTCGATCTCAAGTAGCGCGAGATTGGGCAGATCGGTGAGTTCTTTGATCTCGCCCTGGCGTTGATCAGCGACTGGGATGCACAGCACCTTGTCATCGCCGCCAGCCTCGTCGGTCATCCGGAACATGCCAATCGCACGGCACTCAATCAGCGCGCCGGGGAAGGTCGGTTCGGGCACCAGGACCATGGCGTCGAGCGGGTCGCCGTCCTGGCCGAGGGTGCCTTCGATGAAGCCGTAGTCGTTGGGGTACTGCGTCGAGGTGAACAGGGTCCGGTCGAGCCGAATCCGACCAGTGTGATGGTCCATCTCGTACTTGTTTTTCGTGCCCTTCGGAATCTCGACGGTCACGTCGAATCGCAGACTAGGCTGGATCGTTGGGCGGGTAAATGCAGGGTGATCCATTGGAGCTCTCTGTCATGATGGAACTGTTATGTACGTCCTGAGCCTATCGCCAATGCGGCACCCGACAAGCACGGTCGGCCCAGCACGCGTTTCCGCAGTGCTGCTCACTGGGGTCTTGGTGGCCACTTTGGCAACTGGGTGCGCTGGGTCCCAATCGGTCGCAGTGGCGCGTTCAGTGAGCGCGCCGACGGTCTTTGCGCCGCTGCCAAATTCGAAGGCTCTGGCCGCGAAACTCAAAGCCGTGGCGACCAAAGGTGCGGGCTCAACTTCAGTGGTGGTCACTACCACCGACGGGACGCTGCTGGTCGACCAAGGTGGCGCGACTGCACTGGCGCCGGCTTCCACGATGAAGCTGGTGACTTCGATGGTGGCACTAGACACCCTCGGTGCAGATGCGACCTTCACCACCAAGGTGGTCAGTGGTGCCGGCGGGCAGGTGATCCTGGTCGGTGGAGGAGATCCGCTGCTAACCGATGAGGCGACCAAAACGGTGTCCAGGCCCGCCTCGTTGGAGGCGCTAGCGGCAGCCACGGTGAGTGAGCTGAAAGCCTCGGGTCGCACTCAGATCAGTCTTGGTTATGACGAATCACTGTTTTCCGGGCCGATGTTCAACCCGACCTGGAAGAAGCAGTGGCGTGACACCGAAGCCAGGGTGGCTGCTCTGGAGATCAATTCGGGTCTGCTTTCTCCAGCGGAGGCCGACGGCAACCCGGCAAAGACCGCTGCAACTGCTTTTGCTGCCCGGCTGCGGAACGCGGGCATTCAAGTGAGCTCGATCACCGCTGCTAAAGCGACTGCGGCCAGTCCGGAGCTGGCCAAAGTGAGTTCGGCATCCTTGGCACTGATCGTCAAACACACCCTGCTGTCCAGCGACAATGTTGCCGCTGAGGTGATCTCTCGCCACGCCGCGCTGGCCTCAGGCCGAGAAGGAAGCTTCACCGGCGCGGCCGCAAACGTCACGGCCTGGTTGGCTGCGCAGGGGTTGTCGAGCACGGGCCAGAAGATCGTGGATGGCAGCGGGCTCTCTGCGAACAACCGGCTGACAGCGGTAACGCTGGCTGGGGTTGTTCGCCTAGCGCTGTCCGATTCGAAATATCAATCATTGGTCGCTGGCCTGCCGGTGGCTGGAGTTAGCGGGACGCTCGCCTCGCGATTCGACAGCGCTCAAGAGGCCGGTGGTCGAGGCAAGGTTCACGCCAAGACCGGGACCCTAAAGGGGGTCGCTTCGCTTGCTGGTTACCTCACCACCGTTGAGGGGGCCACTTTAGTCTTCGCCGAGATCAGCAACGGCGGGAGCGGCACTGAGGCTGCCTACGATTGGCTGGATCGCACCGCAACGGCCGCAGTGACCTGCAACTGCAGTTGATCGAGTATGACTGATTCTAAGCTGAGCCTCATGGAGCAACTCCCTGCCCTCGATTGGGGCCAAGCCGTGGCTGCCGGAACCGCGGTGCTCCCGTCCGGGCCAAGGCTGACGTCTGACGAGGTGGCCGCAACAGTGGCGGAACTGCGCGCGGCAGCGGTTGAGAGTGTGAATCACATCGAAGCAGTGACTCAACTCAGTCAGCCAGCGGCTGCTCCAGTTCTGGTGGTTGACCGGGTTGGTTGGTTGCGGGCCTGCGCCCAATCTTCTGAGTCGATGTTGACTTCGATAAGCGGCCCGACTGAACCATTCAGTGGTGGCTATCGCCAGCTCCGGGCCAAGGCGTTGGGTATCGAATTTGGGCTGGTCTTTGCGGCTATCGCGACCAGGATTCTGGGTCAGTTCGACCCCTTCTATCAACCCAACCGAATGCTGCTAGTGGCGCCAAATGTGGTGGCGGTGGAGCGTCAGCTAGGGGTGTTCCCAACCGACTTTCGGCTGTGGGTGTGCCTGCATGAGCAGACTCACCGTTTCCAATTTGGTCACGCGCCGTGGCTTCGGGAGCATTTGATTGGCCTCATCGCCGAGTTACTGGACGGTGACGACTTGGGTTTCGGGCTAACGGCGACGAACCGTGCTGACCGAATCGGCTCGGCGACCCAACAACAGGCATTCGACGCGATAACCGCCGTGATGTCGCTGTTGGAAGGGCATGCTGACGTGATGATGGATCGGGTGGGGGAGTCAGTGGTGCCTACCTACGCCGCAATCCGGCACGCGTTTGATCAGCGCCGAAGCACCAGCGGCTGGGCAGGGCTGCTCCAAAGGCTGCTCGGCTTGGATCTGAAATACGCTCAGTACCGTGAAGGTGCAAGATTTTGTCGCGCCGTAATCGAGAGCGCTGATGTCGCCACTTTGAATCAGGCGTTCTCGGCACCAGGCCATCTGCCCACGCTGGCTGAGCTGCGAGATCCGCAGCGTTGGCTGCGGCGGATCTAGGTCGCCCAGATGGCTCGTCGGGCACTCGGTCCTGCCACCTTGCAGGTGGTGTCGGCAGTCGCGGAAAGGTCCACTAATCCGTTGTTGGTGGCCTGTTCTGGTGGGCCCGATTCACTAGCGCTGGCTGGTGCTGCCGCGGTGGTGGCGAAGCGGTCAGGCAGAGCCGTTCGGGCAGTGGTGGTGGACCACGGGTTGCAGGACGGCTCTGCGGAAGTTGCCGCCGGGGTGGTGGCCCAGCTCGACTCAAAGTTGGCGATGCCAGCCCAGGTGGTTTCGATTCAGGTTGACGATGCCGGAAGCGGGCCAGAGGCGTCGGCTCGAACCGCCCGCTATGCCGCGCTGGAAGCTGCGGCCGCGGCGGAGGAAATGATTCTCTTGGGTCATACCCTCGACGATCAGGCCGAGACAGTGCTGTTGGGGTTGGCTCGCGGTTCAGGCACCCGGTCACTGGCTGGCATGGCGACGGCTCGCGGACGATTCGTGCGTCCGCTACTGGGATTGCGGCGCGAAATCACCAAGGCCTGCTGCGTCGAGCTAGGACTCCAGCCATGGACTGATCCGCACAACAGTGATTCGCGGTTCACCCGGGTGCGGGTGCGGCAGCAAGTTCTGCCGATGTTGGAGGCTGAGTTGGGGCCTGGCGTGGCCCAAGCGTTGGCTCGTACGGCTGCTCTGGCTCGAGCTGATGCGGACTTCCTCGACTCGCTGGCGGCCGAGCGGCTGGCCGCGCTCGACCCGTCCGCTCTCGACTGTCAGGTGTTGGCTGAGCTGCCGCAAGCCCTGTTGGGGCGACTACTGCGTGATTGGCTTCGGCAGCAAGGTGCTGGCGATATTTCGGCCGCCCAGGTGGCTGCGGTGGCCAGTTTGGTGACTGATTGGCGCGGTCAGCGCTGGGTGGAAGTGCCTGGGTTGCGGGTATCTCGCATCCAGCGCTGCCTCAGTGCGGCTTCTGCACGCGACCACGGTTGAAAGTGCAGATCGCGCCACCGGTGGGTGTGATGCCTAGGTCAGGGTAGGTTTGGGGCCGTGGATGCTGTTGATATTGCCGCCGATCTCTCCGAAGTCCTCTTCACGTCTGAGCAGATAGCTGCTCGACTGACCGAGATGGCCGCTCAGATTGATGCCGACTACGCCGATACCAACCCCCTATTGGTCGGGGTGCTTAACGGTGCCGTGATGGTAATGGCTGACCTCTCTCGAGCATTGAGCATCGACTGTGCGATGGACTGGATGGCAGTCTCGTCCTACGGCATGGGTACGCACTCTTCTGGGGTTGTCCGAATTCTCAAAGACCTCTCGACTGACTTGGTTGGGCGGCATGTGTTGGTGGTCGAAGACATCATTGACACCGGGCTGACGCTCACTTATCTGATGCAAAACCTGGCCTCCAGGAACCCTGCCAGCCTCCAGATCATGACGATGTTCCGTAAGCCAGAGGCGATGAGGACCAATCTGGACGTCCGCTACATCGGTTTTGATCTGCCCAATAAGTTCGTGGTGGGGTACGGGTTGGACTACGCCGGTCGCTACCGCAATCTTCGCGATGTCGGTATTCTCGCGCCGCACGTGTACAGCTGATTCCAAGCCCGGAAAGTTGCCTGGTTCGGTATCGTCCTACTTACTCGTGCTCGCCTGCCTTGACGAAAGCTGGATATGAACCTCTCTCGGATCTTCCGATCCCCGATCGTCTGGATCGTCCTCGGATTCTTCGCGATCGTGGTCATCTTCCAAGCCGTCGGCAATGCCAATGGCTATGTCGGTAAGTCGACTTCTGACATGGTCACCTTGATCAACTCCGACACCCGGCTGGCTGAGGTGACCATCACTGATGGAGATCAAACCATCTTGGTGACCACCAAAGACACGCCAGCAGCGAAGTACAAATCAACCTGGGTTAGCTCCCAAAGCCCGCAGTTGGTGGATCGGTTGAACGCCCGAGTTGCCGCTGGCACGTTAGACACTTGGAAGGGTGAACCAGCCCAGCAGAATTTCTGGGGCACGTTCCTGCTCAGCGTGGTGCCTTTCCTGATCGTCGGTGTGGTGTTCTTGATGATCCTCAACAACGCCCAAGGTGGCGGAAGTAAGGTTCTGGGCTTCGGTAAGTCGAAGGCCAAATTGGCTAGCAAAGATACGCCGAAGACCACTTTCGCCGATGTGGCTGGATGTGAAGAGGCCATCGAAGAACTCCAGGAAATCAAGGAGTTCCTTTCCGAGCCTGGCAAGTTCACTGCGGTTGGGGCAAAGATCCCCAAAGGGGTGCTGCTCTACGGCCCCCCTGGAACCGGCAAGACTTTGCTGGCGCGAGCGGTCGCCGGTGAAGCCGGAGTTCCGTTCTTCAGCATCTCCGGCTCCGACTTCGT
>DHWU01000019.1:0-6285 GCA_002413345.1 Propionibacteriaceae bacterium UBA5174 | reverse complement strand
TGTTCGTGGGCGTCGGCGCCTCCCGAGTGCGTGACCTCTTCGAGCAGGCCAAAGAGGCCGCCCCGGCGATCGTCTTCATTGACGAAATCGATGCCGTCGGACGGCATCGTGGCGCTGGCATGGGGGGCGGACACGACGAGCGGGAACAGACGCTGAACCAACTCCTGGTCGAGATGGACGGTTTTGATGTCCGCGGTGGTGTGGTGCTGATCGCGGCCACCAACCGTCCAGACGTTCTTGACCCTGCGTTGCTGCGGCCTGGTCGCTTCGATCGGCAAATCCCGGTGGAAGCTCCAGACATGAAGGGCCGGTTGCAGATCCTGCGCGTGCACGCGGCAAACAAACCGATGGCCCCTGGCGTTGACCTGGCCACGGTCGCCAAGCGCACTCCTGGATTCACTGGTGCCGACTTGGCTAATGTGCTCAACGAGGCAGCTTTGTTGACAGCGCGAATGAACCTGAGGTTCATCGGCAAACCGCAGCTCGACGAGTCCATCGACCGAGTAATCGGCGGCCCACAGAAGCGCAGTCGAATGATGAATGAGCGCGAGCTTCTGATTACCGCCTATCACGAGGGCGGACATGCGCTGGTAGCCGCGGCAATGCCAGGTACTGACCCGGTGCAGAAGGTAACGATCCTGCCGCGTGGGCGGGCGCTGGGCTACACCATGGTGATGCCCGACGACGACAAGTATTCCCAGACCCGCGGTGAACTGCTCGACCAACTGGCTTACATGATGGGTGGGCGGGCAGCGGAGGAACTGGTCTTCCACGACCCCACCACCGGTGCTGGTAATGACATCGAGAAGGCCACCAAGTTGGCTCGGGCGATGGTCACCGAATACGGCATGACTGAAGCTCTGGGCGCGGTCAAATACGGCTCGGGTGATCGTGAGCCGTTCCTCGGCCTGGACTATTCCAGCGAGTCGCGGACCTATTCCGAATCGGTTGCTGGCCAGGTCGATGCAGAGGTTTCTCGGTTGATTTCGGTAGCCCATCAGGAGGCTTACGACGTTCTCAACAACAACCGCGAGGTGCTGGACGAACTAGTGCGGCAGTTGTTCGAGAAGGAAACCCTGGACAAGGAGCAGGTGGCGAAGATCTTCGAGCCGCTTCAGCGCTGGCCGAAGCGTCCAGCTTGGACTGGGTCGGATACTCGCAAGCCCAGCGAAGTGCCGCCGATCAGCCCGCCGGAACGCCCCATCCAGCCTGAACCGGTGATGCCTCCGGCAGCGCCGCAACAGCCGGGAAGCTACCCGGGCCCCTATTCGCCGCAACCACCAGTTTCGTTCCCGCCGCCGTATCCCGGCGGGCCGAATCCGCCGGGGATCTGAGCCATGGCAGTAGATCAGGAGCGGGTGGCCGCGGCTGTTCGAGAGATACTGATCGGGATCGGTGAAGATCCCGACCGCGAAGGGCTGTTGGCTACCCCGGCCAGGGTGGCGAGGGCATATGCGGAGATCTTCGCAGGTCTCGACTCCGACCCGGCCGAGGTGCTTTCGACTACCTTCGAGCTCGGTCACGACGAGATGGTCTTGGTACGCGACATTGAGGTTTGGAGTACCTGCGAGCACCATCTGTTGCCCTTCACTGGGGTCGCGCACGTGGCTTACATTCCTAGTCAGGGCCGGATCACTGGGCTGAGTAAGTTGGCTCGGTTGGTGGACGCCTTCGCTAAGCGTCCGCAGGTTCAGGAGCGGCTGACCTCCCAAATCGCCGATGCACTGGTGGAGCATTTAGGTGCGCGCGGCGTGATGGTGGTGATTGAGTGCGAGCACCTCTGCATGACGATGCGGGGGGTCCGTAAGTCTGGTGCCAAGACCGTTACTAGCGCGGTCCGGGGGGTCATGGCCAGCCCAGCCACTCGCTCCGAGGCGATGAGCCTGATCATCAATGGTTGATCCTGGGTCAGACTGCGGCGAAGGCCTTTCGGTAATCGCGCGGAGAGACGCCGGTACCGCCCGCTGGTTCCTGAATTGGGTCTAGCTGATCGCTCGGCCGCGGGCTGACTAACGACTGGCTTGACCAGACGCTATTGCTGAACCCTGTGGGCGCACTACTGTTCTCGCCATGGCGAGAGACTCAGGGCGAAAACTGGCGATTGTGATCGCCGCGGTGGGTTTGTTATCCGCCTGCACGGCGCCGGGTTCACCAGCCGTCCCGACTTCGACCGATAGCCCAGTTGGGGCAAGCTCGACGTCGAATGTGACAGCCGCCCCAACATCGAGCCCAACGACGTCGAGCTTCACCGCCGGGAATGCGCAAGGAAAGGCGGCAGTGCCAGCGGCAGCGCGGGCGGTGGACACTTCGAAGCCAGCTCGGGTGATTGGCAAGGGAACTGCGGCCAGTTGCACCTCGTCGGCAGTGGTTGCGGCGGTGGCCAAGGGCGGCATCATCACTTTCAACTGCGGCCCGCAGCCGGTGACCATCACCATGAAGGCCACCGCGAAGGTGCGTAACGCCAGCTCTCTGGTGGTCCTGGATGGCGGGGGTCTAGTCACCCTCAGCGGTGAGGGCAAGCGGCGCATCCTGTACCAGAACACCTGTGATCAGGCTCAGGGATGGACCACCTCCCACTGCCAAAACCAGGCCACTCCGCGACTGGTGGTGCAAAACCTAAGGTTCGCGGACGGCAACTCCACTGGCCAGCGCGCAGAGGGCGGTGGTGGTGGTGCAATCTTCGTCCGCGGCGGCCGGTTCTCAGTGGTGAATTCGACCTTCGTCCGCAATCGTTGCGATAGCACCGGACCGGATCTGGGTGGTGCCGCGATCCGCGTGCTCAGCCAGTACAACAACCAACCGGTGTACGTAACAGCCAGCACTTTCGGGGGTGCCAACGGGCAGGGTGGGTCCTGTTCAAATGGGGGTGCACTGAGCAGTATCGGGGTCTCCTGGGTGGTGTTGAATAGCGTTCTCAGCTACAACTCTGCGATTGGGGCTGGTGCTAATCCGGCCCGCGCGGGGACCTCTGGCGGTGGTAGCGGTGGAGCGATCTACGCCGATGGCAACAACTTCACCATCCGGATTGCGGGAACCCGAGTCGAACATAACAAGGCCAAAGAGGGCGGTGGGGCGATATTTTTCGTCAGCAATGACCGCACCGGGAAGCTGCAAATCGAGTCTTCGACGTTTGCGAGCAATCCCAGCAGTGGCTTCGAAACCACGGGCTACCCGGGGATCTTCTTCTTGGGCTCGGGCAAGCCACAGATCTCGGGTTCAAAGTTGCGTTGAACCTGGTGTGGGTGGTGGCCGGGTTTCGATGCCCAATATGTTGGTTAGGCTTCGCAGGTGAGAAAGTTGCCTCAGCCTGGACGCACCCTGGTGATGGGGGTGTTGAACGTAACCCCGGATTCGTTTTCCGATGGGGGCGACTTTCTGAACACTGAGGCTGCGGTGGCCCACGGCCTGCATCTGGCTGCGGCCGGTGCGGATTTGGTTGACGTTGGCGGGGAGTCCACTCGTCCAGGGGCTCAAAGGGTCGATCCCAACGCCGAGTTGGGGCGGGTGATCCCGGTGATTGAGCGGCTCGCTGCGGCTGGCGTCCCGGTATCGGTGGACACCATGTCGGCCGAAGTGGCAGCGGCTGCTGTGGGAGCCGGAGCAGTCCTAGTCAACGATGTCTCCGGCGGCCTAGCTGACCGCGACATGCTAGCCACGGTCGCCGGACTTGATGCGTGGTACTTGGCGATGCACTGGCGGGGGCACTCCACCAATATGCAGCAGTTGGCGACCTACGCCGATGTGGTTACCGAGGTCAGGGATGAATTGGCACAGCGGGTGGCGGTGGCTACTGCTGCTGGCATCGGCCGAGATCGGTTGATCATTGATCCAGGTCTTGGATTCGCCAAGACCAGCGCGCACAACTGGGAGTTGCTGCGTCGCCTGGATGAGTTAGCCGAACTGGGTTTGCCGATCTTGATCGGCGCCTCCCGGAAACGTTTCTTTGGTGAGTTGCTAGCCGATGCAGCCGGCCCGCGTCCGCCGCGGGAGCGCGATGCTGCGACCGCTGCTTTGACCGCTTTATTGGCCGTGAATGGGGTTTGGGGGGTGCGTACCCATACCGTCGGTCCGCACCGTGACGCGATCTCGGTCGCGGGGATGTTGTCCAATCCAGCTGGCCGGTAGGGTTCGGCGCAGGAGGCGAGTAGATGATTCCAGATCGCATTCGGCTCACCGGGATTCGGGTGGACGCCGCACATGGGGTTTACCCTGCCGAGAAACTCACCCCACAGCCTTTCCTGATTGACGTTGTGGCCAGTCTGCGGACGCGGCCCGATTCTGACGAATTGGCCACCACCGTGGACTATTCGGTACTGGCGGCCACTATCGCGCAGACCGCTGGTGCTGGCTCGGTCGATCTAATCGAGACGTTGGCGGAAAAGGTTGCCGCTGCCTGCCTAGCTGAGCCGATGATTGAGGCGGTAGAAGTGACCGTCCATAAACCAGCGGCACCTATGCCGGTGTCCGTTACCGATGTCAGTGTGACCATCTTTCGCAGGAGTCAAGCATGAGTGATACGCCATTCGATATCGATACGCTGTCGGGGATGAGCCCGTTACGGCAGGCTGTGTTCTCCATTGGATCCAACTTGGGCGACCGGCTGGAATACCTCCAAGGCGCGGTGAAACATCTGCGAGCGACCCCCGGGCTGAAGATCACCCGGATTTCTTCGGTCTACGAGACCACCCCTGTTGGTCCGATCGACCAGCCGGACTTTCTGAATCTGATCGTCACCAGTGACTCGACCTTGGCTTCGACGGTGATGTTGGAACGGGCGTTAGCAATCGAAGATGCTTTTGACCGAGTCCGAGAGTTCTCTGGGGGGCCGCGAACGGTTGACGTTGACTTGATCTCGGTTGGCCAGCGCGAGATCAACAACGACTTTCTCACTTTGCCGCATCCTCGCGCCCATGAACGCGGTTTCGTGTTGGTGCCTTGGCTGGAAGTCGACCCGGAAGCGAGTCTGGTCGGGCACGGTCGAATTGCCGATCTGATTGCTGGCGTAGATGTAAGCGGTGTGCACCGACGGGACGACCTACTGGCCCAATGATGACCGAACCGAAACTGAATGGGGCGGTCGGGCCGGTCCGTTGGCACACAGTCGTGGCGAGCGGGCTGATCGGTGCTGGAGTTGGTTGGCTGGGATTTGCGATACCGGATCAATTCGGGTGGCCGCTTCCTCAGATTCCGCTCGCGACGGCATTGGTGATTGCGGTCTTAGCGATTATGGCCTGGGTGCTGACTTGGTTCACTCACCGCAAGATCCAAGTTCGTCGAGAACTGATCGAAGCGAGTCGCGCGATCACCCTGCTGGCGTTAGCCAAGACCTCGGTAGTGGCTGGTGCGGGGTTGGCCGGTGCCGCGGTGGCCGCGGTGGTCACCTTTGTGCCACGAATGTCTGCGGTACTGCCAAGGGAGCGGGTCTTCGTGTCGGTGGTGGCCGCGATCGCGAGTGTGGCTTTGCTCACCGCAGGAATCTTTTGGGAGCGGGCCTGCCGGATTCCCGGTCCCCCGCAGGGGGACGCGCCGAAGGATCTGCCGAGAAACGCCAACCCGTCACACTAGACTTCACCGCGTGTTACCTGTAGCCGCTTCGAGGAAAGCGATTCCTTCCCCGCGCCGCCGCTATACGCGGCTCTCGTTGCTCGGTTCGGCAGTTGCTGCAGTATTCGCCGGATTTGGCGGGCCTTGGTTGATGCCCGTTGGACTGGTGTTGGCAGTTGCCGGTGGTGTTCTTGCTTCAGTATTCGCCTGGCGTGAAGTGAGAGCTACCCGAACGACGCTTCTCGTCGAGCAGTCTGAAGACTCTCGACGTGCCAGTGAATTGATGCAGCAGGCCACCAGGCTTAACTTGGGCGTTGTCCAAGTGTTGGGGGCCCGCAATGGAGAACTCAATCAACAACTAATCGCCGCCCGGGCTACTGCGGCCGGCTTGTCACGGGAGGCCGCTGGTCTTCGTGGTGACAAGGTCGCCTTGCAGTTCGAGCTCAATCAGCGCGCTAAAGAAGTTGCCGCTGTTAGGGACCGGTTGGCAGCAGCTCAAGAGGTTCTTGACGCTGATGTCGTGCCGCTACCGGTGCGCGATGCCGAAACCGCTCTCGATCTTTGGACCGAGGATGGTTTTCCCACTGTGGTGCAGCTTCAGGCTTTGGCCAACCCGCCGGTTCGCGGTGCGGTCGAAGAACGCAAGCAAGCCTGATTTTCCGCAACACACCCGGCCCATGGCCGGGTGTGTTGTTGTTGGTGCGGGTTTGCTGGGTCGCGCTTGCCGCATTGGGTCTGGCT
>DHWU01000012.1:573-33684 GCA_002413345.1 Propionibacteriaceae bacterium UBA5174 | reverse complement strand
CTGCGAAATCTCACCATTCTCGATGATGCGGTCAAGAATGTGGCGATCAACCAGGGCATCGATCTTGACCTGGACGAGTTGCGCCGCGACATGACCGATCCGGCCACCTACGAATTGCTTGGTTCGGGCGAGACTCTCGGCGTGTTCCAGCTGGATGGCGGCGGTTTGCGCTCGCTGCTCAAGATGATGCGTCCCGATAACTTCGAAGACATTTCGGCGACCATCGCGCTGTATCGTCCAGGCCCGATGGGGGCCGATAGCCACACCAACTATGCGTTGCGCAAGACCGGCCGCCAAGCGGTCGAGCCGATCCACCCCGAACTCGCCGAGCCGCTGGCCGACATCTTGGGCACTACCTACGGCTTGATCGTCTATCAGGAGCAAATCCAGCAGATTGCGCAGCGGGTCGCTGGTTACAGCCTGGGACAGGCCGACCTGCTTCGGCGAGCGATGGGCAAGAAGAAGAAGGAAGTGCTTCAGGCGGAGTTCGAGCCGTTTAGCACTGGGATGCGTGAGCGGGGGTTCTCCGACAAGGCGATCAACAAGCTGTGGGAGATCATGGTCCCCTTCGCCGCTTACGCCTTCAACAAGGCGCACTCGGCTGCCTACGGCGTGGTTTCCTATTGGACGGCCTACCTCAAGGCCAACTATCGCTGTGAGTTCATGGCGGCACTGCTCGAATCGGTGAAGAGCGACAAGGACAAGACTGCGCTGTACTTGGGGGAGTGTCGACGGATGGGGATCAAGGTCCTGCCCCCAGATGTCAACGAGTCCGAGGGCCGTTTCACCCCGGTAGGGCCCGATATTCGCTACGGGCTAGCTGCCGTTCGCAATGTTGGCGAAAACGTGGTCAAGGGCATCGTCGAGGCCCGTACGGAGGTGGGCAAGGCTGGCGATTTCAATGCCTTTCTCGAGCAGATTCCACTGGTGGCCTGCAACAAGCGAGTGATCGAATCCCTAATCAAAGCTGGCGCCTTTGACTCGATGGGCCACACTCGTCGCGGTCTGATGGATTGTTTCGAACGTCTCGTCGACGAGGTCATCGACCTCAAGCGAAATCAGGCCAACGGACAAGATGACCTGTTTGGCGATTTCGGTGGCGCAGATCAGTCCACAGCGGCGCCACTGCCTGATGTCCCAGAGTGGGACAAATCAGTTCGGCTCGCCTTTGAACGCGAGATGCTCGGCCTCTATGTCAGCGACCACCCGTTGCAGGGTTTGGAGCATGTGCTGGTCGCCCAACGAGATCTCAGCATTGGTGAACTGCGCGCCGATGACGGCCCTCGCGACGGCATGATCACCATCGCCGGAATGATCACGGCAGTAGTGCGCAAACAGACCAAGGACGGCGGGCTGTGGGCGATTGTGACTGTGGAGGATCTTGAGTCTTCGATCGAAGTGCTGCTCTTTCCGAAGGTGTATGCCACCGTGGCGTTATCTCTAGCAACCGACACCGTGGTGCGAATCAAGGGCCGAATCCGTGCTAAAGACGATTCGGTGGAGATGACCGGCCAGGAGGTCAACTTTCCTGATGTCTCTGAGGGCCCGTCTGGACCATTGGTCATTCAGCTGCCCGCGGTCCGTTGTACCCCTGCAGTGATCGAGCAGTTGGCCCAGGTATTGCGGGCGCATCCTGGGCCGACCGAGGTTCGAGTGAAGCTGATCTCAGCGACCAGTGGCAGCAAGGTGTGGCGGCTTGACGAGGGGTTGCGGGTAGCGCCTTCACATCCGCTAATTGCCGACCTGAAAGCGTTGTTGGGGCCCTCGTGTATCAACGCCTGATTTTCCGACCGCGGCCACTCGCTAGGCTGGCTGCGTGAGTACCCCATTGGCTGAGGATTTGGAGACCGCTCCGCAGGGCTCCCGGACAGTAACCATGATCGCCTGGATGGCCTTGTTGGCCGGTTTAGCGATCGTGGTCGGCGCGCTGGCTGCCCTCTTCTGGTCTGGGGTGGTCGATCTGCCCAGCTACGTGGTGCAGGCCGATGGGTCGGCGGTGATCGGCGAAACCGGGCTGACCCAGATGGTCGCCTCCGACGTCTGGTATTCGATAACTGGGGCCTTGGTTGGCGCGGGGCTGGGCTTGGTGGCTTGGAAATGGTTCCGCTACGCAGGGTGGCCGGTGGCGTTGCTCGCTGCAGGCGCGGGCCTACTCGCTGGGGTGGTCTGCTGGCTGGTTGGGGTGCTGATCGGGCCGGGGTCCTTCGATGCCAGGCTAGCCGCGGCCAATATCGGCGATGTGGTACCCATCTCCTTGGAATTACGGTCGTGGTCTGCCCTAGCTGTTTGGGGGTTTGCCGCAATCACGCCGGTGTTGCTCGCCGCGTCGTTGGGCCCCGATGACGAAGACCCGCCTCGTCGCAGGGCCAAGGTTGAAGTGCACGAAGACAACCCAGAGGTAGATGAGCTGGGTGTGGTGACTACCGAAGAGGTTTGAGCCTCAGATCGCGATCTCAGCCAAGGACGCATTGGTCAGCTGAACCAGGTCAGTCCAACTCAACTCGGCATCAAGTCCGCGTCGGCCAGCCGACACGAAGATGGTGTCCCAATTCGCGACACTCTCGTCAAGGACCGTCGGCAGTTGGGTCTTCTGCCCAAGCGGAGATACCCCGCCGAGCACGTAGCCGGTGGCCCGCACTACTGCTGCTCCTTGGGCGAGTTCGGCTCGCTTAGCTCCCAAGGCAGCAGCGAAACGTTTAGGGTCCAATCGGCGAGCGACTGGAACGACTGCCACGGCCAAAGGTGGGCGACCTTGGCCGACAGCGATCACCAAAGTCTTGAACATTCGCAATGGATCGATGCCCAACGCCGTCGCGGCTTCGGCACCGTAGTTGGTGTTGGTCCGGTCGTGGTGGTAGCTGTGCAGCCGATAGCTCACCTGAGCTGCGTCCAAAGCCGCCGTTGCTGGCGTTGCTGACATCATCTGCTCCTAAGTCAATGCTGTGACCGCAGTTACCAGCAGGGGAGCGGCCACCAAGGCCGGTACCAAATCCCCGATCGGCACCTGCTTGATGTCAAGTAGCCGGATGCCTAGACCTAACAGGATGACTCCGCCAGTGGCTGTGATCGAATCCAGTTGAGCAGCCGGAAGAATATCGCCCAGCCAAAGACCAAGCAGGGTCAACGCCCCTTGATACAGGGCCAGCGGGAGCACCGAGAACAACACTCCAACGCCCATGCTTGACGCGAACGCCATCGCGGCGAAGCCGTCCATCACCGCCTTGACTAGCAACTGTTCCGCGCCGGCACCCATGCCGTCAGACAGCGACCCAAGAATGGACAGCGGGCCGACACAAAAGATCAAGGTGGAGCTGACCGCTGCCTCGATAAAGGAGTGCTGGTCGGCATCGGCGGCAAACTTGGTGCGTAGCCAGTCCGCGGCATCGTCGAAGCGCTGCTCCAACCGAGCCAGAGAGCCGATGATGCCACCGATCAACAGCGCCCCAAGCACCACGAGCAGTCGCGACCCGGAACCGACCGCCTCGCCAAAAGCGACCGACATGCCTTGGCTGATCGACAACCCGCCGATCACCAGCGAGACCAACCCCAAGACTTGAGTCACCACGAGTCGGGTGCGCTGCGGCAGCCGGTGTCCAACCGCTAAGCCGAGCAGGCCACCGATAGACACCGTCGCCACATTGACCAGAGTGCCAATACCGATGAACATGCTCGCTATTGAACCACTCGAACCCGGCTGGCCCGGCCACGGGCACGGGCACGCCTGCCTTAGTGCGGGTTGGCATTAGAATCATCGGGTGTTGCGAACCATTGACCTACGAGGCATTGTGCTGCCCGACTACCGCGCTGCGGTGCCTCGAGCCGACTTCAACGTGGACGCAGCCGCCGAGACGGTGCGTCCGATCCTGGCGGCGGTAGCTGAGCGGGGCGTGACCGCGCTGGCGGAATTCAGTCAGCGATTTGACCACGTCACCCCGGCGAGTTTCCGGGTGCCGCCTGAAGCGATCAGCCAGGCCGAAGCCAACCTAGACCCAGCAGTCCGAGACGCCTTTCTGACCTCGATCCAGCGCCGCCGGATGGTGGCTGAAGCCGAGGCCCGCAGCGTCTCGGCTCGAGTTGAGCTCGCCCCAGGTGCGGTGGTGGAGCAGAAGCTCGTAGCCGTCGAACGCGTCGGACTGTACGTCCCCGGCGGGTTGGCCCCGCTGGCTTCCAGCGTGCTGATGAATGTGGTGCCCGCCCAAGTCGCAGGGGTAACTTCAATCGCGGTCACGAGCCCACCGCAAGCCGAGTTCGGTGGCCTGCCGCATCCCAACATTTTGGCGGTCTGCGCACTGTTAGGGGTAGACGAGGTCTACGCCGTCGGTGGAGCGCAAGCGATCGCCATGTTCGCCTACGGCGTCCCCGATCTGTGCCCCGCGGTAGATCTGGTGACCGGTCCGGGAAATATCTATGTAGTCGCAGCCAAACGCCTGCTGCGTGGCCGGGTCGGCATCGATTCCGAAGCCGGACCAACTGAAATCGCGATTCTGGCTGACGACACGGCTAACCCGGCCTTCGTCGCCGCTGACTTGATTTCCCAGGCCGAGCACGATCCGATGGCAGGCTCGGTGCTGGTCACCGATTCGCCGGGCTTGGCTGACGCTGTTCGTGCCGCCGTCGAGCCGCAAATTGCGGCCACCAAACACCAAGACCGGATTCGTACCGCTTTGTCTGGGCAGCAGTCTGCAATCGTGCTGGTCGACGACTTGGCGCAGGGCGTGGCAGTCGTGGATGCCTACGCTGCCGAACACCTAGAGATTCATACTCGCGACGCGGCCGCAGTGGCAGCCAGAGTGCGAAACGCCGGAGCGATTTTCGTGGGTTCATATTCGCCGGTGTCGCTTGGTGATTACACCGCTGGTTCCACCCACGTATTGCCCACCGCCGGTGCGGCGCACCACTCCTCGGGGTTGAACGTGCGCAGTTTCCGAAAGCAGGTGCACATCATCAACTACTCCCAAGCTGCGCTGGCTGAAGTGGCCGACGTGGTGGAGACCTTCGCCGCAGCTGAGGATCTGCCAGCTCATGGCGCGGCGGTCAACGTTCGGCGGCTCTCGTGAAGCCCGATGTGACCCTGTCGGGTCTACCTCTGCGTCCGGAATTGGTGGGGGAGCAGCCCTACGGCGCACCCCAGTTGGACGTTCCGGTACGCCTGAACGTGAACGAGAATCCTTACCCGCCCAGCCCGGCAATCATCGCCGAGATGGCCCAAGCTGTCGCCACGGCTGCGGCGAGTATCGATCGCTACCCTGATCGAGAGGCCAGTGACCTACGGGCCGATTTGGCGGCCTATCTGGGCCACGGCCTGACTGCTGCCAATATCTGGGTGGCTAATGCCTCCAATGAGGTGATGACCCACTTACTAGGGGCTTTCGGCGGGCCGGGCCGTACGGTGCTCACCTTCGGTCCCACGTATTCGATGTATCCCGAATACGCCCGCAACACCCACAGCGCCTACGTTGTGGTGCCCCGGCGTGCCGATTTCACGCTAACGGCTGCCGAAATTCTGGCCGCCGTTGCCGAGCACAACCCGACGGTGGTGATCATCACCACCCCGAACAATCCAACCGGGACTTCAACTCCGCTGTCGGTGATCAGCGACGTTTTGGCTGGCACTGAAGCGATCGTGGTGGTCGACGAGGCGTACCAGGAATTTGCTCACCAGGCGGCGGAAACCGCGGTCACATTGTTGCCTCAGTTCGGCAATCTGGTGGTGGTTCGAACCATGAGTAAGGCCTTTGCCCTGGCTGGTGCTCGAGTCGGCTATCTGGCCGCGAATCCGGCAATCGTCAACGCGTGCCGGATCGTTCGGCTGCCGTACCACCTCTCGGCGCAGAGCCAGGCGATCGCCCGGGTGGCTTTGGCCAACGCGCCGGAGATGCTGGCACGGGTTGACGAGTTGCGCGCTACCCGCGACGCAATGTTGATCAGGCTGCCTCAACTTGGGGTACAGGTGATCGACTCGGACGCCAACTTCTGTTTGTTCGGTAGCTTTGCTGACCGTCATGATGTTTGGCAGCGGCTGCTCGATCGTGGCGTGCTCGTGCGGGAAACTGGCCCAGCTGGCTTCCTGCGAGTCTCGGTCGGGACACCAGCCGAAACTGAAGCGTTCTACGCCGCGCTGTCCGAAGTGTTGAAGGAGATCAGATGAGTCCGCGTACTGCGGTAGTCGAACGCCGGACCAACGAGTCCGAGGTTCGGGTCGCACTGAATCTGGACGGCACCGGCGAATCCAAGATCACCACCGGGGTCGGCTTCTATGACCACATGCTGACCTCCTTGGCCAAACACTCGCTGATTGACTTGGAGATTTCTACCATCGGCGATGTTGAGATCGACGCCCACCACAGCGTTGAAGACACCGCGATTGTGCTCGGCCAAGCGTTCGCTAAGGCGGTGGGGAACAAAGCTGGCATTCGGCGTTTTGGTGATGCCACTGTGCCCCTCGATGAGGCTCTCGCCCAAGCGGTTGTCGATCTCGCCGGGCGGCCCTATGTGGTCTGCTCAGGCGAGCCGGCTGGTCAGGCCTATGCCCAACTCGGTGGCGATGGGGTCGCCTACTCCGGTTCATTGACCCAGCATGTCTTCGAGTCGTTCGCGACCAATGCTGGAATCACCTTGCACCTGCGCTTGCTCGCAGGTCGGGACCCGCACCACATCGTTGAAGCTCAGTTCAAGGCCTTAGCTCGGGCACTGCGGGCCGCGGTTGAGCTTGATCCCCGGATCGCTGGAGTGGTTCCCTCCACTAAGGGCAGCCTGTGAGCGGGTCTTCGGGTCCGCAGGAAGGTCTCGAGCAAGCTCGACCAAGGGTGGCCGTGCTGGATTACGGATCTGGCAATCTACATTCGGCTACCCGCGCCTTGGCTGCTGCTGGCGCCGAGGTCGTTCTGACCAACGATCATCAGACCTGTCTGGTCGCTGATGGGCTGGTGGTGCCCGGCGTTGGCGCTTTTGCCGCCTGCATGGACGGCCTAATCGGCGTCGGTGGGCCGGAATTGATTCAGCAGCGTTTGGCGTTGGGCCGCCCAATCTTGGGGATTTGTGTGGGGCATCAGGTGATGTTCGAGCTAGGCGTTGAACATGGCAATCGGGCCGCAGGCCTGGGCGTCCTGCCCGGCGCTGTAGAGCAGTTGCTGGCCAAGCCGTTGCCGCATATGGGGTGGAACACAGTGCAGGCTGCGGCCGGGTCGAAGATGTTCGCCGGAGTAGAACACGAACGGTTCTATTTCGTGCATTCCTACGGCGTCCATGCCGGCCCCGGCTGGCCAGCTGACGCCCAGGTGAGCTTCGCCGAACATAGTGGCGACCGCTTTGTGGCGGCGGTCGAACACGGACGGTTATGGACGACCCAGTTCCATCCCGAGAAGTCAGGAGTGGCCGGTGCTCGGCTGCTGCGCAACTGGTTACAGACCTTAGGAGACTAACCAATGACCAAGCTGGAATTGCTGCCCGCGGTGGATGTTCAGGGCGGACAGGCCGTCCAGTTGGTGCAGGGGGTGGCTGGCAGCGAAAAGGTGTTCGGCGATCCACTCGCGGCTGCCAAACGGTGGCAGGACGCTGGCGCCGAATGGCTGCACCTGGTGGATCTGGACGCCGCCTTTGGCCGGGGGAGTAACGCTGAGGTCTTGGCGGCCATCGTTGCTGAGCTGGGTTTGAAGGTCGAGATGTCCGGCGGTATTCGTGATGATGCCTCGCTGGCCCGCGCCTTGGCAACTGGCTGTCGACGGGTCAATATCGGCACCGCAGCTTTGGAAGACCCGCAATGGTGCGACCGGATCATCGCTGAGCACGGTGACCGGGTAGCGATTGGTTTGGATGTGCGCGGCACCAAGCTGGCGGCTCGGGGCTGGACCAGTGAAGGTGGCGAGTTGTATGAGACTTTGGACCGGCTCAATGCGGCCGGGTGTTCGCGGTATGTGGTCACCGATGTGGCCAGCGATGGCATGCTTTCTGGCCCGAACCTGGGTCTTTTAGCCGATGTTTGCAGCCGTACCGACGCTGCGGTGGTGGCTAGCGGGGGTATTTCCAGTTTGGATGACCTTCGATCTTTGCGTGAACTCGTCCCGCTGGGAGTAGAAGGTGCAATCATCGGAACAGCGCTTTATGTAGGGAATTTCACCCTCGAACAGGCGCTTTCAGTCGCCAGTGATTGAGGGGATCCGGTGAGTAGCCATGATGAGTGTCATGCAGGCGAGTACCGCGGCGCGCAAGGTTCTAGACGCAATGGAAGCTGCGCCCCTTGTTGAACGCGGCATCGCCGCCGAAGCGCTAGGCGCCGCAGTTCTGCGCGAAGGACTGCGTGGCGCACCGAAGGACTATCGCGACGCCAGCGGCAACCTGGGTGGCCTGTCGGGGGCCCTGCTCTTTGTGGCTATCGGAATTGGCTGGCTGGTGATCACCACACCATTTGGCCATCCAGAGGCCTTCATGATTGGTGTACTCGTTCTGGTTCTCAGCGGGATTGCCACCGCTTACACCATCTCGGTGGCTCTGGCTGGTGGGCGACTGATGGCGGAGGGCCGAAAGCAGCTAGTTGGCCAACAGCTTCCGAATAACCGTGACCAGATCGCCCGCAACGCTATTGCCCAGATGGTGGCGCTGCGCTGGCCGGACGGGTCGGCATTGGTGATGCGGCCTTTCGGTGGCGGGGTTGAAATCGTGCATTCAGTTCCGCCGCAGGCAGCCGACCAACTCGGCCAACTATTTGGCGATCGGGTAGCTCCACTGGTGGCCGAGCCGATCAAAGTTGTTGAGCCTATTTCAGCCGAGCCTGATGGCACCCGCTGGGCTGATTTTCCAACGGATCCGCAGCGGTCACCGGCTGCCGATTCTGGACTACTACCCCCACCACCTGTCCCCAGACGCGGCATCATTTCCGAGCCCGGCTCAGGGAGCGGGGCAGGCACGGCCGACTGGGAGAACTATCGGTAAGTGTTCGCCCTGACTAGGTAACAGTCAGGCGTGCGGGAATTCGGACGACGCCTGGTCGAGGCGGTCTTTGTGAGCCATGAAGATCCTTGGCGGCGGCGGCGGCGGTGCTCGCGATCGCGGCGTCGCTGATTCCGCTATCCCAGGCGAAACATCGCTATCAAGCGATGGCGGTTTCGTCCTACGTGCGCTAGTTGGATATTTGGTGCTTGCCACAGTGTTTCTGGGAGTGGGTGTTGGACAGATAAAGCCAGAAACCCCGCCTGGTACCGGCGATTCTGGGTGGCTGCAACTGGCCCAATAATGCCGCAAGGCCTGCTTTGGCGAATTGTGCGTTTAAGGCTTCAGTGCGGGTAGGTTGGCCGAGGGCAAAATGACTCGGAGGTAACTGATTGTGCGGACGTTCATTGGGAGTAGCTCAACGCGAAGCGGATCAGACTCCAAGCTTGGGTTCTGGTTAGCTGGCGGAGCATTAGTCGGTGTGGGTGTGATTGGTGTGGTGCTGTGCCTGCTGTTCGGGCTGCCAGCTGCAAATTCCACTTTGCGTGAAACCGGTACCGCCAATGGGGTGGTAACCAGCGTGTTGGTGGGGGATTCGCCGTCAACCAGATCAACCCGACGCCATACCACGACCAGCGCGGGCATCACTTGCAAGGTGAAGTTCAAGTTCGACGCCAACGGACAGACTTACCAAAACACCACCACCGGCAGTTCCTCGGAAAACTGCTATCTAGACGAAGGCGGCACGGTTGCGGTGGCCTTCAATCCGGCCAATCCCAGCGAAGCGGCGCTGGCCAGCGAAAAGTATTTGGGCTGGATACTGCCGGGCGTCTTTTTGCTGATCAGCCTGATATTGCTGGGTGTCGGAGCGGTCCTGCTTTCGCTGGCGCGCCGGGCGAAGACCTCTTCATACGACCCAGGCGCGCCGACTGGGCCGCTGGGCGAATCCGGCCAAGCCCCGTACTCAAACACGCGCCAAGACTGGCCAGGGTCGGGCGATCCTGGGTGGCCGCCGCTGCCGCAGTGATGCCGCAGCCTTTTTGCGGCGGGCTCATTGTGCTGGTTAACCAGTTCTTTGGCGAAACGAGTAGTTTCGTATCCGACGCGCAGCTTGGTGGGAAAGGCGACGATCTCGATGGCTTTTAGAAGCTCGGACAACGCTGGGCTTGACTCCAGCAGTGGCGTCACTGTGACTCGCCTGGTTGGGAGAATATTCACCGGTGTGAGTGTGATTGCAGCAGTTGCGACATTGATGCTCGGTCTGCCTTCGGTGAGCTCTGCGATGCGACAGAGTGCCACTACCGAGGGGGTGGTGGTGAAACTGCTCTCAACAACAACAACTTCCACCAGGAATCATGAAGCCAGTGTCGCTTGCACGGTGAAGTACCGATTTGAAGTCAACGGGCAGACCTACCAAAACATCTCTGCTGTCGGTTCGAACACCAACTGCATTCTTGACCAGGGCGAAGCAGTACAGGTCTGTTTCAATCCGGCAAACCCCAACGAAGCTTCGATGGCAAGTGATCGCTGGTTCACCTTTCGGTTCGTGGTGGTCTTTTTGGGAATCGCGACGATCTTCGGGGTGATCGGCATCTGGCTGCTTGTATTTGTCGGAAAGTCCCGCCCACGCCGGTTCGGCCAGGCTCGTCATGGCGCGGCTGGAGCCGACTCGGATGACGCCGAGCCTGATGATCTCCAACCTGAGCCGTGGCCTGACGGTGCCAATTCGGAGTGGCCACAGCTGCCTCGGCAGTAGGCCATCAGGGTCTCGCCCGGGAACCAAGCTCAGGGCACTCGGTTAGTCCACTCGGAGTTTCCGAACTTGGTTGCTACTAGCTCTTTCGCCTCGCTCAGCTCAGCTTCAGTGAGTGCCCCATCGGCAACGTCATAGAGTCCGCGGAAGGTGGCCAAGAATGAGGCCATCACTGCTCCGCGTGCTAGTTGGGTCTGCGAGCGAACCGGATCAACCCGCTTGTTGGCGCTCTTAGTTCCCTTGTCAGAAAGCTTCTCTCGGCCAATGCGCAAGACCTGCAGCATCTTGTCCGCATCGATGTCGTAGGCCATCGTCACGTGATGCAGTACTGCTCCACCCGCGAAGCGTTTCTGAGCCGCGCCAGCCAGTTTGCCGGCCGGTGAAGCAATGTCGTTGAGCCCGGCATAACGCGCTTCAACCCCCACTTCGGACAAAGCGGTGAGCACCCACTGGTCAAGAAAGGCATAAGAGGCCTCATAGCTCATTCCGTCCACCAGACTCTGCGGCACCACCAAGGAGAAAGTGATGCAGTTGCCAGCCTCCATGAACATCGCCCCGCCACCAGAGATTCGACGCACCACTTGGACGCCGAACTGCTGGGCCGCTTCGGCATCTACCTCGTTGCGCAGCGACTGGAACGAACCGATCACCACTGCAGGGTTTTCCCACTCCCAAAAGCGAAGGGTGGGTCCTCGTCGGCCAGCTGCCAATTCACGCCCGAGCACTTCGTCCAAGGCCGCATGCATAGTTGGATCCAGCGGCCCAGGATCCAGATAGGTGAAGGTGTGATCGGCCCAGGCAGTGGAGTGTCCAATCGCACGCCGCACTGCCATTGCGATGGCTTGAGCGTCAAAGCCAGCCATGGATACCGGCGCGGACAGCGTCTGGTCCTGTTCGGCTTTGGACAGTGCAACTTCGATCCGGCTGGCGATCTGCGACGCAGGGGTCTCGACACTCAGCCCTTCCAGCGCGCCGTCAATCACCAATAGGGCCTCGTCGGGATCCAAAAAGAAGTCACCACTCACCCGAACCTGGGCCAACCGTTGGTCGTCGACGATGAAATCGACGGCGACCAGCTTGCCGCCGGGAACTTTGTACTCGCCATGTCGGGTCTCGCTCATGTCGGTCAGGTTAGGTGGCCTAGACTGGGCCGCGCAAAACCGCCAACCGAAGACGGACGGGGAGTACATGAGCGGGCACTCCAAGTGGGCGACCACTAAACACAAGAAGGCAGTCATCGATGCCAAGCGCGGCAAGCTGTTTGCCAAGCTGATCAAGAACATCGAAGTAGCTGCCCGCACCGGTGGTGCCGACCCTGGCGGCAACCCGACTCTGTATGACGCGATTCAAAAGGCCCGCAAGAATTCGGTGCCGGTCGACAACATCGAACGCGCAGTCAAGCGCGGCGGGGGACTGGGCGGGGAGTCGGTCGACTACATCGAAATCACCTACGAGGCCTACGGCCCGGCCGGGGTGGCGATTCTGATTGAATGCCTCACCGACAACCGCAACCGCTCGGCCGCCGATGTGAAGGTCGCCGTCACTCGCAACGGTGGCACCTTGGCAGACGTCGGCTCGGTCTCGCGGATCTTTGATCGCAAGGGCGTGGTCGAACTGGCCAAAAACCAGGGCGGTCGGCTACTCAGTGAGGACGACCTTCTCGAAGCCACTTTGGATGCTGACCCCGAAGATGTGCTCGACGAGGGCGACACCTTCAAAGTGATTTCCGACCCGAGCGTGGTCGTCGACGTCCGAAAGGCTGTGCAAGCGGCCGGTCTGGACTACGAATCGGCCGAGGTGCAGTTCGTGGCCCAGTACACCCAGGCGGTGGACACCGTTGATGCTGCGGAGAAGCTGTTCAAGCTGCTGGATGTGATTGAAGACCTCGATGACGTGCAAAACGTCTACACCAATGAAGATGTGCCAGATGAAATCGGTCAGCAACTGGGTGAGTAGCTTCCGGCGTGGCACCCGGTAACGACGCTGGCGGCGAGGTTAATATCCGAACATCTGTTCGGAAGGTGGCGGCATGCGCGTACTCGGAGTTGACCCCGGCCTGACTCGCTGCGGGGTCGGGGTGGTGGACGGTCAGCCGGGCCGACCACCGGTCCTGGTGGCTGTCGGGGTGATCACCACGTCGCCGGATTTGGAGCTTTCGCAACGACTGCTGCGCATCGATGCTGGGCTTACTGAGTGGGTGAGCGAGCACCGGCCTGATGTCGTTGCCGTAGAGCGGGTTTTCGCCGAGCACAACGTGCTCTCGGTGATCGGCACTGCGCAGGCGGCTGGGTTGGCCATGTTGGCGGCCGCGAAAGCTGGACTGCCGGTCTACACCCACACGCCAACCGAGGTAAAGGCTGCTATCACCGGATCCGGGCGCGCCGATAAAGCCCAGGTCGGAAAGATGGTTGCCCGGCTGTTGAAACTCGACGCTGCGCCCAAACCTGCTGATGCCGCCGACGCCGTAGCCCTGGCCATCTGCCACCTTTGGCGTGGGGCCGCGAGCGATCGGATAGCCCAAGCAGTAGCGAAACAGAATCAGAAGGCCAGCGCATGATCGCTCAGCTCACCGGCAAAGTGTTGTCCCTCGGCGTCAGCTGGCTGGTGGTGGATTTATCCGGGATGGGATTACGGGTGCTCTGCACTCCAAACTCCGTCAGCGCAGTGCGAGTGGGGGAGCAGGTCAGCCTGCACACCTGCTTGGTGGTGCGTGAGGACTCCTTAACCCTGTATGGCTTCGAAACCGCAGCCGAGCGGGACTGCTTTGAGTTAGTGCAGACCGCCTCGGGGATTGGGCCCCGGATCGCCCAAGCCATTGTCGCGGTCTTCGGGGTCGAGGAGTTCGCCTCCGCCGTGCTCAGTGGCAACACAGCGGCCATCACCCGAGTGCCCGGAATCGGCCCCAAAGGCGCGGCCAAATTGGTTCTCGAACTCAAAGACAAGGTGGGCGCGTTGGCCGGGTCGGCACAGAGCCTGATGACAACACCGACAGCCGCAACGCTATGGCGCGATCAGGTCGCTGGGGGACTGGAAAGCTTGGGGTATTCAGCCAAAGATGCCGAGGCCGCCTGTGACCGAGTCAGTGATCTGGTTGAGGCTGACCCCGCAATTAGCGTGGCGGTTCTACTACGCACCGCCCTTCGTAGCCTGGCAAAGTAGCCGACGTGGCAAGCCAAGCAGATCCCGATCCGCTAAATCCGTACGCCCAAACCGACGAACAGGCGGCTGAGTCAGCGTTGCGTCCGCAGACTTTGGCAGAATTTCGTGGTCAACAGCGAGTCAGTGACCAACTGGGGCTGGTGTTAGCGGCCGCACGGCATCGAGGAACCGTGGCCGACCACGTGTTGCTCTCGGGCCCTCCTGGTTTGGGTAAGACCACTTTGGCGATGATTATCGCCGCAGAGATGGCCGCACCGATTCGGATTTCCTCTGGGCCAGCAATCCAGCATGCTGGCGACCTCGCCGCGATCCTGTCTGGGCTGACCGAGGGGGAAGTGTTCTTCCTCGACGAGATCCACCGAATGTCGCGGCCAGCTGCGGAGATGCTTTACCTCGCCATGGAGGACTTTCGGGTTGACGTGGTGGTCGGTAAGGGCCCTGGCGCCACCGCGATCCCGCTGGAGATTCCGCGATTCACCCTCGTTGGGGCGACCACCCGTTCGGGGCTGCTGCCCGGCCCGTTGCGGGATCGTTTCGGGTTCACCGCCCAACTGGATTATTACGCCACCGCCGACTTAGAACGACTGCTAGCCAGATCGGCATCGCTGTTGGGAATTGGGTTGGACGCCCGGGCTGGTGCCGAAATCGCATCTCGTTCTCGTGGTACGCCCCGAATAGCTAACCGATTGCTGCGCCGGGTGCGGGACTATGCGCTGGTGCGTGCCGATGGCCAGCTCACCTGTGAAGTCGCCGAGGCCGCCTTGGAACTGTATGAGGTTGATCCGCTCGGCTTGGACCGGCTCGACCGGGCAGTGTTGGATGCTCTGTGCCGTTCCTTTGGTGGCGGTCCAGTAGGAGTAGGCACATTGGCCTTGGCTGTGGCCGAAGAGGCCGAAACTATCGAAGAAGTTGCCGAACCATTTTTGGTGCGGGAAGGGTTCTTGATGCGTACCCCGCGTGGTCGGGTGGCAACGCCTCGGGCCTGGGAGCACTTAGGGCTGCGTCCGCCGAAGTCAGCGCCCTCGTTGGGGTATTAGTCCGGTCTGGGCCAGTGAACGGCGAAACCTGTGTGGTCGAATGTTGGTTTGCCAGGCTTCGGCGCTAGGCTCTTGGGTCGGTGACACTTTGCCCAGCAGCCGTGAGCGATAGGAATCTTTCAGATGCAGTTCGACCCGACGACGATCATGTTGCTTCTTGGAGTCCTCGCTTTGTTCTACCTGATGCTGATTCGCCCCCAGCAGAAGCGAGCCAAAGAGCAACACAACCTGATGGAGTCGCTTAAGCCCGGAGACCGCGTGATGACTGTGTCGGGAATCATCGGCACAGTCCAGCACCTTGGCGAGAAGCAGGCGGTTCTTGAGATCTCTCCAGGTGTGGAGATGACCGTGGTCAAAGCTGCGCTCAGCACCCAGCCAGTCGAGGATGAGTTCGAGTACGACGACGACCTCAGCGACACTGACGAAATCGACGAAGTCGATGACGAACCAACCGAGGATGCGGCAGTGAGTGAAGACCCCACGGCAGCCCCGGCAGATCCGACCAAGTGATCCAGTAAGGCAACCGTGGCAACCAGCAAGCACAAGACTCATTCGCTGCGCACCTTGGTGATCCTCTTTGCGATGATCGCCGCGCTGTTCAGCATTATGGCGGTGGCCAATGTGTGGGCGCCGAAGCTCGGGCTAGACCTGCGTGGCGGCATGCAGATCACCCTCACCGCCACCGGTGACGTATCGGCGGAGAACCTAGCGATGGCCAAGAAGGTGATCCAGCAACGCGTGGACTCCTTCGGAGTGGGCGAATCTGAGATCTCCACTCGCGGTGATCGGCAGATCGTGGTTGCCATGCCAAACGTCAATGAGCAGGAACTGGTCGACCGAGTCTCGCAAACCGCGGAGCTGAGCTTCCGCAAGGTCTATAAGACCGAAGCTGTCTCGACCACCACGACACCGCCCGGCCTACCGCAACCCGTGGACAGCCCCCGTCCGACCGCGGCCCCGTCCGGTGCCAGCACCACCGCCGACTCTGCGACTATGGCCACGCTCCTGGAATGGACGCCCAGTACCCAAGACACCACCGACTTCACCAACTACCAATGCGGCGACACCTTTCCCGATGTCAGCACCGAGCCGCTGATCACCTGCGATCAAGACAAGCAGAACAAGTACCTGCTGGGTCCGGTGCTGATCAGGGGCACCGAGGTCACCCGTGCAGTGGCTGAGATTCCGCAGAACTCAGTCAGCTGGCAGATCTCTCTGGGCTTCAGCGACACCGGCCGCCAGCAGTTCGGTCAGGTGACCACCGCCATCTCGCAACTAACTAGCCCAGAAAATCAGTTTGGGATCGTATTGGACGGCGAGGTGGTCTCTGCGCCGTCCGTCTCAGAAGCAATCACCACCGGCCAGGCCTCAATTACCAGCAGCACTTTCACCCAGAAGACCGCCACCCAGTTGGCCAATGTGCTGAGCTTCGGCAAGCTGCCGGTGAAGTTCGACAAATCCAAAATGAGCGTGGAAAACATCTCGCCGACGCTGGGCAGTGACCAGTTGCGGGCCGGCATCATCGCTGGGTTGATCGGCCTGGGCTTGGTCATCGCCTACAGCATCCTTTATTACCGCGGGCTGTCGATCGTTGTGACCCTCTCGTTGGCGATCGCTGGCGCGTTGGCTTGGTCGATGATGACGCTGCTTGGTCAAGCGATTGGGTTTGCGCTGAGCTTGCCTGGCATCGCTGGAGCGATCGTGGCAATCGGAGTTACTGCCGACTCGTTCATCATCTATTTCGAACGAATACGCGATGAAGCGCGTGAGGGGCGAAGTCTGCGCACTGCGATCGAGACTGGTTGGGTCAGATCTCGCAAGACCATCGTGGCCGCTGACTCGGTTTCATTGCTGTCGTCGGTGGTGCTGTTCACACTGTCGACCGCCGCGGTGCAAGGATTCGCGTTCACCCTCGGCTTGACTACCTTGATCGACCTGGCTGTGGTCTTCTGGTTTACCAAGCCATTGATGACCTTGCTGGGGCGGACGAAGTTCTACGGTGGTGGCCACCGGCTCTCCGGTTTCGATCCTGAACATATGGGAACCAGTTCGGCACCGCTTCACAATTCGAGGCGCCGGAGCGCGGCAACGGCCGGAGGTAAGGCCTGATGAGCACCGAGAAGAACAATCTCGAGGCCGAGGCGAAAGCCACGTCCGAAATCGAGGATTCCGCCAAGGCGAAGCCTGACGCCAAGGCCGCCGCTGAGGACCAAACCAAGACGGCTGAAGCTAAACCGTCCGACCGAAAACCGCGCAAGCGCTCCCGCAAGAAGGGGCTGGCTCACAAACTGTATGTGGGCGACATCTCCTATGACTTTGTGGGACACCGCAAGCGCTGGTACCTGATCTCGGCGAGCCTATTGCTGATCTCGATCCTGGCGCTCTCGGTTCGTGGTTTAAACCTGGGCATCGAGTTCAAAGGGGGCGTCGATTTTCAAGCCCCAACGACTATCACTGCGACCACAGTGGCAGACGTGCGATCGGCAGTGGAAGCCCTTGGGATCGGTGGTAATGACGAGACCACGGTCACCACAATCGGCGATAGCCAAGTGCAGGTTCAGACCAGCCCGCTAGAGACCGGACAGATCACTATGGTTCGGCAGGCCATCGCCACCGAGCTTGCGATCCCCGAAGCCGAAGTCACCACGTCGATGACTGGGGCCTCCTGGGGCCAGGAAGTGACCAACCAGTCCATGCTCGCGCTAGGGGTGTTCTTGACCCTGGTGATGTTGCTGATCTGGGCCTATTTCCGCCAGTTCAAGATGAGCATCTCAGCCATCGTCGCTCTGGTCCACGACCTGGTGATTACCGTTGGCATCTACGCCTTGGTTGGGTTCTCTGTGACTCCAGCCACCGTCGTCGGCCTGCTCACGATTCTCGGTTACTCGCTTTACGACACTGTGGTGGTCTTCGACAAAGTGCGCGAGAACACCCGGGACCTGACCAACAGCAAGTACACGTATTCGCAGGCTGCCAATGCCGCAGTCAACCAGACCCTGGTCCGCTCACTGAACACGACCATCATCGGCGTATTGCCGGTGGCCGCGCTGTTGTTCACCGGTTGGTTCATTCTGGGCACTGGCCCGTTGAAGGACCTTGGCTTGGCATTGTTCGTAGGTATGATCACCGGCGCGTATTCGTCAGTGTTCATCGCCACACCGCTGCTGGCTCAGCTGCGAGAGCGGGACGCGGACATGGTTGAGCATCGGCTGCGGCTGACGCGGCGTGATTCCCGCAATGAATTACGCGCAACTGCCAAAGCCAAGACAGTCGCGATTGCTCTGGACCCCTCGGCACCTGGAGAGGTGAGCACTCCGGGTTTGGTGGACGCCCAGAAGGTTGAGCGGGGAGATCGTCAACAGCCGACTCGGCAGACTCGGGCAAAGCGGAAGAGTTGAGATGGGCAGCCGCGAACAGAATGAAGCCTTAGTCGCCTCGTTGATCCGCGATGTCCCCGACTTTCCCAAACCCGGCGTGGTGTTCAAAGACATCACTCCATTACTCGGCTCACCAGCTGGCTACCGCGCGGCCGTCGACGAGTTGGTGGCCAGCGCGCCGCCAGACATCGATGTGGTCGTTGGCATGGAGGCCCGCGGGTTTATCTTCGCAGCGCCGGTTGCGTTGGCTTTAGGCGCCGGATTTGTGCCGGTCCGTAAGCCAGGCAAATTGCCCCGAGACGTTCACAGCCAGACCTTTTCGTTGGAATACGGCCACGAGACGCTCACCGTGCACGCAGACGCGATCGTGCCAGGATCCCGCGTCCTGGTGATTGATGATGTGCTGGCGACCGGCGGCACCGTCGGTGCCACCGCCGCCCTGATCAGCCAATTGGGTGCCGAACTAGTGCACGTGGCGGTCTTGATTGAACTCAGCTTCCTTTCCGGCCGGGCCTACCTTGCCGAACTGGGGATCGAAGCGCCAAGTGCGGTGCTGACTCTGTGATGGGCGGCCTGGGGACCGGACGGTCCAAGAGTTCGGTGTGGGGTGGAGTCGCTCAGGTGCTACTTCCCGCCCGACGCCGTAGCGCCGCTCGTGAACTGGTGTTCCGACTGCTGTTGGCTCTGGGGCTGTTGTTGCTGTTGACGCTGATCGTCTATCTCGATCGGGGCGCCTACGCCGACCATGCGACCGCGCGTCCGCTGGGCTTGGTCGACGCCTTCTACTACGCGACCGTAACCATGACCACCACCGGATATGGCGACATCACCCCGGTGACTACCTCGTCCCGCCTGATAAACGCCGTGTTGGTCACCCCGATCAGGATTGCCTTCTTGGTGCTGTTAGTCGGGACCACTGTTGAGGTCTTAGCAAGTGAGGGACGCCGGGCAATACTGGATTCCCGTTGGAGGAAGACCATGAGAAACCACACCGTCGTGATCGGTTACGGCACCACCGGGCAGAGTGCGATAGCCACTTTGCTTCGCGGAGAACACACCAGGGACGACATTGTCGTGATCGACGTGGACTCGCTGGCAGTTGGTGCGGCCAATACTCACGGCCTCGCAGCCTTTGAAGGCGACGCCACTTCGCGGGAGTTGCTGCGCCGAGCCGAAGTGTCCAAAGCGCGCGAAGTAATCATCACTGTCGGGCGTGATGACACCGCGATTTTGACCACCTTGACGGTACGCCAGCTAAACCATCGGGCCCATGTGGTGGTTGCGGTGCGCGACTCCGACAACGTGCCGCTGATTCGCCAATCCGGCGCGAATTCAGTGATCACTTCTTCCGATACGGTCGGACGCCTGATGGGACTATCCTCAGTCAGCCCGCAGCTCGGCCAAGTGATCGAGGATCTTCTGACCTCTGGCGAGGGCCTCGAAGTGCACCAGCGCATCGTCACGGCAGCCGAAGATGGGCTGGCTGCCAAAGACATTCCCGGGGAGAAAGTGCTGGCCGTGATTCGCAACCAGACCCTGCGCCGGTTTTTTGAGCCTGGTGCAGACGTGGTGCGCACTGGAGACGAAATCGTGGTGGTTCGTCGAGCGCCTGTGGTCCGGGCGCCACGGGTAGAATAAGCCTTCCCTTCTACACCTGCGAGGCGGCAAGTGACCGACAGCGTTCAGGGTCCCAACGATTTGGGTACCGGCACGCCTGAACCCTCTCGAAGCAGAGTTCCGGCCACTGACCAGCCCCGCATTCGGATGCGGCAGGTGCTGGCCCGCCTGGGTGCTCAGCGCAATCAGCCAGATGCGGTTCTCGATCCGCTGATTCGCACCGTCCACGCTCACAATCCGAAGGCCGATACTGCGCAGATTGAGCGTGCCTATCGCACCGCTGAGCACTATCACATCGGCCAATTACGCAAGAGCGGCGACGCATACATCACCCACCCGCTTGCGGTTGCCACCATCCTGGCCGAACTCGGCATGAATGAGGTCACCTTGTGTGCGGCCTTACTTCATGACACCGTCGAGGACACCTCCTACACCGTTGAACAGCTCACCGCAGACTTCGGTGGCGAGATCGCGGCCATGGTCGATGGTGTCACCAAGCTGGACAAGATCCAGTACGGCGAATCAGCAAAGGCCGAAACCATCCGCAAGATGGTGCTCGCAATGAGCAAAGACATCCGGGTGCTGGTGATCAAACTCGCTGACCGGTTACACAACATGCGCACTATCGGGTATCTGCGGCAAGACAAACAGGCTGCAATCGCGCGCGACACCTTAGAAATCTTCGCGCCGCTGGCGCACCGTCTGGGCATGAACGCAATCAAGTGGGAACTTGAAGACCTGGCCTTCGCCACTTTGCAGCCCAAGGTCTACGACGAGATCGTCAAACTCGTCGCCGCCCGCGCCCCGCTTCGAGAAGATTATCTGCGCGTGGTCGTCGATCAGGTTCGTGCCGATTTGAACGACGCTGGGATCAAAGCAACTGTTTACGGCCGGCCCAAGCACTATTACTCGATTTACCAGAAGATGGTGGTTCGAGGCCGCGACTTCACTGACATCTACGACTTAGTCGGGCTGCGCATTCTGGTGGACGATCAGCGCGACTGCTACGCCGCGCTTGGCGCGCTCCATGCCCGCTGGAACCCGCTTCCTGGCAGGTTCAAGGATTACATCGCGATGCCGAAGTTCAACCTGTACCAATCGCTACACACCACGGTGCTGGGACCGGGCGGGAAGCCGGTGGAGCTGCAGATTCGCACCCATGAGATGCATCGCCAGGCCGAGTACGGCGTAGCCGCGCATTGGAAATACAAAGAGGGCAAAGTCGATGGCACCGAGCTCAACTGGGTGCAACAGATCAGCCAGTGGCAGCGCGAAACTGAGGATCCGGCCGAATTCCTCGACACCCTGCGTTTCGAGATCTCATCTGATGAAGTCTTTGTGTTCACGCCGAAGGGTGATGTGGTCAGCCTGCCGGCTGGCTCCACCCCGGTGGACTTCGCGTATTCGGTCCACACCGAAGTCGGGCATCGCACCATTGGTGCCCGAGTCAACGGCCGCCTGGTCTCCCTGGAATCGGCTCTGGCTAGCGGCGATGTCGTGGAAGTACTTACCTCCAAGGCGGTTGATGCTGGCCCTAGTCGAGACTGGCTGAACTACGTCAAGAGCCCGCGAGCCCGCAGCAAGATTCGCCACTACTTCGTGCGCGAACGGTTGGAGGAGTCGGTCGATTCCGGCAAGGAAGAGCTCACCAGACAGCTTCGCCGAGCAGGACTCCCGCTCCACCGGCTGCTGACCCCAGAGCATCTCACCGGGCTAGTTCAACATTTCCGATTGCGCGATGTGAACGCGCTCTACGCGGCAGTGGGCGAAGGCACGATCAGCGCGCAATCGGTAATGCAGCGGATCGTGGCCGCCGCGGGCGGAGCCGACGAAGTCGCAGACATCGGTGGCGAAGACACCTCCGTGATCACCAGGTCGCGGCGGACCCGACGTTCGCGAAACGAAGCTGGCGTAGTCGTCGGCGGAGACCCGGATGTTTGGGTGAAACTGGCCCGTTGCTGCCGACCTGTACCAGGCGACGAAATCCTGGGTTTCGTAACCAGGGAGAGTGGAGTCTCGGTACACCGCACAGACTGCAGCAACGCCGTCTCGCTGCGCGCTCAGCCCGAACGACTGGTCGAGGTGAGCTGGGCGCCCACTTCGGGAAGCTTCTTCCTGGTGGCACTCCAAGTCGAGGGCTTGGACCGAACCGGCATCTTGTCTGAGGTGACCAATGTGATGGGGGAGCACCACATCTCAATTCAGTCGGCCACCTTGAACACCACCAAGGACCACAAGTTCAAGTTCCGATTCTCCTTCGACACCACCGATCTGACTCATCTCGATCATCTGCTGGCAGCAGTCAAGAAGGTCCCCGGCGTTTTCGACGCCTATCGGTTGAAGAACTGAGACTCAGCGGCTGAAGTCAGCCAAGGTTTCCTTCGCCTGAGCGAGCCAGGCGGCGTAGGTGTCGACCGACTCCTGCGCTCGAGCGGCAGCCGCGTTGTCGCCTCGCCCAGTGGCTTTGGCGATCTTCTCGGTGAGCTTGGCAATCTCGTTGCTGAGCATCGCGACGGTCTCTTCGGCCCGAGCTCTGGCCTGCGGATCGGTGCGGCGCCATTCATCTTCTTCCGCGGCGCGCACCGCATTCTCTAACGCTTTCACTCGGGAATCGAGATTGCGGATCTGCTCGCGGGGAACCCGTCCGAGGGCGTTGAACTTCTCCAGGAACGCTCGGAATGCATTACGTGCCACGGTCAAATCGCCCACTGGCAAGATGGTGGTTTCGGCTTCGTCGAGAAGCGCTCGTTTGGCGTCCAGATTGGTCTGGTATTCAGCGTCTTGGGCACTGAGTACTGCCGAGCGGGCGCCGAAGAAGTCGTCTTGGATCTGACGGAATTCGGCCCACAAGGCATCATCGACTTCCCGGGGAGCCGGGCCTGCGGCCTTCCATCGGGTCATCAGGTCGCGGAATGAGGCCGCGGTGGCCGTCCATTCGGTGGAAGAGGCAAACTCGCGCGCCTCAGCGATGATCTGTTCCTTGATCTCGCGGGCGCTCTCCCGGCGCGCAGATTGCTCAGCAAATTGAGCCTTGCGACGGCGAGTGTAGGTGGTTCGAGCTGTGGAAAAGCGGTGCCAAAGTGCATCATCGGTCGCCCGATCGATCCGGGGCAGAGCTTTCCATTCCTCCAATAGGGTGCGGAAACGATTCACTCCGCCACGCCAATCATTGCCGGTTGCCAGTGCCTCGGCTTCGGCAACCATCTGTTCTTTGGCCAGCTTGGTGATCTCCAATTGCTTGGTCTTCTCGGCCTTGCGGGCCGCAGACTGCTCTGCCAATAGCGGCGCCAGCGCGTCCAACCGTGCGACCAGCGCAGCGAGATCACCCACAGCATTTGCCGTAGTCACAGCGGCCCGGACCGTGTTGATGGAGTGCTTAGCCTCTTCGGGACTCAACGCCAGGGAGCGCACTCGTGTCTCCAGTAAACCCACCTCCACATCGAGTGCTTCAAATCGCCTGACATAGAAGGTCAAAGCCTCGTCTGGAGTGGCATCGGGAACTTGGCCGACTGAACGCTCGCCGTCCTCGGTGCGCACGTAGACCGTGCCATCTGCCTCAACCCGACCGAAGGCTCGCGGACCTGTGCTGGAAGTCATGGGAGCCATCTTGCCCGATCTTGACCACATAGTTACAACAGAGTTCAGCCTGCAAGCTCCGATAGGGTGCCTTTGTGTTCCTGGCATCCATCACTTCCGGCTACTGGCAGTCCAACTGCTACTTGGTAGCTGCGCCTGGCCTGGACCAGTGTGTGATCATCGATCCGGGCCAGGATTCAGCGGCCCAAGTTCGTTCGGTGCTAGCCGAAAATCGCCTGCAGCCGAGGGCGGTCCTGCTTACTCACGGCCATTTCGATCATGTCGCCGATGCCGCAACCTTGGCCGATGAGTTCAATATCGCGGTCTACATTCATAACGCCGATCAGCATTTGCTTCGCGACCCTGGCGCCGGGCTGAGCCGAGAAGGCGCGGCCATGGTGAAGAAGCTGATCGGGGACGCCAAGATCGAACCTGCTCGAGTCGAAAACTATTCGCCCGGCAGCCCGCTCAACTTGGCCCGGCTTGAGTTCCGGGTGACCGAGGCACCTGGCCATACCGGCGGTAGCGTCCTGCTCAGCCTGGATTACTGCAGTCACCCGGCGATCGACCAAATCGTCTTCACCGGTGATGTGCTCTTTGCTGGCTCAGTCGGACGCACCGACCTGCCTGGCGGGGATCCCGAGGCGATGCGGAGCACCCTCTCGGAGGTAGTGCTTCAGCTGCCAAAGGGCAGCGCCCTGCTGCCAGGGCACGGCGAACAAACCACCATCGGTGATGAACTCACCACCAATCCCTACCTGCAACCAAATTTCCTGAGGAACTGATGGCCGACCAGCCCCGCCGAAGCGCCCGTCCCAAGCCGTTGTCCGGTTTTCCGGAGTTCACTCCAGCTGGACGAATCATCGAGCAGCAGGTTCTAGCCAGCCTGAGCAACACTTTCGAACTTCACGGGTTCGGCTCGATCGAGACCCGCGCGGTGGAGCCCCTCAGTGAACTGGCTCGCAAAGGCGAGATCGAAAAGGAAGTGTTCACCGTAAGGCGGCTACACGCCGAAGAATCCTCTAGCGACAAACTCGGTCTGCACTTCGATCTAACGGTTCCGTTCGCGCGCTACGTGTTGGAGAACTCCTCGGTACTGAACTTTCCCTTTCGCCGCTACCAGATTCAGAAGGTGTGGCGCGGGGAACGCCCCCAAGAGGGTCGCTACCGCGAGTTCACCCAAGCCGACATTGACATCGTTGGCTCGGAATCACTGTCAGCCCACCACGACGTTGAGGTGGCTGTAGTGATGCTCGAAGCATTGGAGCGGCTGCACGTCGACTTTGGCCTACCGAGCGTCACCATGAGCGTGAGCAATCGCAAACTTGCCGAAGGCTTCTATCGAGGGTTAGGCGTCGAAGACCACCTCGCGGTTTTGCAGCGCGTGGACAAGCTGGACAAGATCGGTGCCGCAGCTGTCACTGAGTTGTTGATCAATGAGGTGGGCTTGAGTCGGCCCGCGGCCGAAAAGTGTCTGCAGTTGGCCGGCATCCGGACTGCTGACGGCGCCTTCGTCGATCAGGTGCTAGCGCTGGGCGTGGAGCACCCCATGCTCACCGAGGGGCTCGAGCTACTCGCCGAAGTGGTATCGGCTGCCTCACTCCAGGTGCCAGGACGCCTAGTCGCCGATCTGAAGATCGCCCGCGGTCTGGATTATTACACCGGCACCGTTTTCGAGACCACCATGGACGGCTACGAATCCATGGGCTCAATTTCGTCGGGCGGGCGTTACGACTCCCTGGCCAGCGACGGACGCACCGCCTACCCCGGAGTTGGGCTCAGTGTGGGCGTCAGCAGGATTCTGGTGCCACTGATCGGCAAGGGAATGCTCTCAGCATCGCGTTCGGTACCGACCTGCGTGCTCGTGGCGGTCGACGACGAAGAGACCCGCAATGACGCGATGGCGACTGCGACCCAGCTTCGCGCCAGGGGCATCTCCTGCGAAGTGGCGCCGAAGGCCGACAAGTTTGGCAAGCAGATTCGGTACGCCGATCGACGCGGCATCCCCTTCGTTTGGTTCTCCAGCGGTGAGGTGAAAGACATCCGCACTGGCGAACAAGTGCCCGCCAACGCCACCTCCTGGACGCCACCGGCAACTGACCTCAGGCCGTCCGTCGTAAGATCTTCGGTGGCCCAGTAAGGGCTCGGAAAGGAATTTCACTCGTGATTCGCACCCATACCGCAGGCTCATTGCGCCTTGAACACGTTGGCACCACGGTCACTTTGGCTGGCTGGGTCGCCAAACGACGCGATCTGGGCGGAGTGGCTTTCCTTGACCTGCGCGATGCCAGCGGAATCGTTCAGGTGGTCGTGCGCGACTCGGTGTTGGAGACCTCCGGAGCTCATGCGCTGCGCAATGAATACTGCATCGCAGTCACTGGAGTGATTGAAGCGCGTTCGGCAGACACCGTGAACCCGGCCCTGGCTACCGGCCAGGTCGAGGTCGCGATCCAGTCTTTGGAGGTACTCAACCCCTCAGCTGCGCTGCCGTTCCAGATCGACGAGCGGATCAACGTGGGTGAAGAAGCCCGGTTGAAGTATCGCTATCTGGACCTGCGTCGGCCAGCTCAGGCCGCGGCTCTACGGCTGCGTTCGGCGATGAGTAAGGCCGCCCGGGACGTCTTGGCTGAACGCGATTTCGTCGAGATTGAAACCCCAACCCTGACCCATTCCACCCCTGAAGGCGCGCGCGACTTTGTGGTGCCCGCGCGGCTGTCGCCAGGCTCCTGGTACGCCCTGCCGCAAAGCCCACAGCTGTTCAAGCAGCTGCTGATGGTGGCTGGCATGGAGCGTTACTACCAGATCGCGCGTTGTTACCGGGACGAAGACTTCCGAGCCGACCGGCAGCCCGAGTTCACCCAGCTCGACATCGAACTGAGCTTCGTTGATCAAGAAGACGTGATTGCAGTTGGCGAGGCAGTAGTGGCTGCGGTTTGGGCGCTGAAGGGCCACAAGATCGAGTTGCCGCTGCCCAGACTCACCTATGCCGAAGCCATGGACGTCTATGGCTCCGACAAACCGGATTTGCGGTTCGAACTGCCACTAACCGAGCTGACCGACTACTTCGCCGACACGACCTTCCGGGTCTTTCAAGCGGCCTATGTCGGTGCTGTCGTAATGCCCGGGGGCGCCTCCCAGCCGCGCCGGACTTTCGATGCCTGGCAGGAATGGGCCAAACAACGTGGGGCTAAGGGTCTGGCCTACGTCACGATTTCCGAGGACGGCGAGCTTGGCGGCCCGGTGGCCAAGAACATCACCGAGGCCGAGCGGTCTGGGCTGGCCGACCGGGTAGGGGCACGTCCAGGCGATTGCATCTTCTTCGCCGCGGGCGCCCGCAAGCCTTCGCAGTTGCTTTTGGGAGCTGCTCGAAACGAGATCGCTCGCCGCTTGGAACTGATCGATCTAGCTGCGTGGTCGTTCCTGTGGGTGGTCGACGCACCGTTGTTCGAACCTGCCTCCGATGCGGTGGCCGCCGGCGATGTGGCTGTGGGGGAGGGCGCCTGGACTGCGGTGCACCACGCCTTCACTTCGCCCAAGCCAGAGTCAATGGACACTTTCGATACCGATCCGGGCTCGGCTCTGGCCTACGCCTACGACATGGTCTGCAATGGCAATGAGATCGGTGGCGGCTCGATCCGTATTCACCGCCGCGATGTGCAGGAGCGAGTATTCAAGGTAATGGGGATCTCCGCCGAGCAGGCCGAGGCCCAGTTTGGCTGGTTCCTAGAGGCCTTCACTTTCGGCGCTCCACCACACGGCGGGATCGCCTTTGGTTGGGACCGGATTGCCGCGCTGCTGTCCGGCTCGGAGTCGATTCGCGACGTGATCGCCTTCCCGAAGACTGGTGGCGGTTTTGATCCGCTAACTGGAGCCCCGGCACCGATTAGCCCCAGACAGCGCAAAGAAGCTGGCGTGGACTATGTAGCGCCGCCGGCCAAGCAGAGCTGACCGAGGCTAAAGCTGGGAGCGAACCACTATCGGGGTGGTTCGCTCCCAGCTTTTGTTTGCTCGTACCTCGCTCAGATCAGCGCAGGTCGTCACCATTTGGTAGGTCAGGGTTGGTGTCGTCGCTGGCCAGCAGGCCGTAGAACCTTCGCCTGGTTTCGGCGAGGAGTTTGGCGGCTTCCGCTAGCTGACGGGCACTGCCGTTGCGGGACAACTCCTTGGCCGCGCCGCCCAGTTGCCCATACTCCTGCCAGAGCGTGTGAAGTTGTGCTGGACCCATGCCTGCGACCGCCTCGTTGACCGCTTCCCAGGGCTTCTCCGCAGTCTCGGCTTGAGCCGTACCAGCCTCGGTAAGCCGGAAGGCCTTCTGGCCATCGTTGTCGAACGATTCGATCAACCCCTCGTCTTGGAGTTGGGACAGCGCCGGGTAGACCGCCCCTGGGCTGGGCTTCCAGGCACCTTCGGTGCGTTCAGCCAGGGTTTGCATGATTTGGTAGCCGTTGCGGGGCTCTTCGGCCAGCAGCGCAAGGATCGCGTTGCGGACGTGACCACGCCTGCCTCGTCCGCGGCCACGTGGGCCCATTGCTCCGCCTGGGCCAAAGGGGCCGCCTGGGCCAAACGGCGCGCCGCCAAAGGGGCCTGGTCCGAAACCAGTGCCAGGCACTCTGCGGGCGTGTCCGCGGTTGCCGTGACGGTGCGGTGGACCTTCCCAAGCTTCGTTGAAGTCGTTCATGGTGTTGCTCCTAAGTCAGATAGTCGGCCGCTCGCCGATATATCGAGAGTAGCTCGGGTTGTCGCGGTTAGCAAGACTTGTCTGATCACAGGTGTAGCGTCTGGCCGGTGGACACCGACCTTTTTGGCAACCCAGTAGGGGAGCCCGCTGCGACCCAAGCCGGCTCGCTTTGTGGTGCGGCGCATGCCCAGTTGCCGCTTGCAGTCCGAATGCGTCCGCAAAGCCTTGATGAGATCGTCGGCCAGGATCACCTGCTGGGCCCTGGCTCACCGCTGCGGCGGCTGGCCGAGGAGGACGCGACTATGTCGGTCTTCCTCTGGGGCCCACCCGGAGTCGGCAAGACCACCATCGCCGCGGTCGTGTCCGCCTCCGGCAAACGTCGGTTCGTCGAACTGTCAGCGGTAACCGCCGGAGTCAAAGACGTCCGAGCAGCGCTCGCCGATGCCCAACGCGAACTGGCCCGCGGCATTGGGACGGTGTTGTTTGTCGATGAGGTGCACCGCTTCTCCAAAGCCCAACAGGACGTGCTGTTGCCTGCAGTGGAGAATCGGCTGGTCACCCTGATTGCGGCGACCACCGAGAATCCCTCGTTCTCCGTGATCTCACCGCTCCTGAGCCGCTCGCTATTGCTGACCCTCAAATCGCTCACCGATACCGATATCGGCCAACTCGTTGATCGTGCGGTGCTTGATGAGCGCGGCTTGGGCGGGAGGTTCACCCTTACCGACGCTGCCCGGGACGCCCTATTGCGCTTCGCTGCTGGCGACGCCCGGCGCGCCCTGACCTACCTAGAAGAGTCCGCCGCTGGGGCGCACGCGCAAGGTGGCAATCAGATCACCCCTGAGGTGGTTGCCACGGCGGTCGATACTGCGGCTGTGCGGTATGACCGAGACGGAGACCAGCACTACGACGTAATCAGCGCCTTCATCAAAAGCATTCGCGGCTCTGACGTGCAGGCCGGATTGCACTACTTGGCTCGAATGTTGACCGCTGGCGAAGACCCCCGGTTCATCGCCCGGCGGCTGATCATCTTGGCCAGCGAGGACATCGGAATGGCTGCGCCTTCGGTGCTGCAAACCTGCGTCGCCACCGCTCAAGCCGTGCAACTAATCGGACTGCCGGAGGCCCGGATCAACTTGGCTCAAGCCGTGATCGCTTGCGCCCTGGCACCGAAATCAAATTCGGTGATTCGAGCCATTGATGCTGCCATCGCAGACGTCCAGTCAGGGCGAATCGGAACCGTCCCCACCCAACTGCGGGATGCCCATTATCCCGGCGCTAAGACTCTCGGTCATGGAGTTGGCTACCAATACGCCCATGACTGTGAGCACGGCGTGGCGGCCCAGCAGTATCTGCCCGAGGAACTGGCCAACGCGCAGTACTACAAACCCACCGATCACGGTAACGAAGCGGCTTTGACCCAAAGGCTGGCCCTGCTTGAAGAGCTCCTCGGTCGAACTCCAAAACCCGAAAGCTGACCTTCGCTGTAACCGGGCCGGTCTAGGCTGGCTCAGCGTTGCCAGGTTCACCAAGCCTCGCTGGAATGAAGATCACCCCCTGGAGGTTTGCAATGGTCATGAAGACTGACTACCGGCCTTGGCCCGCGTTGTGGGCGTTGGTGATCGGCTTCTTCATGATCTTGGTAGACACCACCATCGTCTCAGTCGCCAACCCGCGGATCATGGCTGCCCTTCAAGCCGATGTGAACCAAGTGATCTGGGTCACCAGCGCCTACCTGCTCACCTACGCCGTGCCATTGCTGGTCACTGGGCGCCTAGGTGACCGTTTCGGTCCGAAGCGGATCTATCTGATTGGGCTGATTGTGTTCACGCTTTCCTCGGCGTGGTGCGGTTGGTCGAACTCGATCGAGATGTTGATCACGGCGCGGGCCTTCCAGGGGCTCGGTGCGGCGATGCTCACCCCCCAGACGATGTCGGTAATCACCCGCACATTCCCGCCACAATCGCGCGGCCGGGCGATGAGCCTTTGGGGAGCCGCCGCCGCGGTTGCCACCCTTGTTGGTCCGATTTTGGGCGGGGTCCTAGTGGACAGCCTCGGTTGGGAATGGATCTTTTTCGTAAACGTGCCGGTGGGATTGATCGGGTTCATCCTGGCGTGGCGGTTGGTTCCGTCCTTGGAAACCCACAGCCACCGTTTTGATCTGCCCGGCGTGGCGCTTTGGGCGGTTGGGATGTTCAGCATCGTGTTCGCCATCCAAGAAGGCGAAAAGTATGACTGGGGACAGCTGTGGGGTCCGGTCAGCGTGTGGAACCTGCTTGGCTTTGGCGTCCTGGTCTTGATCGGCTTCCTTGGCTGGCAGCACCTGGGACGCGGCGAACCATTGTTGCCGCTGCGCCTGTTCACTGATCGCAACTTCAGTTTGGCCAACTCCGCAATCTCCATGGTTGGGGTGTCAATCACGGCTTCGGCGGTGCCTTTGGCTTTCTACTACCAGCTAGTGCTGGGGTTCAGCCCGACCCGCGCCGCTTTGCAGATGGTGCCTACCGCAGTGCTATCTGGGCTGTTGGCGCCTTGGGTGGGGAGCCTTGTGGATCGCGTACACCCCAGAATCCTGGCAACTGCAGGCCTGGCATTGATGGCGGTATCCCTGGTTTGGTACGCCGCCTGGATGGTGCCCGACGAGACCTTGTGGTGGCGTTTGCTACTGCCTGCCACCTTGATGGGCGCGGCGACTTCGTTCACATTTTCGCCAATCGGCACGACCGCAACCTTCAACCTCGCCCAAGCCGATGCTGGCGCAGCCTCAGGGATCTACAACTCAATGCGTCAGGTTGGAGCGGTGCTGGGCAGCGCCGCCATCGCGGCGCTGATGCAGGTGCAAATCGGGCTTCACTTGCCCGCTGGCGCAGCCTCGGGATCCCAGGCTGCAGGCCAACTGCCACCGGAGGCACAGGCCGGGTTCAGCACCGCGATGGCGGCGAGCATGCTGCTACCCGCAGCGGCATCTCTAGCGGGAGCCCTGATCACGGTCTTCTTCACCGAACGCAAAGACAGAGGTTCGTGGCGAGACTCAGCGCCTGTCGGCGGGCCTGCCATCGCGCAGGACGTGCACTAGGCTGCACCCGATACCAACACTCCTTCCCAGCGAGGTAGCTAATGTCCGTCGGAGAGATCGCCGGCCTGATCGCAGCTATGGCCGCAGTGGCCCTAGTAGGTTTCAGCGCCGTCCCGTTACTGAAGCTTGGCCGCGTGCTGGAAGAGACTCGACTGGCCATCCGTGACATCGGCCACAACGCCGTGCCGATCCTGGTGGAACTGAAGAGCACCGTCACCGCAACCAACGATGAATTGGGCAAGCTGAGCTTGGTCACTAACGACATCGCCAAGGTGAGTGCGAATGCGTCGGTGGTTTCGGAAAATGCCGCCCAGCTATCCACCATATTTTCCTCGACCTTGGGCGGGCCACTGATCAAGACCGCAGCCTTCACCTACGGCGTGCGCCAAGCCGTGAGTGGCAAGCGGAAGGCGAAGTGATGGGTAAGCGCGTGTTTTGGTTTGCCATCGGAGTCGGTTTAGCCGCGGTGGTCGTGCTCAAGGGCAAGCAGTATTACCAACGTTTCACTCCCGCCGGAGTTGCCGACCAGATCACCCGTACCAAGCACAGTGCCACCGGGTGGTTGGAGGAGTTCTTCGAAACAGTGAACGAATCGATGACTGAACGCGAAGCGGAGTTGCGCGAGGCTACCGGCCTGGACGGGTGAATCAGATCCCGTTCAGGAGTGCCGCACGACCCGCAAGACCTCAACTTCAGGAGACCCAAATGCAAACCGCCGAAATCCGGCGTCGATTCCTCGACTTCTTCGCCACGCGGGGGCACACCATCGTGCCTTCGTCCTCGTTGGTCTACAACGACCCGACTTTGCTGTTCGTCAATGCAGGCATGGTGCCTTTCAAGCCTTACTTCACCGGCGCCGAAGATGCTCCCTGGCCGCGGGCGGCGAGTGTGCAGAAGTGCGTCCGCACCCTCGATATTGAGGAAGTCGGAAAGACCACCCGACACGGCACTTTCTTCCAGATGAACGGCAACTTTTCCTTTGGTGACTACTTCAAGGCCGAAGCGATCAGCTTCGCCTGGGAGTTGGTTACCGGCAGCCAAGCATCAGGCAACTACGGCTTTGACCCCGAGAAGATCTGGGTGACCGTTTTCCATGACGACGACGAAGCCGCTGAGCTTTGGCGAAGCGTAGGGATGCCTACCGAACGGATTCAGCGTCGCGGTCTGAAAGACAACTACTGGCACATGGGCGTGCCAGGGCCTGGTGGTCCCTGCTCCGAGATTTACGTCGATCGCGGACCGGAATTCGGTGCGGATGGCGGCCCGGAGGCTGACGAAGATCGTTTCCTGGAAATCTGGAACCTGGTGTTTCAGACCGAAGAACTCTCCGCGGTGCGAGCCAAAGAAGATTTTGACGTGGCCAGGCCGTTGCCAAAACAGAACATCGACACTGGCATGGGCCTGGAGCGAGTGGCTTATCTGCTGCAAGGCGTGTCGAATATGTACGAGATCGACGAGGTCCGCCCAGTCCTGGACAAGGCGGCTGAGTTATCTGGCAAGGCATATGGACGCAGCGGCGAAGACGACGTTCGGATGCGGGTGGTCGCTGACCACGTCCGCTCGGCGCTGATGTTGATGACCGACGGAGTCAGCCCGGGGAATGAAGCCCGCGGCTATGTGCTGCGGCGACTACTGCGGCGCTCGATCAGGTCGATGCGCCTGTTGGGCGTCAATGACCCGGTACTGCCGGAGTTGCTGCCGATCAGCCGCGAAGTCATGCGCACTTCCTACCCCGAGATCGACTCCGAATGGGCACGCGTTTCACAAATCGCCTACGCCGAAGAAGAAGCCTTCGCCCGGACGTTGGCCGCGGGCACTCAGATCTTCGATCTGGCCGCGGGCAAGGCCAAAGCTGAGGCCACCGGGATCAGCGGAGACCAGGCTTTTCAGCTGCACGACACCTACGGCTTCCC
>DHWU01000012.1:0-332 GCA_002413345.1 Propionibacteriaceae bacterium UBA5174 | reverse complement strand
CGACACCTACGGCTTCCCGATCGACTTGACCCTGGAGATGGCCGCCGAGGCTGGGCTGAGCGTTGATCGAAACGGCTTCACCAAGTTGATGACCGAGCAACGTGAGCGGGCCAAAGCTGACGCCAAAGCCAAGAAGGGCGGCGCGGTTTCCACCGATGCCTACCGGACGCTACGGGCAGGCGGTGAGGTGCCGTTCTTGGGATTCACCGATTTGAACGCCGAGACCAAAGTTCGCGGCATCGTGTCAGAAGGTGAGCTGGTCAAGACCGCTGGACCGGGCAGCGTGGTCGAGGTTGTCTTGGATCAGACCCCGTTCTACGCCGAATCCGGCG
>DHWU01000054.1:10466-64448 GCA_002413345.1 Propionibacteriaceae bacterium UBA5174 | reverse complement strand
CCTGGGACGATCCGAGATCAACCACGATGTGAGTTCGGGGCTGATCCTGACTTTTCTGCGCCACCTAAGTGCGGCTGACGCCGAGCAGGCCTACGACGCGGCCCTCGCTACTGGGGTCGAACTACTGGGCATTGGGCTGTGCTCCTCAGAAGTGGGCTTTCCGGCAGCACCGTTTGCCCCGCTTTGGGACCGCGCTCGGGCCGACGGCCTGCACACCGTCGCCCACGCCGGCGAAGAAGGCGACGCCAGCTATGTGTGGGAGGCGCTGCGCGAGCTGAAGGTAGAACGAGTCGACCATGGCATTCGGGCCATGGAAGACCCAGCCCTGGTTGCGCATCTGGCCGAGCATCAGATTCCGTTGACTACCTGTCCGCTGTCGAATGTGCGCCTCAAGGCAGTGCCGAACCTGGCCGCGCACCCGCTGCCTGCGATGCTGGAGGCCGGACTCATGGTGACGGTGAACTCCGATGATCCGGCCTACTTCGGCGGATACCTCGATGACAACATCGCCGCGGTGCGAACCGAATTCGGGCTAAGTGACGCCCAAGTTGCCACCTTGGCAGCAAACAGCATCAACGCGTCCTTCTTACCAACGGCCGACAAGGCCCGGCTGCTGACCGCTAGCGGCTAGGGATCGCGGTCGGGCACCAAATACCTTGCCTCAGTGGCTTGGCTCGGCTGGGTTTGGATGGGCCACGGTTGCCGCTCGCTGTGCTTGTCGCGATCCAGCTATCTGTCCATCGCGTTTGCCAAGCTTGGTCACTGTGGCCAACCACTTGGCTCTGATCTGCGGAGTGGATCCCTTGACCGGGCTAAACCTGGTCACCCCAACGGTCTTGATGCCGCTGTAACCCAAGGTGGCGGTTCGCAATGCGGTGATTCCGGCATCGCGGTAGGCAAGCAGGTTGTAAAACCCAGGCGAATCATGGGTCATCACTAGCCGGGCAGTGCGTCCGCTGAGCAACTTCTCCCAGCGCGAGCCTGACCCGTAGTTGAATGCGACACCCGACAAGAACGTCCGATCGATCCAGTTCTTGAGCACCGCTGGGTAGGTGCCCCACCATTGCGGGAAGAAGATCACCACATGTTCGGCCCACTGCAGGTCTTCGATGTCTTCGGTTACGCCAATCTCTAGGTGGGCCAGGTCGCCATTTGGGGCCCGCAGATGGTCGCGCTTGCCCGGCAAGGACGGCGAGTCCTCGGCCAAATCGCGCACCCGCACTTCGCCACCAGCGGTCTCGGCTGCGCGAACGTAACTGTGGGCCAACTCATGATTCAAGCTGCCTAGGAACGGCTGGCCGATGATGACCAATATGCGGTGGGCGGTCATTGAGGTAACTCCTTGGCTTTGATTCGAGTGAAGAGGGTGAGCAAGTCGGCATTGAGGCGATCGGTATCTAGTTCGTCTGCCAGTGGATCGGCCGGATGAAAGACCGTGTCGAGTTCGGCCTCCAAGTGTTCAGCCGCAGCTTGAAGACGTTGTCCGCCACCAGCGGTGAGACTGACTAGCACACGGCGTCTGTTGCTCGGGTCGACGGTGCGGCGCACCAGGTCTGCCGCCTCAAGGGCCGGTAGTCGCTTACTTACCGCAGCTTTGGTGAGCCGCAGGCAGCCAGCTAGTTCGGTGATGTCGGCCCGGTCGTGTTCGCCCACCACCACCAGGTATTCGAATTCGTTGAAAGTCATGCCGTGATCGCGTCGCAGTAACGCGTCAGCGTAGGTATCCATTGCGGCGGTGAGTTCGTGCAGAGTCACCATAAAGCGATCGGCCATGCGCACAGTCAACCGGTTGACTATCTACATGTCAACCGGTTGATCATTGGTGGTGGCAAGAGTCATCAGGGGCCAAGAAGCCTCAGAATGCGTACTCTGAACAGGTGGAGCCCGACTACCTTCCTGAAGCCATTGACCGTGTTGCGGTCGATTCGCTGCCTGGACGCACGGTCTTGCAGTTCGGCACCAACTGGTGTGGCTACTGCCGATCAGCTGCGCCCGTGATTGCGACCGCTTTGGCCGAGGTCACCAACCTGCGGCTCATTCGGATCGAGGACGGTCCGGGTCGCCCACTTGGCCGCTCTTATCGGGTGAAGCTGTGGCCCACTTTGATCTTCCTCGTCGATGGCACCGAAGTGGCTCGTGTCGTGCGTCCGTGGCGAACAGAAGACCTCGCCCCAGCAGTGGCGCAGCTGGGCCTGCCTTGAGCTTGTAGCTCACCAGCGCTCGCCGCACCGATAGGCCAAACACCACAGATCACTGGAAGCACAGCTACTGGCTTTCTCCTATGTGTTTTCCGATGTGAGCAGGTCGTACTGGCGGGCGGTCGCGCGCAGGCGCTCGGCGTACAGGTAGATGTCCTCCACTTGCTCAAGCGCAATCCGCTCCTCTTGCTTGTCCTGGTTGAACAAGCCGAGGTACTTCTGAGCACGATTGAAGTGGAGTCTGCAGATTGGCTTGCGATTGTTGTCGTCGAGCAGAATTCCGAAGTAGGACTTGGTGTCTCTGGCGACCACCCGGGAGTAGTCGACATCACTGACCACAATCGCCCGGACGATGTTGTATCCCTCAAGTTCATCCAGCGTGGTTTCAACCTCATCGCGTAGCACATCGTTGGAGTCGGCAGACGCTGATGGGTCCGCCTGACCAGCACCACCGATTGCCGGATCATGGGCCTTTAGCGCGATTCGTAGGCGGTCGTTGACCCGGTCGCTGATGAACTGGGCAAGCGCCTTGGTCACGATGTTACTGAACTGGTCTCGAACCTTGGCGGTGATCATGCCCTCGTAGACCCTGGCAATGAGCAGGCGCGAAAGGTCCTCCGGCGGATCAGCAAACATCTGAGCCACGTTCCTTTTGATCGCGCTGACGTACTTCAGTTCCTCCGCTGCGTCCAGAACCGAAGTGAGATCGAACTCGCCCTTAGTTAGTTTGCGCAGCTCCGGGAGCGCGTATGGGTCGATGTTGAGCAGGTCGAGACGAAGGAACGGTTGCTCATCCATGAGGTTTGGGCGATCAAGATCTGTGTAAAAGTCCCAAAGTTGCCCGTTGGTGAGGATGGCAATTCGTGCGCTCGAAACGTGAAAATAGCGGATCAGCTGGCCAGCATGCTGCAGGTTGAGCGGGTCGCCGATCCTTTTGGCCTCAATGAGAATCTGAACCGCGCCGTCTCGCAGGATCGCGAAATCGATCTTCTCGCCCTTCTTTGTGCCAACATCGCACACAAATTCGGGCACTACCTCGGCGGGGTTGAACACGTCGTAGCCCAATACGTGGGTGATGAACGGCATCACTACGGCAGTCTTGGTCGCTTCCTCGGTCTGCAGACTCGAGGCGTAGTCGGCTGCCTTGGTGGACAAGTCTTCTAGTGCAATCTCGAACGTCATTGTCCGTACTCCTAATCGGTTACCTACTGTGGTGAAACGATCATTGCCTGTGGCGTACCTTAGAGCAATGGCCGGTGTCGAGGCCTGTTCACTTAGAAAACACGAACTTGCCGCCGAACCAGAAGCGGTAGCGTGCGCCCCTATGGAACGTTTGGAGCGTTGGGAAGAGCTTGCTGAATGGCCGTTGACGGTCACTGCCTTGGTATTTCTGATCGCTTACGCGATACCGATCGCATTGCCAGACGCGCCCGGCTTCTTCGTTTCGGCCTGCGAAATCGTCGTGTGGTTAACCTGGGCAACGTTCGTACTCGACTATCTGGTCCGTCTCGTCATGGCCCCAGCCAAGTCTTCCTTTGTTAAGTCCAACCTGCTTGACCTTGCCGTGGTCGCATTGCCGCTGCTTCGCCCCTTGAGGTTGATGCGGCTGCTCGCATTGTTGTCGATCCTGAATCGCACCGGTACCAGACAGCTTCGTGGCCGAGTAGTGCTGTACACGGCCGGGGCAACTGCGCTGATCGTCACGCTGGGAGCGCTGGCAGTTACCGACGCAGAACGAGGTGAGCCGGGAGCCAACATAATCAACCTCGGCGATGGTTTCTGGTGGGCTTTCACCTCGATCACCACAGCCGGTTACGGCGATTTCTACCCGGTATCAGTGACCGGAAAGTGCGTCGCCGTGGCGTTAATGGTTGCCGGAATCGCGCTAATCGGCATAGTGACGGCGACCATGGCGTCGTGGCTGATTCAGCGAGTGTCTGAGGTGACCGAAACCGAGGAGGCCGCCACTCGAGCGGAGGTGGACCGTTTGGCCGAGGAGGTGGCGTCCCTCCGCATCACCTTGGAAGCGCAGTTCCAACGAGTTGCAGAAATTGCGGGAGAGTCCCAGCTGAGGGCATTCACTAATGCCGGTGGAGCGGTTCCAGGGGCGAGAACCGAGCGCCAGTACGGGATCAACCCCAGCGAAGAGGCCACACTGTAGGAATGCGCGCAGCCAGGCAGCACGACCGGACGGGGATGAGCGTCCGCTCGCGCCTGTTGATCACCATGCTGGTGCTGATGGCGGCCGCACTTCTGGCCGCTGGGGCCACCGGCTATCTGTTGGAACGAATCGCCTTGGAGCGAGCGGCATCCGCTCAGCTTGATCGCGAGGCTGGTGAGTTTGCGAGCTTGGCGGCGAATGCGGTCGATCCGGCAACCGGCAGGCCGTTCGAAAGCACCTCGGCTTTACTCGAAGCCGCAATCCAACAGCGGGTGCTGGGCCAAGCTGACGGGGTGTTGGGCATTGTCGCCAACAAGATCGAGTGGACCGCCTACACCGGGGTGGAACTTCGGTTGGAGGACGATCCAGCACTGGTCGCTGAGGTGACTAAACACATCAGTGCCCAGGTCACGACCCAAGGACGCTTGCGGTCAGGCGATCACGACTATCTCTATCTGGTGATGCCAGTGCGCGCCGGCGGAGTTGGTGGCAGCGCGCTGGTGCGGGCGACGGACCTGAATGTGGCCTACCGCGCCTTGGATGCGACCTACGCCTGGTACGCCGTGGCTGCCGCAATCGTTGCTTTGTTTGCCGGGCTGACCGCCTGGGCAGTGATGGGCAGGCTCCTTGCCCCCATCGTCCGGTTGCGGGAGGCGGCCGATTCGATTGGTGAGGACGATCTGACTACGCGCATCCCAGTGCGCGGTCACGACGATTTGTCAGCGCTGACGGCCACCATTAACCGAATGCTCGACCGGATCGAGTCCCTGGTTCAAGGACAACGCCAACTCGCTGATGACGTGGGCCACGAACTGCGCACGCCGCTGACGATTCTGCGCGGCCACCTAGAGCTGTTAGATCCAACCGATGTTGACCAGGTGAAGGCCACCCGCAGCCTCGCCTTGGAAGAGATCGATCGGATGAACAGGCTCACCGATGATCTGATCTTGTTGGCCAGCTCTGAGCGCGCCGACTTTGTGGTGGCCGCTCCGATCAGCGTCGCCGACCTGACGGATGAGACATTTGAGTTGGTTGGCAAGCTGGGTCACCGCCGTTGGGATGTGGACGCGCTCGCTGAAGTCAAAGTGCAACTGGATGCCCAGCGGATCAAACAGGCCTGGATCCAACTGGCCGACAACGCCGTGAAGTACTCCCCCGCGGATTCCTCCTTGGCAATCGGTAGCGAGGTGCGCGGCAGCGAGGTCTGGCTGTGGGTGCGGGATAACGGCCCCGGCATCGCCACTGCGGAACGCTCAAGAATCCTAGAGCGCAATGCCCGCGGACACCTGGCCATTGCCTCGGGAAGCCAGGGACGAGGGCTTGGTCTGGCGATCGTCACCAAGATCGTGACCGCTCATGGCGGTCGGCTCGACATTGCCTCCGCACCCGAGGGTGGCAGTATCTTCAGTCTCGTGCTGCCGATCACCGACTCCAAAGATCAGGTGGGCTAATGCCTCAAGTATTGATCGTCGAGGACGAACCCCGAATCTCTTCCTTTGTTGCGGTCGGTCTTCGCGCGGCTGGTTACACCGCACACATCGAGGACCACGGCGCCCCGGTTGCCGAACTGGTCAGCACTGGCGAGTTTGACCTAGTGATCCTGGACGTCGGCCTTCCCGACTTGAACGGCTTCGAGGTGCTGAGCCAGATTCGAGACCGAGATGGCGCCATTCCGGTGATCATGCTGACGGCAAGGTCAGCGGTGCGTGACCGAGTCGCTGGGCTGGAAAGTGGCGCCGACGATTATGTGACCAAGCCGTTCAGCTTCGAAGAACTGCTCGCCAGGGTTCGCTCCCGGCTGCGGGTGGTGGGGCAAGACACTGCGTTGACCTTGAAACACGGCGAGCTTGAACTTGATCTGCGAACCCGACGCGCCACCATTGCGGACCGCGACGTTGAGCTGTCGGCCCGCGAGTTCTCGCTGGTTGAGGTATTTCTGCGCCATCCAGATCAGGTGTTGAGCCGCGAGCAGTTACTGAGTTCGGTCTGGGGCTACGACTTCGATCCGGGATCGAACGTGGTGGACGTCTACGTGCGGTATCTGCGGATCAAATTGGGCGCAGAGGTGATTCAGACCGTTCGCGGAATGGGCTACCGCCTGACCTGAGTAATGCGCTCAGCCGCGCCCCGGCTTTGGGACGGATACCGGCTGCCCCATCTGGCGCTTTCCGGTGCCGGTCGCGCTCGCAGTGCCAGTTCCATTACCAGCGCCAGTGCCAGTGCCGGAAGTGGCTTGTTTGGTCGAACTGCCGCTCGGGACCGTTGAGGTTGGCAGACCGGTGGCAGCCTCCGTTGCACTGGGGCTGATCGGTGCCGCGCCGAGAGACACTGCGGCTCTGGGTGCGGGGTCCTCGCTGGTGAGGCCGCTCACCGAAGTGGCGAACACGGCAACCAGAGTCAACCCGAGCCCAGCCACCAACACCGCTGGTGTCGCTTTGTGCATCGAATCGCCTCCCTCAATCTCAGTTCCATCCACAGCATGCCACCGCAGGGTCGCAGGAACTAGATCCCTGCGACCCTGCGATAGGAATGCCGGCTGCCTAGTGGCGGCTATCGGCCGGCGCGCTTGGCTGAACCGGTGGGAGTACCAGTGCAGCCATTGGTGCAGGAACCGTCGCGGGCCTGGGTGCGGGTCTGCACTTGGTTCGCGGTGGGGGTGCCAGTGGGAGTGCCGGTCGGGGTGCCGGTGGCCGTAGCCAAGCAGGTGGTGCAGCTTCCATCACGCAGCCGAGCGTGAGTAGCGCTAGCCGTGGCCTGAGTGGAGGTGGAGGTGGCAGTCGGGGTTCCGGTCGGAGTGCCGGTCGGGGTACCAGTCGGGGTTGAGGTGCAGGTGGCGTCGCGCACCTGATCCTGAATGCCAGCGCTCGACCCCGAACCCGATCCAGCGGCTTGAGCCAGGCTCGGAAGGGCGGCTGCGCCCACACCGAGGAGCGCAGTGGCTGCAAGGCCAATGAGTACCTTCTTGACGTTCATGGGTGGATCTCCTTCTGTGCTTAATGCGGGGTTGCATCTGGCTCCAGTAGAGAAGGCCTGAGTGAGAGCGTCATTGGATCAAGATGAGAGCGTTCTAATCCGGCAGATTCACTCCTGATGAAGCGCGGAGACCACGTCCAATCTGGACGCCGAGCGAGCCGGTCCAAGTGCTGCCAAGACCCCAAAGACGATGCCCACCACCACAGTCGCGGCCAGCCCGCCCCAAGGGAACGAGTAAGGCATTTGCCAGCCGACGGCGCTCATCGCCGACACCAGGGCATAGCCCAGCCAAAGGCCAGCTAGAGCACCGAATGCGGTACCGATCAGCGACAACAACAGCGACTCGGCAAAGACCATCCGCCTTATCTGGCGCCGGGTCGCACCCACTGCGCGCAGCATGCCAATCTCGCGGGTTCGGGCCAGCACGCTAATCGCAAGCGTGTTCATCAAGGCCAACAGGGACGGCACCGCGAGCACAGCCACCAGCACGTCAAAGATCACGATGGTGGAGTTGAAAGTGGCCAGCTGTTGGTCGCGCCAAGCTTGGGATTCGTAGAGCCGGAAGGCTGGGTAGTTCGCGATCACCTTTGTCAGCTGGGCTTTGGTCGCTGCCTGATCTGCGCTGGCCGTGCGATTGGCCATCAACAGCAGATCGGTGGTGACGTTGAAGTCGCGTGACAGGTTCTCCTGCGAGGTGTACAGCGTCGACAATTTGGCGTTCAGGTAGTCGTTTCCGATTCCGGCAAGGTGATACACCTTGGCGCCATTGGGGGTATTCAGAGTGATCGCCTGCCCCAGCACCAGATTATGTTGAGCAGCGTAGATGCCGTTGGCGATCACCCAACGCCCATTGCCGAGCTCTGTGACAGCGGCATCGGAGGAGCCAGCATTCCAATCGAAGGAGGCCACTTTCAGGTAGGAAGTCGGCTCGATCCCGATTACCTGCACCTGGCCACCGTCCACCTCAGCCTTGCCCAGCCGAAGGGTCGAGATTGCGCCGATTCCGGGGGTAGCGCCGACCTGTTGGGCCAGCTGAGGGCCAGCGGCCACATTGCCCTGACTGAGAATGATCGATTGCGGAATGATCAGGTAGTCAGCGCTTAGAGATTTGTCCAGGTAGCTGGTGAAACCGGAGAAGATCGAAGTCACCACGCTGATCATGGCCACGATGGAGGCCAGCCCAAGCATCATCGCAGTCACGGTGACAGCGCTGCGTCCAGGGTTGCGTTGCAGATTGCTGCGGGCCAGCGCGCCCTCGCGGTCGAAGATCGCAGCCAGCGGACGGGACGCCACCTCGGCCACTGGATTCACCACCGCCGGAGCGACCAAAGCGATTCCGATCAGGAACAGCACTGAGCCCAGCCCAATCAGCGCCGAGCTGCCAGTGGTCAGCCCGAACATCGAAATCACCAGCACTGCGCCGCCAATCCAGGCGGGTTTGCCAATCTTGCGGGCGTATACCTCGGCCAGTTGCGGACGCATCGCCTCCATTGGGGTTACCCGTCCAGCTGCGCGGGCGGGCAGAATCGCAGCCACCACGGTGACCCCCACACCTAACAGAATCGAAGTCAGCCAAGTGGTCACAGAGAACTGCGGCCCGCCGATCGTGATGTGAGCCACCGACGAGAACAGTGGTGCCATCGCAGCCAGCAAACCGGCCGCCATCGCCCAGCCCGCCGCAATGCCCAAAGCCGTGCCCAGGATGCCTTGCAGCAGCGATTCGGTTAAGAACATGCCCATGATTCGCCGCCTGGTGGTGCCGATGGCGCGCAGCATCCCGATGTCGCGGCGACGTTCGGCCACCACAGTTCGGAAGGAGTTGGCGATAATGAATCCAGCCGTCGCTAGGGCAAATATGCCGAACATGGTGAACGAAAAGTTGGCCACCTGCAGCGAAGCCAGCATCGAAGATTCCGTGGCCAGCCCACCTACCTGGTAGTCAGAACCTAGAGCTGTTGAGACCGCCTGCTCCGCGCTGGCTCGGTCGGTACCGGCAACCAGGGTGGCCTCGATCTGGGTGATCCGATTCCCCAAGCCAAACAGCTGCTGGGCGGCCGGCAAAGTAATGAATACCTGCTCGGCGCCGGGCACAGTGGCCGCAGTCAACAGCCCCACCACTCGGAACCGGACGGTGCCGCCAGCCGCTGGCAGCACCAGATCTTGGCCAACAGCCAAACCCAACTGGGCGGCCAGGTCAGCATTCAGCACCAGCGCTGTGGCGTCAGTAGCCACCAGCATCCGGCCTTGGGTAAGGGCGAAATCACGCACGGCCGAAACAGTGCCTACCTCCACTCCAACCACGGTCACTTGGGCGAGAGCGCCGCTGTCGGCATTGGCATCCTGAGGCAGCGGAACCGTCCCAGTTACGCCCGGGCTCGCCACGGCGATCTGCGGCAGCTTCAATAGTTGATCTACTACAGCTGGTCTAAAGGGCTGGTCGTAGGTGCTGGTGACGGTTAGATCTACTTTTCCGGCGGCGGCCAAGAGGTTGCGGTTGAAAGCCTCCAGCATCGTCGGCAGGATCCCATTTAGGCCGAAGGTGAGCATCACTCCGAGCACCACCGCCAGCGTGGTCAGCAATGAGCGCGTGCCGCGACCGCGCAGATAGCGCCAGGCCAAAGTGGTGGTCAGGTTCACAACAATCCCGACCGTTCGAGTGCTTGCCGCGGGCCTTCGCGGCTGCCGTCCAAGGTGAGGTCGTCGACGATCCGGCCGTCCTTCATCAGCACCAGGCGTTGGGCGTAACTGGCGATCCGAGGATCATGGGTGACCATCAGCACGCTGCGCCCCCAGGTGAGGCTAACCGCGCGCAGCAGCTCGCCGATCTCGGCAGCCGACTTTGAATCCAAGTTGCCGGTGGGCTCGTCGGCAAGTACCAACGCCGGCTCAGTGGAAAGCGCGCGGGCAATCGCCACCCGTTGCTGTTGCCCTCCGGAAAGCTCATCGGGTCGGTTGTGTAGCCGGTCGCCTAAGCCCACCTTCTCAAGCCAACCCACTGTGCGATCCTCGGCATTCGCGGCGCCATCCAGCCGTAACGGCAGGGACGCGTTCTCGGTGGCGTCGAGTACTGGAATCAGGTTGAAAAACTGGAAGACAAAACCGATTCGACGCCGTCGCAGTTCAGTGAGCTGGTCATCGGGCAGCTCCCCGAGCGCGTGGCCGTCGATGCTGATGGTGCCGGTGGTCGGGGTATCTAGACCGCCGAGCAGGTTTAGCAAGGTGGACTTGCCGCAACCCGAGGGGCCCATCACCGAAACGAACTGGCCCTCGGGCACGCGCAGATCGACGCCGTCGAGCGCCCGCACTTCGGCCGCGCCGCTGCCGTAGATCTTGGTCAGCCCGCTGACCTCAACGATCGCTTTGCTCATTGCGGCGCTCACTTAGTCCGCACTCGCTGGCCATCGGCGAGGCTGGACGCCCCGGTAGTGACGACCTGCTCACCGACGCTCAACCCATCGATGATTTGTACCAGGGTGTCGGTGGCGGCGCCGATGGTCACCTTGCGGGTGTGGACCACACCGTCGGAACCCAAGACGAACACAGACTTCGAACTGCCAGAGGTGAGTACCGATTCCACTGGAATCACCAAGGCCTCGGCAATGGATTGCACCTCGATATCGGCTGAGCCACTCATGCCTTGAAACAGCCGCGACGACCCGGCCTCGATTGCGATCCGGGCTGCAAAAGTGACGCTGCCGGTAGTTGAGGTCTGCGGGGTGGCCTGAACTGAGGTCACCGTGCCGGAAAAGGGTTCAGCGAAGGCGTCCAAGGTGACTGCTGCGGTCTGGCCAACCGCAACCTGGGCAATGTCGGTTTGGTTGACTGCGGCCAAGAACTCCATCTTGGAGGCGTCGACCACGGTGAAGACAGCGACCCCAGGCGCCACCCCAGCTCCGGCTTCAACTGTGCTGGCGAGGCTCACCGTCCCGGCGAATGGGGCGGTGATCACCGCGGCCTTGAGGTTCGACTGGGCCTGGCTTAGCGCCTGGCTGGCGGCGGTGATCGCTTCGGCCGCGGCTGTGCGAGACGCGGAAAGTTGACTACTTCGGGAGAGCTTAGACAGGGCCGCTTGGGCGGTCTTGACTGCTGCACTGGTGCTGCCTTGCGCGCTGCGAAGGGTGCGTAGGGTGGCGATCATGGTGGCTTGTTCAGCGCTGGTGGAACCGTTGTAATCGCTGAGGTAGTCGTTGTAATTACTGGTGGCGGTGGCAGCCTGGGATCGCGCTGCGGCCAAGGTGGCGCTCGCTGCGGCGCGGTCGGCCGCCGATGGCGCCAAATTGGTCACGGCAACGGACTGGGCCAGAGCTGCCGAATGGGCGGCCTTGGCTTGAGAAACGGCCAGCTTCAGGGCGGTGGTGTCCATCCGAGCTAGCACTTGGCCAGCAGTGACGGTGTCGCCGTCTTTGACCAGCACCTCGGCCAGCGTCCCAGCTGTTGGGGCGTAGACCCCGCTGCTATGGGACGCCGTGAGGGCGCCGGACGCACTCACCGTGACGCTCAGTGGCGCGGTCGAGGCCGCAGTGACGCCAACTTGGGTCTGGTTATTCACTGCGGCGTAGGCGAACCCACCGCCCAGGGCCAGCATGACTGCAACTGCGGTACCAGCGGCAATGATGGTTTTGCGTTTCATGGTTGAGTCCTGTTCAGCGTTGAATAAAGCTGCTTGGTCAGTTCGACGGTTTCGGCGGTGATCGGCACGTTGAAGGTGCCCGGCGGTAGCCCAAGAATTCGTTCTTGGGCTTGGTAGATCTCGCGCGCTCCAGCAATCATCACTTCGGCGAAGCCGTCGGCGTTCCCGCAGTTCAGTGCGCGTGCGTACAGCTGATCGGCGGCGTCAAACCAGAGCAGCAAGACGATGTCAGTGGCGGCATCGGCGTTGACCGCGGTGAAGGATCGGTCAGCTAGACCGTCGGCGACGATTGGCGCCAGTACCTTCTGGGCTCGGTCGCGCCAGGCACGAAAGATCCGGTGCCGCAAGACCAGATTGTCGTCGCGATACAGGTAGGACGCGTAGCCGACCTCGGCGTGGGAGCGCTTGAACTCAGCGGCCGAGACCATTACCGCTTGCAGTCGCTGAGTAGGCGTCCCTGCGGTGGAAGCGGCGTCCGATAGCTGGTCGAGCAGGGCGTCCCCGAAACGTTGCACTAAGGCGTGGAGCACATCATCTTTGGCGGCGAAATAATGGTAAAAGGTGCCCTTGGCTATGCCAGCGGCCTGGACGATTTGCTCCACCCGCAGCGAGTCGAAGCCGTGGTCGCGGCAGAGGTCCAAAGCGGTGTCGAGTAGCTCCTCGCGGCGCACTAGCGGATCTTTAGTGATCCGGGTGCGGGCGGAGTTGGCTGCAACTGGAGGTCTTGTTGCCACGGGCACCCTCCTTTGGGTGAAACATCTCAAACGCACCTTCCAGCGTAATGACCGACCGTCGGTCGGTCAACGATCCGGGCGACTGGCGGGCTCGCTGGATCGCGGTGGCGGATGGACGGTTAGGTAGCGCCGGAGCGGGAGGCCGCGATCACTGTCACCAGGCGGTCAGCCAAGGCCTTCGCCGACCGACACCGCAGACTGATCACATGGCCAGAAGAAATCGCGATCTTCACCGCTGTTCGGAAGATCCGGGAGTCGACCTTTACCCAAACCACTTCAGGAAAACGAACTGCAACGTAGGTGAGCTCGCCACCAACAAGCGCCCCGCGCTGTGGCCGAAACTCAAGGGTGTCGGCTCGAAGGACAATCCGACCGGGCACCCAGCTCTTGCCAAAACGGTCGTGAAAACGAACCAGGGTCCAAGCCAAGCTCTCGCCGAAGGGAGTCGCTGAACCATCATCAGGGGTCTGGTCGGAATTCTCCGCCTGAGCAGGAGTGGCGGTAACCATCAGATCGGCGCTAGTGGAGTCGAGTTCCCAATGCTTGGAGTTCATCGAAATTGGTGGCATGTAATCCTCCCTGTAAGGGCGTTCTTCCCATACAAGTTGACGCGGGCAATCGGGCGCAACTTACGGAGGTCCGCAGAATTGCACATCCCAATGCATGGGCTTAGCCAGGGCGGAATTGGGGTTGGCACTACCGGTGCCGGGGGTGAGTCTGGTGCCGATACTGACGTGTTCTGGACCAGGCTAACGTGCGGGAGCTGTCGCGATCTACAGCCAGCGCCTAGAGTTCTTTTTTCCGAACCCGAACGAACAGAAGTTGGTCCCACATGAGGTTGCTACGTCTACTCGGTGCCGTGTTGGCGACTGGCCTGTTGTTGAGCGGCTGTTCGGCCTTGCAGTCCGGAAAGCAGTCTGGGGTCGAGGCTTGCAGCACGATCGCCAGTTCCATGCAGGACTGGTCGAGCCAATTGACCGCTGCGGCCAACAAGGCGGCCAGCGACCCGACTCAGGCGGGAGCTTCGGTGGACGCAATCGTGACGAGCGTGCAGAGTGCGCGGGCAGAGGTCACCAATGCTGACGTTGGTGCGGCACTGGACAAGATGGCGGCTGCTGGGCAACGCATGTCTTCAACGCTGGATGCCAGCAAAGGCAAGGCTTCCGGCATCGATCAGGAAACGCTGACCACCGCTACCGCCGACTTGAATAAGGCCCTTGCTGATTTAGGCGCCGCCTGCACCAAGTTCTGATTTCTTCGATCAGGATCGTTATTTGGCCAGGCGCCAGCCGAAGCTTCAGGCCGGTGGTTGGCACAGTGGTGGTTGACACAGTGGTTGACGCAGGTGGGGCACGGTCAACGGCAGGCGTGCGCCGGTGCGGCAGACCCCATAGGGTGAAGCGAACCCGGAGGTGAGCATGACTCAACCAATCACTTTGGTGGCCGCACCAAGCAATACCGCCTACGCCGCTGCCCGCCAGCTCAGCGACGGCCAGGCCAAGCCACTTGGCGCTTTAGGTGAGTTAGAAACCCTCGGTGCGTGGGTGTGCGCAGTGCAAGGAGCGTGCCCGCCACGCCAACTCGACGATGTGCGAGTGGTGGTCTTCGCTGGTGATCACGGGGTGGCCACCAGCGGGGTGTCGGCGTACCCGACTGAGATCACTGCGGCGATGGTTGCTGGCATCGCGGGGGGTCACGCTGGGGTTTCTGCGCTGGCTGCGGCCAACAATGTGCGGGTTTCGGTGCACGATATTGCTGTGGCCGTGGACTTTCCCCAGCTGCCCCAAATTGGACGCCACAAGGTGCGCCACTCCTCTGAGCCGATTCACCTCGCTGACGCGCTGACCTTGGCTGAGGTTGAACAGGCTTTGGCCGCTGGAGACGAGATTGCCGCGGCAGAGATCGCCGACGGCGCTCAGTTGTTGATCGCTGGCGACCTAGGGATTGGCAATACCACCATTGCCGCTGCGCTGATCGCGGCCACTTTGGGCATCTCGGCTGCGGCAGTCACTGGGCGAGGCACCGGCATCGACGACACCACCTTGAATCACAAGATCGCCGTGATCGATGCGGCCCTGGACCGGGTCGGAGCCGCGCGCCTGGCTGACCCAGTGGACCGGCTGGCCGCAGTCGGCGCCGCCGATTTTGCAGCCGCGGTCGGCTTCATCGCTGGTGCGGCTCGCCGGGGCGTCCCGGTGCTGATTGACGGGGTAATCGCCGCTGCCGAAGCGCTAATCGCCGAGGACTATGCACCAGGAACCAAAGCCTGGTTGCAGGCCGGGCACCGTTCCACTGAGCCTGGCCAGGCCTTGGCTTTGGATCGGTTGGGATTGGTTCCGCTGGTCGATTTGAAGTTGCGGCTGGGTGAAGGCAGCGGCGCTGTGGTGGCGGTGCCGATCTTGCGTTCAGCAGTGGCGGCTTTGACTGGCATCGCCCAGCTGAGTGATCTGGGCTGATGTTCGCCAGCTACCGCCTGGCCACCGGGTTGCTCACGATCATTCCGGTGCGTCCGCCCACCGATCTTGGCCGACGCACTGCGCGTAACGCCATGCTGGTGGCTCCGCTGGCAGTGCTGCCGATCTCGATTTTGGCTGGTTTGACTGGCTGGGGCGGGTTGCTGCTCGGCCTGCCGTCCGCTTTGGCCGGGGTAGTTGCAGTGGCGTTGCTGGTGTTAGGCACTCGAGCGATGCACCTGGACGGCTTGGCTGACACCGTGGACGCCCTAGGCAGTGCGCGGGAGCGCGACCAAGCCCTAACGATCATGAAGTCTGGCGACATTGGCCCGATGGGAGTCGCGGCGCTGATCTTCACCGGGTTGGCGCAGGTACTGGCGGCAGGCGTATTGCTGGGTCGCCCCTGGGGCTGGCTGGAATTCGCAGTGCTGGTGGCGGCGTCCCGAGCAGCTCTGGCGCTGGGTTGCCTCACTGGTGTGCCGGCTGCCCGGGAGGAGGGCCTTGGGGCGATGGTCGCTGGCAGCGTGCCAACACCGGCGGCGGTAGGAAGTTGGCTGGTGGTCGGCGGGTTCGCCACCGCGGCAGCGGTCTTGGCCACTCAGCCCTTTTGGGTGCCAATCACGGCAGTGATGGTGGCGGTGCTGTTAGTGGCGTGGCTGATTCAGTTGGCCACCAAACGCTTCGGTGGGATCACCGGTGACGTCCTGGGGGCTGCGGTGGAATTGGCGGCCACCATGTTGCTGTTGGTGTCGGCGATTGGCTGATTCTGGGTGCCACTGATCCGGTGATACAGGACTGAAATCCTTGTCAGCGACACTTATGGCTCGCAATCAGGATCTGGAGGAAGTCGTGAGTCAGCTCAAAGTCGTCAAGGTGAAGACTGGTAGCCCGTTCGAAACCAAGGCGGGATACTCCCGCGTAGTCGCCGTTGGTGACCTGATCTTCGTGTCGAATACTGCCGGGATCAACTACGCCACTCGGGTGATGCCACCAGACGCGGCCGGCCAGGCTCGCCAGTGTGTGGCCAACATTGCTGGCGCATTGGCGGCAGTGGATGCCACCTTGGCTGATGTGGTTGCCACGAAAGTCTTCGTGCCGAACGCTGCGGATTGGGATGCCGTGATCGAGGTGCTCGGCGAGACCTTCGGCGGAATCGACCCCACCTCCACCTTCACCGCTACCCCACTGGCCGGGGCCTACCTGGTGGAGATCGAGGTGACTGCCTACCGTGGTGCGGGCAGTGCGCCAACGGAGTTGCTCACCGTCAAGCTGTGAGGCTGGCCAGTTTGTAAGTCTGTGGCCGGGTCGGTCTACAACACCAACGGGCGTCCGGCGACCATCAGGACGACCTGGTCGCACACTTGCGCGACGCGTTGATTGACCCGGCCCAGATTGTCGGCGAACACCCGCCCCGCGCGGTATTGGCTCACCACTCCCCAACCGACTTCGTTGGTCACGATCACCACATCGGCAGGATGGGCGGCTACGGCCGCAACCAGCGCGGCGACCGCAGGGTCGAGTTTGGCCACAATGCTTGCCTCCGGCTCCTCCCAGGCGTTCCAGGAGTCAATCAGGCGGGTCAGCCAGGTGCCCAGACAGTCGATCAGCACCGGAGCGTCGGTTTCGGCCAGAGCGGTCGCGATGTCCAAGGATTCGACCGTCCGCCACGACAGGGGACGCCGAAGTCGGTGCGCAGCGACTCGGGCTGCCCACTCTGGATCGTGGTCAGCCGGGTAACCGGGAGTGAGGTAAGTCGCCGCGGCGTCAGCACTGAGCAGTGATTCGGCATGGCGGGACTTGCCGCTGCGCACACCGCCGGTGACCAGTACTCGTGTCATGGCTGGCACCCTATCGGGAGCAACACCGCCCGCAGCACCGTAAACGGTCAGCTGCGAGTGACGGGGACAGCAAGGTGCTCACACCCGGGCGCGGATCCGTCCCTCGATCACTTGCTGGCAGAGCTCGACAGTCTCAGGCAGCAGGTCCACCCCGAGCGCGCGGGCCTGGCGAGTGAGTTGGTTAACCAAGCGTTCGGCATCGTCTTGATTGCCGGCCAGGTGCTCGGTGCGCAGTCGACAGCAGACCAGGAGTTCATCTTCTGGAGCCACGGCCAAAGCCCGCGAGGCGGCCCACCGCGCAAGGTCAAGGTCGTGTTCGGCAAGGCAACGATTGGCGAGTTCCACCCCGGCATCTCGCAAGGCAGAGGAAATGTCGGTGCGCAATTCTTCAGCCCAATACCACTGACCGGGGGCAGCGTCGGCAAGCGGGGCGCCGCGAATCAGTTGAAGGGCTGCCACCAAGGTGTTGTCCGATACTCGGTTGATTCCGGGTTTAAGCAGAAGTTGAAGCTGTTGCCAGTCGGAGGTGATTGCGGAGTGCAGGCTGATCCGCCCGGAGTAGGCGTCAGGAAGGTAGGGCTGGCCGTCCGGGTCGTCGCCGAGCCATGCGCGCAGCCGACTCAGGTTAGAGCGCCGAGTGCTTTCGGCCACCGCGAGGGCCGCTGCCATCTGAGTGGCGGTGGCACCGGAGTTTTCGGTGAGCCAGGCACATAATTCGATCAGTTGTTGTCTGGATCGGGTGGGTTCAGGACCCCTTACGCCAGCTAACTCAACTGGGCCGATCAGGGACAGCCTCGGATGAAGAGCGGGCTCAACCAACCTGACGATGTCCAATTCTTCCTCATCTCGGATCGGCGAGGAACGGAAGTCTTGCCCGACTTCGGTCCACCACGGCGCCAGGATTGGCTCGGTCTCGGTAAACAGTTCCGCCAGTCGCTCGCGGGTAGCGGAGTCAATGGTGTGCGCGGCCAGCCCGCCGGGACGCCCAGTGAGGTGCCCTTCGACCCGTGCCGGACCCTCCGTGACCTCCCATTGGGCTTCAACATCGGCGTTGGAGCCGAGGATCACTGCGACGCCAACAGGTTCACCGGCCAGGAGTTGATCGAACTCTTCCACCAACAGATCGGGTACTTCGTCGAGGAAACAAAACACGAACGGCGCCACCGCATCACTTCGATCAGGGTCTACCCGAAGTCGACTCATTGACTCCTTGGCTAGGGCGAATCGACGCCGCTCCACTACCCGGCGGAGGGTGACGCTGGCTTGTTCCAAGGTCGCCAGCTGGACGCGGTCCGCACCTGCGAGACGAATCAACTCTGCGCCGCTACCAACCGCCACTAGTTGCACTGCTTCACTCCAGGGGGCGCAGGCGAGCTCGACTCCCATCGCCGAAAGGGCGTCTTGGCGGCGTCCAGCCGGACCGCAGACCCCCAACAAGCGGGACCGTTCGGCGTCGACTAACACCACTTCGCCATCGGGGGCGGTGCCCAGGCTTACTAAGGCTGGATACGGGCACGGGCCGTCGGCGAGCGGAACCGATTCGGTGGACACCAGCCATTGGCTGAGATTTCCGGTGAGTCCGGGCGGAGGTTCGAAACAAGGTTGGGCCCAATCGAGTCGAATGGTCTGCCCACTGACGCCCACTGTGGCCAGTTCGGGAAGTTCTAAGCGGTGCTGATGGCAGTAGTGACCGACGTATCGCAGTACCGCGGTCAACGCCTCAAGCGCATCGGGGCCGCCGGTGGCCCCGAGCGCGGTCCGCAACCTGGCCGCACCCTCATCATCAGGTCGCTGTCTGTGACCGATGGGCCGCTCCCGTAGGCGAAGGGCTCGGCGAACCTCCAAGGTGCCGATTACCGCCGCGGCGGCAAGAGTGCCCAAGGTGAGGGTGGTGACCGGGTTGGCAGCTTCTTGTCCTGGTGACTCAACTGGGACGTTCTCTGCTGGCGCGGGCGCAGTCCCTGGCTCGGTCGGTGCTACCGAGCTCGACGAAGAGTCTGATGGAGCGCTGGTGGGCGGGGCTGCCGTTGCAGAGGTTTGGGTAATGGTCGGTACGCCCGGGATCCGGAGCTTCCAGCCGATCTCGATGTGATCGGGGTCTTCAATGATGGAGTTTGCTCTGGCGATCGTCGGCCATTTTGAGGCGCGGCCAAGGTGGTCGCGGGCAAGCCTGCTGAGCGTGTCGCCTTTGGCGACAGTTACGGTTTCGGTGTGCACCGGGAGTGCTTTGGCCTGCGTTGTAAGCGTTTCTGCTTGTGGAATCACCAGGCGAGTTCCGGGTTGAAGCTCGCTAAGCGGATCAGCTAGTTGCGGGTTGAGTTCGGCCAGGCAGCGCCACCGGCGACCATCGCCGAGCAGTCTTTCGGAAATGCTCCAGAGGTCGTCTCCGGGCAACACGAGGTAGGTCGAGGTGGTTTCAGGCTGAGGGTTTGAGGACTCGGCGTCCGAAGTAGTGGTGTTGGGTGCCGCTGCGGAAGCAAGTTCGGCCGCCGAAGGGTTGGGTATCGCCGGTTGGAGTTCAACGGATTGAGCTGGCGGTGCGGAGTTGGGAATCAACACCGAAACTGGCAGTAGTGCGATCGCGGCCACCAGCAGACCGCCAGCCAGTTCCTGAACGACTGCCAGGGCGGGTATTCGATGCGGTCTTCCGGTCGCGAGGCTGACTGCCTCTGCTGCAGTTGCCACCGAGAAGGTGCCCCAAGCGAGCCAGCCGAGCAAGGTGAGTACGACCAAAACTAGCGAGCCATCGTCGATTCGAACCGATTCGGTCGGGTGCCTACCCCAGGCAGCTAGGGCCAGCGGGGATCCGAAGACCAACAGGGCCAGCGCCGAAATGGCGGCCACGCCACGAACTCGCTGCATCACTTCCTCCCGCGGAAGCTGTCGATCACAGCCGAGCTGGAGGCAGTCACCGGCAAAGTGCCTGGCCAGCCAGGCACCAAAACGTCGGAGAGTGGTACGTCACAGGTGACCACGGCGGTCACCTGGCCGACGGTGCCTGCCGGGCGCGCAAATGCCGCAGTGTCCACCTTGACGGTGAGTACTTCGCAGCTCAGGCCGCCAACCTTGGCTTGCTGGGCAGCCAGCTGGCTAGCGGCACGCGCGGCCTCGGGGGCGGTTCGCTCCAGGGACGCGGCGCGCGCCGCAGCGCCAGCAAGTTGTTCCACGCCGGAACGCGCTAGCCATGCTCGTGCCCCGCCGACGGTCACGCCGAACAGCAGCACCAGAGCTGGCACCAGGATGGCGAATTCGATCGAGAGCGAGCCGCGTTGGTTCATCGCCACTGCTCCAACGGCAGCACGGCACTTTCGGCGATCTGGCCTTGGCCGAGGTCGAAAAACAGCGGTGCCCGTCCGCGCACGGTGACTACTGTCAGGCCTTGACTCACGTCGCTGGTGATCGAAATCTGGGTCAAGCCACCGTTGGTCGCGACCCGCCGTCCGGCGGCGTAGGAGTCGGTACTCCCTGAGGCTTGCAGATCGGCGACAGTCGCTGCCGCTTGAGAAGCTACGTTGCGTGCGTGGAGCCAGACCCCCAGTTGAACTAGGCCAAGGATGAGCATCAGCAGCACCGGAGTGAGCACTGCCCACTGTGTCGATTCCGATACCCCGCGCTGATTCATGGACGCGGCAGTTTGGCGTTCACGTAAACGGTGATGGCGGCCCCGACAGTGATCGCGATTCCGACCACAACTCCGGTGAGGATTGCGATTTCGGTCGATTGCGACAGGCCACGCTGATCGCGTGGTGGCCAGGGAGCGATCACCCAGCCGATCAACTGGTGCAGGGTCTTCATCTGATCTCCATTGGTTGGTGGGTGGGTCTAGCCGGCAAGCAGCCGGAGGATTGGTGGTACGAGAAAGAAGCCAGCGAAGACCAACGCTGGGACGACCATGAAGAAGGTCATCCTTTCCGAGATGTCAGCCGCGGCGACCTTGGCATTGGTCAGGTGCGCATCCCGCAGTTCGCGTACTCGAGCCTGGAGAGCCGAGGCCAAAGAAGCACCAGCCTCGTCGAGGCTCATCACGTCTGAAACGTCAGCGAGCGCTGGAAGCCCTAGCTCAGTGCTGAGTTGGCGTAGCTGTGTATAAGGAGCGCGTTGCTCCAACCGAGCGCGCTCGAGGGTCTCGCGGATCGCGGCGAATACTGTGACATCGCTAATCGAAGCCGCGGCCCGCAGCGCTTGCGGGGCAGATTGGTTGGCCAGGCGTTCCAAGGTCACCAGGTCGAAATAGGTCAGTAGCGCTTCGGTGGCATCTTCTTCCAGGTCTTTCTCCCTGGCAGCCAGCAGCAGGTCCGGCAGGACGAACCCGAGCGCAGCTAGTGGAAGAGCGCTGAAGGCGACCACGGTTGCGGTGAAACCGATCAGCCACCCGCCCAACGCCGCGGCCATTAGGGGTAGAAACAGGCCAGCTAGGCCCAAACCGACCTTGTAGGTGTAATGCCTGTCCAGGCTGCGTCCGGCCATTCGAAGCCGACGGGTTGCCGTGTTGGAAATCGGACGCCGCAATCGCGCGCGCAGCCAGGATCCGAGGCGGTCGATACCTTCGGCAGGGTCAGCTGGTGCAGGTTTGCGTTCCAATAATTCCAAGGCGTCGCTGAGGCGCGGGTGTACTGGCGCCAACAGTGTTTGGAGTACTGCCCAAATCCCAACCGCCACTAGTGCTCCGCAAGCTGTCGCCAGCAGCACGGGGTTCATGCCGCTCGCCTAAGGATGCGTTGGCGGGCGCGAGGCAGAGTCATTCGGCGCAGCATCAGCAGTGAGCCAAAATACGCGCTCACTAGGGATATGAGGAGTACCTGACCAATCGGGGTGCCGAAGGGGGCGAAGAAGGAACCTCCGAACAGCAGTGCTAAGCCGAGCACGGTTACCGTGATCAGGGTCACCTGACGCACCACAAAACGCGGCTTGGCCCGCTCGGTACTGATCTCGCGCAGCGCCCGAAGACGGTCTTGGAGATTGTCCGCCAAAGCCTCGAGGGTGACTCTGGCTCCGGTACCGCCGCGTTGAGCGGCAAGAGCTAGCGCGGCTAGGACCGCATCGGTGTCGGGGCTGTCGAGTTCCTCGGCCATCTCCAACAATGCCTGCTCGATAGTCCAGCGTTCATCAAGTCGGGCGACGAGGCGTTTTAGGCTTGGCGCCAAACCGGCCGAAGCCTGCCGTGCCGAAACGCGAATGGCGTCGGAAATCGACCGACCGGTCGCTAGAAGCGAAGCCAAGCTTCGCAGCCAGCGGTCGACCGCCTGTAAGAGTTCGAGGTCTCGATTTCGTGGGGCCGACAGCAGCACCGGCAACGCGACGGCGGCGGCAGGCACGATGAAGATCAACAACCCCCAGCCACTCCACACGGCAGCAACTGCACCAACCAGAATCGCGCCAAGAACCAGCAACAGCCTCCTTTTGACCGCCCTGTCCACAGGTTTTGTCCACATGCGTGTGGATAACCTGGGGATAGGGGGGTTTGTCCTGTTGAAGCCGACCACCACAACGAAGCCGCCGCCGAGGAGCATCGCGCCGCTCAGAGCCGCCAGAACCAGCATCATTGACCCACCTGATACTGGGCCAACTCTGCGGCCAAGGCCGCGTCGGGGTGGAAGTCATAGTGGCCGGGATGCTGGCTTTGGTAGCACAGGTGGGTCACTGGGCGTCCGTTTTCGATGGCTCCGGTGAGCTGTCGAATCTCGGCGATGTGTCGCCTTCGCACCCCACCTCGCCAGGTGTCATCAACCAGTTTCACGTGAATCAGTAGATGCAGATGGTGCGCGACCTGACGGTAGGCCTCGGTGATGCTCAGGACGCCGGTTTGGGCAACTCGGGAGGCCAGTCGATCGATCGTCGAGGCGGCAGAGTGAGAGTGGGTTGTGGACAAAGTGCCCGCACCGGCAGTCATCGCCTCAAACATGGCCCCGGCCTCGCTGCCGCGCACCTCGCCGACCACCAATCTGGTCAGGTTTTGCCGCAGGGCTTCGGGGATGAGGTCGGCCACTGCGTATTCGCCTAGGCGGTGAGCACCAACAATCTCGCCCATGCCAACTCTCGCCTGAAGCGCCAACATGTTTCGTCGGTTGGGTTGCAGATGGGTGAGCAATTCGTAGTCGGTCTCCAAGGTCCCGAAGCGTTCATTGTCGGGAATCGCGGCAATCAGAGCTCTCAAGAGAGTGGTCTTGCCAGCTCCCTGATCGCCGGAAATCACCATCGACTTGCGGGCCAACACCGCTGCCTGCAGAAAATCGGCGACCTCGGTAGGCATTAGGTCGCCCTCGGCCAGTTCCTGCAAAGTAATGGTGGTCAAGGTGTGCTGCCGGATGGTCACCGACGGGCGATAGCTGAGCCCAAAACCGATCGCGTGCAGCCGAAATCGGTCGCCTAAAGCCAGGGTGGTTCGACTGCGAAACCACCCCCTCATCGTTTGCGTAACTGGTGGCCGTGCCAGGGCGAGGGGAAATCTGGCCAAGATCGAGGGGAAGCGCAGGCTCCGAAAGCCGACCAGGCCGGGCGGACGGGTGTCTACCCCTGGTCGCGAGCCGAGGTTGGGCATGCCAAAGCGACCGAGTTGAATGGCTCGGCCTGGCGGTAAGGGTGTGCAGTTTGCTGGGTGGGCGGCGCTTACGCTGCTACTTCGCCGGGCGCGTTCGACGGGTTGGCGGCGAGCAGTTCCGACAGGGAGGTCCAGCGGCCGGGCCTGTGTCGGGGTCTGCGCGGTGGCGTCGGGTTGTCGTCGTTTGCTCGTTCGGGACGAGTCAGGAAGCTCTTGAGGACGCGGATGTTGTCGGCGACCACGGCGAGGGCGACGATGAAGGCTTGCGCGGCGAACCCACGTACCAAGCGGCGCGAGTGGTCGCCCAGCTGCATGCCAGAGGAGTCCTTCAGGAACTTGTTATGCGACTCAATCGTCTGCCGGGGGCTGTTGTACGCCTCGTGCCAGGCTTCGGTGTTCCACTGTGGACCTTGCTGGGCGTGCTTGGTTGCTGCGGACAGCGGGATGGTGATCGACCCCTTCGTGCAGATGCCTCGCGGTTCGTCGGGTACGTCCAGCACCTTGGCTCGGCGGCCCTTTCCAGGGTCAACATCGCGCTTGCGCAGCGGGCATTCGCACGTCGCGCCGAGTCCCACCGCCGGGCACTTGTAGCGGACCGAGGCGTCCGGGCGCGGCCCTTCCTTCTCCCGCAGGATGTACTCGCCCCGGCGCCGCAATCGTGCAGCGTAGGTCTCGGCGTCTACCTTGCCCTTGTCATACTCGGTGGTCGCTTCCACGAGCGGGCGAGGCATCGCCGGGCAGTACCAGTTGCCGTCAACGAGCAGCGCGCCGTCATGGGTGCCCTGGACGCCGGTCTGTCCTTTGATCTGGTCGCCGATCAGCCGGTAGCCGAGTTTGCGCACCGGCTCCTGCCAGGTCTCCGGCTTCGACCCGGGAAGGTACAGCTTGTCGCCGATGGCATAGCCACGGGGCACGTCAGCGCTGGCGACGTTCTGGAGCGCGGCCAGTGCGTGCGTACGAGGAGCAACGCCAGGCTGGCCGAGGCTCATGCCCACCAGCAGCTTCGGGAACCTCTCATCACCCATCACGGGAGACGCCATGGTGACCAGGGCTGCTTCCCAGGACCACTCGATGGCGTCCTTGCCCTCGATGCCCTTGTGGTCTCCGTCGCGTCGATACCAGCCCGCATCAGGCTCACTGGACACACGGCTGCCTCTTGTCGCTGTTCCCCTCCAGGTGGCTTTGAACGACGTGCCGTCCACGCAGATGGTCCCGTCCCAGTTGTCGCGGAACTTCTCCGGCATCGCCATCACCGAGGCCCAGACAAGTTGGTTGGTGAAGCGGTGCAGCCGGTCCTGGCGCTGCGATGTGACTTCCGGCGTGCGAGCGGCCACCACCGCCTTCCATTCCTCCTTCGTGTACCGGCGGTGGTACTGCTGGCCGGGGTAGGGGTCGATGGGTGCAAGCACCCGACGGAATGCTCGCCAAAGCCGGAAGTACCAAGCCGCCTCGTCACGGCTGTCCCTGGTCAGCCCGAGAGCGTCGTGGGCGCGTTTGGTCAGCCGGTGGCAAACGAGATCCCGTACTCGGGTGATGTGCATAGGGGAGTTGTCGAGCATCAGCACCATGAGCAGGGTCAGAACCTGTTCATCTGTCACCAGGTGGGGCCGTCCGCCGCGAAGAGGATCAGCGCCGTCTTCGGCCCGCCACTCAGCGAGCAGCTCCACCACGCCCGCTTGCTTCACCAGGCTTCGGGCTTGGTTGAGCGCAGCCACATCGACGCTCGTGGTGCGCCGGTCGATGGAGTGGACCGCTTCAGGCACGTCGAACAGGGAGCCGACGTAGTCGTCGGCCCCCCATCCGTTCGTGCCCAAAATGGTCATCTCAGGTCACTGGGCTTTCTCGGCCCGAAGGAATGCCCGGTAGTGAGCAGATGCGCTGCGTCCTGTCGCGGCGTAGACCCAGCGGTTGTATGTATCGAGTGTTCTTAGCCCGGCGGCGTAGGCGATGTCAGCGATAGGCACCCCGGCGACAACGTGGTTGACGATCCAGGTTGTGCGAGTGCGTTGAATCATTGGGCGCAGCCCTGAGTCGGAGTTACACCCGGCGAGGAACGAAGTCACCGTGGACGCATTGCGAACACGTCGCCCCGGCGCGAAGACGTACCAGTCAGGGTCAGCCACGGCGGCATACACCCGAAGGGGTGCTTCCCACGCGGCCAGTACGGGCACTTGGCGCGGCGCTGGCTCATGCACGGTCACGAGCACGCCGAGGTCATCGACGGTGATGTCCTTCGCGCGGACGCGCACCAGCTCGAAGGTGTTGAGTCCGGCCCCGAGCGCCAAAGCCAGAAGCAACGCGACAGTTTCACGGCGCTGCTCGGTCCGCTGGGCGTGCCACCAGTCCTTGATGAGCAGCAGCTCAGCGTCGGTGTAGGGCGTCGGCTCGGATGCGCCTCGGTAAGGGGTGTTGGGAGCGTCTGGTCGAGGGAAATCGGGGTTCACCTTGTTGGCGACTCGATGTACCCGCGCTCGCTCCATCGCTTTGACGTTGGGCTCGTAGTCGGTGACCTGGTCGAACCACTCGGCGATCACGTCGGGATGGAGTACGTGATGAACGTCGAGGGGGTGCCCGGCTTCGAAGTGAACCCAGATCGCGAGGCGGGCGACGATCCCCATCCGGCGGCGGCACTCGTCTGCGCTCGGAGGCTGCGACAGTGCGATGGTCTCGCGCACGAAATCGGCCACCGTCAGCCAGCGGGTGAGCGGAAGGTTGCGCGGCTGGAACCGCTCTAGCGTCTGGTCGAGAGAGCGCCGCTCAAAGTCTCGGTGTTGGTTCATACCAACACCCTCCCAGAAGGCCCTGACATTATGAGCGTCAGAAGCTGTTGGGAGAAACCAACACGCCGGTTGTGGCTGCGGAGGATTCTCGGGCTTCTGCCCTACTGTCAGGTCATGCCCCGACCCAAGCGGCCATCGCCAGCCAGTCTGTGTGACGACTGGCCGAACGCGGTTTGTACCGACCCCGCCGCTGAGAAGGTCCGCCTGCTCGCCGTGCGGGTGCTCGCGGCGATGGGGACCTTGAGCCAGCGGACGGTTGCCACCAAAGCGGACGTGGACTACTCGGCCCTCTCCGACCTCCTGGCCGGACGCTCCTGGCCCGACAGCCGAACCATCGCCAACCTCGAAGTCGGCCTCAACCGTGCGTTGTGGCCCCCGCATAAGCGCGCGTAGTTCATCTCTCACGCAAAACCGGTCTACGGCGGCCCCAAGATGCTGGCACCGTGCGCGCTTGTGCGCGTACCGTACGCGCACGCGGCGTGTCCCGGCGCTGGTGGCAGACGCGGCACCCGAGAGATATCAGCATGGGCTTGTGCCGAACGGACCCGCCTATGTCCCTCGCGAGTTCTGTGTCATCCCCACGCTCTTTGGGAAGAACCCAAGCGTGGCGTTTCGGCCCCACGCGAACACGGCCGACGAAGTAGCGCTCTGTGCCGCCGCCGAGATTCAGCACCGTTTTGCATGCCACGTCGGTGTCTATCTAGCGAAGGAGCATCGAACTCAGAAATGGCTGGCCGGTCGGGCGAAGATGGATCGAACCAGGCTGGGGCGTCTCCTGAACGGCACGGTCCCAATGAGACTGGCTGACATAGGGCGGCTGACAGCGGCACTCGGGCTGGAGAAGCCAGCCTGGCCAGGCTGAGGTAACTACCAACAAATCGGGGTGTCGCGCGTCCGAGATGTCGGGAGGCACCTCTACGGTGAGAGCGGACCTTCGGAAAGGAACGACGTGACAGCGCCGAGCGCCGCATTTGTTTGGAGTATCGCCGACCTCTTGCGAGGCCCGTTCAAACCCAAGGAGTACGGCAAAGTCATCCTTCCGTTTACGGTTCTCGCCCGGCTCGATGCAGTGCTTGCGCCCACCAAGCAGAACGTCCTGAACGCGCTTCCGAAGGTTGAAGGCCGCTCGCCGCTGGTGATGGAGCAGCTACTCACTAAGGCGTCCGGCGTCAGCTTCTACAACACCTCCCGATACAGCCTGACCGAGCTGGGTGATCCGGCCCAGATCGCCAGCAACTTGAAGGACTACATCGACGGCTTCGACCCGGAGACCCGCGAAATCTTCACCCTGTTCAAGATGCACGAGATCATTGACGAACTGGACACCCACGATCTGCTCGCGCTCATCCTTGAGAAGTTCCTCCCTGGCAGACCGGGGTTCAAGGCTGGTCTCGATGTCCACCCTGACCGGGTCTCCAACATAGAGATGGGGCAACTGTTCGAGGAACTGATCCGCCGGTTCATGGAGTCCTCCAAGGAGACCGCTGGGGAATACTTCACTCCCCGCGAGGTCATCCGACTCATGGTCGGCCTGCTGTTCACCTCCGACGACGAGGCACTGTCGAACCCTCACGCGCTCCGCCAGGTGTACGACCCGACCTGCGGCACCGGTGGAATGCTGAGCGTGGCCGAGGAATGGGTCCGGGAGCACAACCCCGGCGTCCGGCTCACCCTGGCCGGTCAGGAGCGCAATCCCGAGACGTATGCCATTGCCAAGGCTGACATGCTCATCAAGGGCCAGGACGTGCACAACTTGATCCGCGACGACACCCTCCTGCGCGACGGGCATCGTGGACGAACCTTCACCTACTGCCTGGCGAACCCTCCCTTCGGCGTGGACTGGAAAGGCCAGCGCAAGGCTGTTGAGGACGAGCGTGAACGCGACGGCCACGACGGTCGATTCGCCGCCGGACTGCCCCCAGTCAATGACGGGGCGATGCTGTTCCTGCAGCACCTGGTCTCGAAGATGCGACCGGCCGATCAAGGCGGAGCACGAGCGGCAATCGTCCTCAACGGCTCCCCGCTGTTCACAGGTGGCGCCGAGTCGGGCCCGTCAGAGATCCGACGCTGGCTGCTCACCAACGACCTGGTGGAGGCCATCATCGGCTTGCCGACCGACATGTTCTACAACACCGGCATCTCGACTTACATCTGGCTGCTCACCAACCGCAAGGACCCCGAGCGCAAGGGCACGGTCCAGCTGATCGACGCCAGCGGCATGTGGGTCAAGATGCCGAAATCCCTGGGCGCCAAACGGCGGATGCTCAGCGGCGGCGACATCGACCGTGTGATCCAGCTGCATGGCGAGTTCGAGGACGCCGACGCAGAGTTCTCTCGCGTCATGGCGAACGACGAATTCGGTTACCGCACCATCACCGTGGAGCAGCCTCTCCGACAGGTGTTCTCGGTCGACGCCGAACGCATCGAGACCGCTATGGAGCAGCGCGCCGTCAAGAGCATGGAGAAGGGCCTGCGCGCCAACATCCGCACGGGGCTCCTCGCGCTCCCGGAGAGCACCACCTGGACCTCGGCGGCCTCCTTCAACGAAGCGCTTGACGCCGCGATGAAGTCGGCCGGAGTCATGGGCCTGCTACCGAACGTCCGCAAGGCCATCCTCGGCACCTTCGCGGAGTCGGGCACCGAGGGTGAACTGGTCACGGTCAAGGGCCATCCAGTCCCCGATCCATCCCTACGTGACCGCGAGAACGTACCGCTCACCGAGGACATCGACGCCTACTTTGAGCGCGAGGTCGTGCCCTGGGTGCCCGACGCCTGGCTGGACAAGAGCAGCACGAAGATCGGGTACGAGATCCCGTTCACCCGAGTCTTCTACCGCTACGTCCCACCCAGGCCGCTGGAGACCATCGACGCGGACGTGCAGGCCGTGATCGGCCGCATTGAAGCCCTGTTCGCCGAGGTGAAGGCGTGACCTCAAGTAACATCCTGACCACTCGACCACTGTTCTCGGTGGCGAGGGTGACAGTGAGCACGGTCGACAAGCTCACCGTTGAGGGCGAGCAAACCGTCAGACTCTGCAACTACACGGACGTGTACAAAAACTCTGAGGTCTACCCCGGGCTGGACCTGATGGAGGCCACCGCGACAGCCGCCGAGATTCGGCAGTTCCGGCTCTGCGTTGGCGACACCGTGTTCACTAAGGACTCCGAGACGGCCGATGACATTGGGGTTGCTGCTTTCGTGAGCGGGACAGCGGAGGACTTTGTCTGCGGCTATCACCTCGCCGTGGCGCGGCCGATAGTTACGGAAATTGACCCGCGATACCTCTACTGGTGGCTGGCCTCCCAGGAAGCGGCGGGCCTCTGGGGGGTGCGAGCCTCCGGGGTGACGCGGGTCGGGCTTCGCCAGACGGACATTCGAAGATTCCCGCTACGAGTGGTGGCGCGCAAAGAGCAAACTGGCATCGCGGACTTCCTCGACCGCGAGACCGCCCAGATCGACGCACTCGTGGCGGAACAGCGCGAACTCGTTCGGCTACTGGAGGAAAGACGGTCCTCCATGATTTGGCGACTCGTGACCAAGGGCGTCAGGCAGACAACTATGCGGGACTCGGGGGTGAGGTGGCTGGGGTCGGTGCCATCTCATTGGGGCGTCCATCGGCTCAAGAACTCGGTCGCATCATCCAAGTCGGGAGTGTGGGGTGACGAGCCGAGCGGCGACGGAACGGACGTGAGATGCGTTCGCGTCGCGGACTTCGACCGTCCAAGGCTTCGCGTGCACGACCTCGACATCACGATGCGCTCGGTGGAATCGCGCGACCTTCGTGGACGCGGTCTTTGTGATGGCGACCTCCTCCTGGAGAAATCGGGCGGAACTGCACGAAATCCTGTGGGCTTCGTGGTCATGTATGAGGGGAGCGGGCCAGCGGTCTGCTCGAACTTCGTCAGCAGGGTCCGGGTCAAGCCTGAGCAGGTGGCCCGATACTGGCTGTACGCACACGCGGCGAGTTACACCCACCGACTCACGCAGCGCTCGGTCAAACAGACAACCGGTATCCAGAACCTCGACGAGGGCGCCTACTTCAACGAGCCGTTCCCCTACCCGCCCCACGACGAGCAAGTTGAGATTGCGGACCGCCTCGACTCCTCGACTGCTCGCATGGACACCATGATCGAGGCCGCCAACGAGTCCATCGCGCTCATGCTGGAGCGCCGCGCCGCCCTCATCTCCGCTGCCATCACTGGCCGCATCGACCCCCGTACCGGCCAGGAAATCAAGGAGGCGTCGTGACGGACGCGCACAACGAGAAGGCGCTCGAAGACGAGATCGCCGCGCATCTTGCCGCGAACGGCTGGCTGTACTCGCCCACCGATAAGGGCTACGACCGCCAACTGGCGCTGTTCCCCGAGGACGTGTTCGCGTGGCTGGAGGAGACCCAGCCGGACCAGTGGGCGAAGGTGGTGCGGCCGACCGACACCCCGGCGCAGCACGAGAAGGCGAAGGCGGCGCTGCTCACGACCCTCACCACAAAGCTGGGTACCGCCATGAGTTCTGGTGGCGGCACCCTGAACGTCATCCACGACGGCTTCGCGCACCTCGCGGCGAAGTTCAAGATGGCCCAGGCCAAGCCGACCGAGTCGCTCAACCCGACCGTCGTGAAGCACTACGCAGCCAACCGCCTTCGTGTCATGCGCCAGGTCCACTACTCGACCGCGCGGCCGAACCGCTCCATCGACCTCGTGCTGTTCCTCAACGGCCTGCCCGTGGCCACCATCGAACTCAAGACCGAGTTCACCCAGTCCGCCCGGCACGGCGAGGTGCAGTACGCCGCTTCACGCCTGCCCACCGACCCTGGCACGAACCAGGAGGAACCGCTGCTGACCTTCGGCAAGCGGGCACTGGTGTACTTCGTGGTGACGAACACCGTGGTGTCCATGACCACCAAGCTTGATGGCTCCAAGACGACGTTCCTGCCGTTCAACAAGGGCAACGACGGTAAGAAGGGCAACCCGGTCAACCCCGATGGCTCGGACACTGCCTACTTCTGGACCCAGGTGCTGGAGCGGGACCAGTGGCTGAAGATCCTCACCAAGTACATGCTGGTCCGCCGAGACGAGTCCATCGACCCCGTGACGGGCAAGACGAAGCGAAGCGTCTCGATCCGGTTCCCGCGCTACCACCAGCTGGCGGCGGTCGAAGCCGTGGTCGCAGATGCCTTCGCCAAGGGTGTCGGCCAGCGCTACCTCATCGAGCACTCGGCTGGATCGGGCAAGACCGACACCATCGTGTGGACCGCGCACCGGCTCGCCGCGCTCCACGACGCCAACAACAAGAAGATGTTCGACTCGGTCATCATCGTCACCGACCGGACCGTCCTGGACGACCAGATGGGCAAGGCCATCGTCCAGCTAGATCACAAGACCGGCCAGGTGAAGTCGATCACCAGCGAGGCCGGGTCGAAGTCGAAGGAACTGACCGAGGCCATCGCGGCGAAGACCCCGATCATCGTGGTCACCATCCAGACCGCACCGTTCGCCTTGGCGCACCTTCGTGAGGCTGCCGAGAACCTCGGCGGGCGGTTCGCGGTCATTGCCGATGAGGCTCACTCCTCCCAGACGGGGAATGCTGCTGCCACGCTGCGGAAGGTGCTCAGCCCCGAGGAGCAGGCCGACCTGGACGACGGTGGAGAGGTGGACGCAGAGTCGATCCTGGCGGCCGAGATGACCCAACGGGCAACCACCCCGAACATCTCGTTCCTCGCGTTCACCGCGACCCCGAAGCCGAAGACGATGGAGCTGTTCGGACGGCTCAATGACGAAGACAAGCCCGAATCGTTCCACGTCTACACGATGCGGCAGGCCATCGAGGAGAAGTTCATCCTTGACGTGCTGGTGAACTACACCCCGTACAAGGTGGCGTTCAAGGTCGCTCACAACGGCGAGGACTACGACTCCGACAAGGTCGACAAATCACAGGCGATGAAGTCGGTGATGCGCTGGGTCCGCCTACACCCGCACAACATCTCTCAGAAGGTCCAGATCATTGTCGAGCACTTCCGCACCAACGTCTCGGGTTTGCTCGGCGGCTCGGCGAAGGCGATGGTCGTGACTGGCTCACGCAAGGAAGCTGTCCGCTACCACGCAGCCCTCAACAAGTACATCGAGGACAAGGGCTACGACGACCTCGCAGCGCTGGTGGCCTTCTCGGGAGCCGTTGACGACCCCGAGACCCACCCCAAACCTGTCACCGAGACTTCGCTGAACCCCGGCGCCAAAGGCCGCAAGCTGGACGTGGCCTTCAACGGCCCCGAGTTCCAGGTGCTGATCGTCGCGAACAAGTACCAGGTCGGGTTCGACCAGCCGCTGCTCACCGCGATGTACGTCGACAAACGACTCGCCGGGGTGATGGCCGTCCAGACCCTCTCGCGCCTTAACCGCACCTGGCCAGGCAAGGACCGGACGTACGTGCTCGACTTCGTGAACGACCCCGCAGAGATCCTGGAGTCGTTCAAGCCCTATTACGAGGGCGCCACGATGGTCGCCACGACCGATCCCAACCTCGTCCACCAGATCGCAGCCAAGCTGGACCAGGCGGGCCTGTACGACCTAGCGGATGTGGAGGCGGCGGCCAAAGCGTTCCGGGAAGGCTCTAACGGCAAGCTCTCCGGCGCGGTCTCCCCTGCCTGGCACGCCTTCAACGATGCCAAGGCAAAGGCGAAGAAGGCCGACGACAAGGAGGAGCTGGATCGCCTGACCCTGTTCCGCACCGATCTCGACGCGTACGTCCGGGCCTACGAGTTCCTGTCCCAAATCTTCGACTTCGAGAACCCGGAGCTGGAGAAGCGCAACATCTTCTACAAGGCGCTGTCTGCCGCGCTCGATTCACTCACCGACGACGATCAGGACCATGTGAGCCTGCCCGGCATCGTGATGACGCACTACAAAGTCAGCAAGGGAGCCGCCCAGAAGCTGGACCTGGACACCGGAGAAGCCTCACCGCTCGCCCCGCTCATCGCGGTCGGCGGCGGGGAACTCCACAACCCAGAGAATGCCCAGTGGAGCGAGATCCTGGACGCAATCAACGAACTGTTCGCCGGAACCAGCCTTACCGAGGGTGACCTCATCATCCAGTTGGACAACGTCCTACGGACCACGAAGAACAACGCTGCGCTGGTCGAGACCGCACAGAACAACACTAACGAGGACTTCTACCAAGACCTCAAGGTGATCACGGAGTTCCTCGCGGCGGTGCTCACCGGGCATGAGGCGAATGTCGAGTTCACCGACACCCTGCTCAAGAACCAGGATCACGCCAGCCTGGTGAAGCTCCTACAACGGCTCGGGTTCCGCGAGTATCTAGCCGGGAAGAACGCTCAGCCAGGTGCCAACAAGTGACCTGATCTGTCACGGCGAAGCAATAGGCTCCAGAACAGAATCTCACCCACCCTGGAGTCAAGATCGTTCGGAGGTACAGCGGGTTGATGGATGCAGTCCGAACGAGTCCTCCTGCGCTCTCACAGCGGATTCTTGGAACAATCTCCCACTTCTGTCAGTTGAGCATGGCAGAGTGTTACCTGTCAGGTAACGCGGTGGCCCTATGAGCTACGCCATCGAATACGAGGATGAGAACTTCAGGGGACTGTGCGAACAGATGCGACTGGCAACCTGCAAGTTCGGGAAGGCCGGAGCCAAGAAGTTGGCTCGTCGGGTCAAGGAATTAGAGTCGTCGCCGGACGAGGCGACGCTCCGCCAGGGTCCCGGTTCCTGGCACGCCATCGACCACGACTGGCCCGGCTGTCTGGGGGCACATCTGGATGCCGGGGCAACCATGATCGTCCAGAGCATCGTCACGGCCACCGGTGAACCCGGCTGGCGTGTGAGGTGCATGGGCAACTGCTACAAGCACTGAGAAGGAGGGGAGAACCATGGCAACAAGCAAGACGGACTACGCCGTACCTACCGGCGAGTTCATCGCGGAGTGGCTTGATGACAACGACATGACCCGTGCCGAACTGGCTCGGCGCACCGGCGTCTCCCGCAAGCACATCACCGTGGTCATCGCGGGTGCACCCGTCACACCTGATTTCGCCACAAAACTGGACCTAGTGACTCACGTGCCCGCTGCGCGCTGGCTGGCTCTTGAAGCCCAATACCGCTCCGACATCGAACGGCTCGGTCTTGAGCACGCGCTCGCTGCCGACACGGATCTCCTGGAGCGGTTCAAGGCAAGCATCAAGTACCTCCGGGACAACGGCGTGATCCTCGGAGACAGGCGCAAGCCTGGTCATCTCATGGTGCAGTTAATGTCGTTCTTCGACATTGGTTCGGCCGATGCACTGGTTCCGGCAAATCTCATGCCTCAGGCGAGCTTCCTCAAGTCGCAAGCTTTGGACGCGGAGACGGCGAGCCTCGCGACTTGGCTGCGACTAGCCCACCTATCGGCACAGGAGGAACCAGTCACGGTGCCGTTCGATGCTGCCGCCTTAGAAGCTGCTCTGCCCGAGATCCGGGCGATGTCGCGCAGCTTCCGGGACGCTCCCGAGGCATTCGCTGGACGCCTGGCCGAAGTCGGAGTACAGGTCGTGGTCCAGCCCGAGATCACCGGCTGCCGGGCCTACGGCGCCACGTTCTGGGACGACGGCCGCCCTGTCATCGTCCTGAGTGTTCGGGGCAAGAACGACGGTGTGCTCTGGTTCACCCTGTTCCACGAAATCTGCCACGTCCTACGCCACCCCCACACGCTGTTCGTGGAAGACCACAACATGGCCAATCCTGCCGAGGTGGCGCGCGAAAACGAGGCCAACGACTTTGCGGCCGAGTGGCTCATTCCGTCGTCTGCGAGAGACGAGTTGTACGCCATCAAGTCGAAGGCAGGCGTGGTTGACTTCGCCCAGCGGAACGGCGTCAGCCCCGGGGTGGTCATGCATCATCTCCACCACTTCGAGAAGTGGGCCTACCAGAATGGGCAGGACCTATACGTCAAGCTCGTCATTACCGACGACTGAAACGCACCGAGTCATCCCTCGTAGCTGTCGAACCGTGCCACTCCGAACGCATCACAGAGGGCGATGATCGCCGCGCTGACCGTTGGGTGTCAACCCACTCTGAACTTGATCACACCCGCACTGGCGAGCGTCTGTAGCAGCGTCAGCTCTGTCGCCGGATTGATCCACACCACATTGCCGTCGGGTGCTGGCTGCTCGGTGAACGGCTCGTAATCGGTGCGCACTAGGACCAGGGCCACGGGCGATTGCCACACCTCGCAGGCAGGCGTGCAGTGTTTGTCCAGATCGAGGGTCTCCAACTCGTAGCCGGACAGTTCGGTGCCTGGTGTGGCTTGGAGGAGGTGGTCCATTTGGAGGCCGCTGGCGAAACGGACTGCGGCTTCGTAGCGGGCGATCAGTGCCGCCTGCTCATCTCCGTCGAGGATGTTGGTGTAGCCGTCGATCAGGCTCGCGACCGCAGCCGTGGCAGACCGGTAGTGCCAGCCGTTCAAGATGTAGAAGTTCACCGCAGCGCTTTCGGAGTCGTCTGCCAGTCCAGGTGTACGACGACGAGGCCGCGCTAGTACAGGGGGTTCTGAAGGCGCCAGATCGCCCGGCGTAGGGCCTTCCAGGCGATGGCAATCCCAGGAATGGCTACGAGTAGGCCGACCGGCCCAACCTCAGCGCACACCGCCATAGTGAACGCGGTGTAGGCCAAGGTCGCAGCAACAACGCCCAGTGCCTTCACGACCCAATCCACCGTGCCTGAGTAGGTGGCCAGGGCGTTCGAAAAGCGGGCGTAGTTCGCCCAGTTGAGCAGCCCCAGCAGAAGCGCCACTCCCGCGAACACAGCGGATGTCACCCAAAGCCCTTGTAGTCCGGCCCCAAGCGCGACTAGTGGGGTGGTCAACCACGCCCACGACCGAGACACCGCGTCGGGCGTATTGAAGTACGGGGCCACGATCAGCAGCAGAACGCCGCCTGCAGCGGTCTCCAAGACCCGCTTCGCGAATGCGCTCACCGTCATCACCTCCAGAGGCAGCACCATCCCAGGTGGTCCTGACAGTTCGGGTCAGTCAGCCCTACTTCTCCGAAGCGAGGCGCCGCTGCACCTCTTCGCGGGTCGGCACCAGGTCGGCAACTTCACACTCAAGCACGTCGGCCAGCGCCAGCAGCCGGTCGGCGGCAATCGAAGAGGTACCGAGTTCGACCCGGGAGAGCTGCTGTCTGCTCCAGCCCGCTTGCTCGGCGAGTCCCTCCTGGGACCACCGTTGAGCTTTGCGACGAGCGGCGATCTTCTGCCCCATCAGCTTCCTGAACATCTCCGCTCTCCTTCGCTGGGCAAGGTCGAGGTGATGAGGAGCGACTGGCATATCTCAACCCTGACGCAATAGGTGGTCACAAACCACCGCGCTAGCTAGGCTAACCACGCCGCACTAACGCGGCAAGAAGTAGAGGGGATTGCTGTCGTGGGGGATAATCTGAGGGCTTTCGTGGGTGGTGCGGTCGGCGCATACGCCGGAGCTGCGGTGGTCTCTGACCCGAGACGTTCTGGGCGCAAGATCGTCGCTGCTGTCTTGTTCCTGGCGTCGATCTTCTGGGTCTACATGCCGTGGTTCAACCAGCTCAACGTGACCAATCCGAACATCGGTATCGCTGCGGCCTTCGCGGTCATTGGGTCACTGGTCGCCATCATCTCGGTGTCCAAGTTCGCCACCCGCTACCCGTTCACCGTGTTCCGCTACGGCGACTACCTCATGGCCGCGTTCGCCGGTCTCGCCGCCAAGGTCACGTGGGGTGCGCTGCTCGTCGGATGGGTGGGCGCGATCATCTCGACGTTGGCCCGGTCCGGCGCAGCCATGGGCTTGTTCGCCACCTTGATGGTCGCCGGAATCATCGGCGTTGGCGTCTCGGCCGTTCGCGTGGAGAACAAGGTCGTTGCCATCGCCATCCACGTCCGCGACCAGGTTGCCCAGGTGTTCGGCGCGCACCCCGACACGGTGGAAGCTGGCAATACGGGATCGCTGCGGAAGCCCGAGTACACCTGCTTCTTCCCTGGCTTCGTCGGCGCTGAACAGCTGCCCGCCATCGAGCAAACCATCGGTCAGCAGTTGCCCGGGTTTGAGGTCGTCAAGCTGACCACAGAAGGGGTTTCGCTGGTGCAGCGCTGACAGGTCACGCGGGCGGCTCTTCGGGGAACAAGCGGTACACGGAGCGATTCGACCGCTCTTCCTCGATGCAGTCTTTGAGTAGCCTGCGTAGGACGCTCGCCGAGCAGTTGGCGGCGTCCACCTCGTCGCTATCGAGCAGGCGGACGACAACGAGGTTCTGCTTGGGCCGAACCGTGGGGGACGCTTCCTTCGCGCGTTGTCCGCCACCGTACGCCACCACGGTCTCAGCGGCGAGGTATCCGCTCTGCTGCCAGTCCCTCAGCAGCTCATCGGTCACGCCACACGCGTCGAACACGACCAGCTTGGCCGGAAACGGCTGGGGGAAGTGAGCTGGGGTGAGCCAGCCACGCTCGAACCCGCCCATGCACCACCTCTGGCCGTCGCGGTACCCGTGGCCGCAGATCATCAGGATTTCGCACTCGTCCTGCAACGACGACCGAGCGATGGCCGTCCCGCAGTGCTTCCCGTCCGTGACGTGCAGGTCGATACCAGACAGCTCTTTCAGGGCCTCAATAAGGTTGAGGGAGTCGTTGTCGCCGCCGTGAACCACCGCAACGCGGACCCGTGGGGCGTTGCTCACGGCCGCAGTATCACTCGGTGCCAGGGAGGATCACCTGGCCAATCGGGTTGAGGCGCGACGGGTCCCGCATCATGAGCATGCCGCCCGCTGTGATGACCGACCCGCTGGCCACGACCACTTCGCCACTGTGCAGCCACTCGCTGATCGAGTGCCACTGGTCGGCGAAGGTCTTGACCTGAACCTTGCAGGATCGGCCGTGGCGGATGGTCTGGATTTGAACGACAGCAGGAACACCCGCAGTCCGATCAGCATCCGGGTCGACGTTCACAACTCCGACAAGCGGACCGGCGATGACCTCTCGATCCTCGGGACGCATCTTGGCCAGCCCGTCGCGGGCCATCTGAAGAACTGGGGTGGCCTCCCCTTCAATGACGACACTTGGCTTCACGTTTGGCTCGCGGATGAGGGCTGCCCAGTGTGCAGAGCTGCGGAGCGAGCCAAGCCCGTCATCGTGCTTCAGGAAGTCGCGCAACGCGGTAACCAGTTCCAACGTCACACCCGCATGCACCCCGGCAAGGAGCACCTGGTGTGACGGCTCCCTGGCGGGCTCCACAATCTCGGACGACACGAACACCAGGGCCTGCATCAACGTGCGGCTTGCGCGCCGTTGAAGCGACTCGCTGTTCTCGGGAACTTCCTCGATCATGTCGGCGGCGTCGCTAGCTTCATCAGTCAGCGTGCGGTCCTCGGGGTATCTGACCGGCACGGCGTAAGAGCCCACCTTGGTGTGCCCGAACGTCACCCTTTCCACAACCTGGCGGGTCGGCTTTGGGTAGCTGCCTCGGAATGCCGCTCTAGGGCTGAACGCGGCAGCTGTCGTGTTCCAAACGGCCCGCCGAGCCATCTCGAACAACGCTGCCCCGGCGTCAAGCCCGATGCCTCCGTCGACCCCTGTCGCCGCGAACTCGATCTCATCGCGCCAGAGCATCTGAAGGTCGTGGTGAACTTCCGGGAATGAGCGGTGCGCAGCGCGGGCGATCCGGCCAATGGTGTCGGTCCAGTCGGGCGAGGCGCTGTCGAGAGAGTGGGTGATTCCTACCGGCTCGGATTGCCCGATCCTCCACAGCGAGCCATACGCGCCAGGTGGGTCCTGGGTCCAGCCTGCTCGCTCCAGGTAGGCAACGAGGTCGTCGTGGGTTGTCTCACTCATGACGCACCCCCATTCCGGCCTCAATTTCGGCGCCCCACGCGGTGAGCGTATCCGGTGTGAACCTGTTCTTTCGGTCGATTGTGACGCTCGGTACCGACACGGATCGGTCCAAGGTCGCCCAGTAAGCCTTTGTCCGATGCAGCTCGCCATCTGTGCGTGGTTCGCACCACTCTTCCGGGTCTGGGCCAAGCAGGTAGACGACCATCCGTGGAGGAATGGTGAGCCCTTGCCAGGAGTCCACCCAACTCTGCTCAACCGGGAACTGGAACTGCCCCTTGCGGTTGAACTTGCGGGAGTAGGTGGACTTCAACTGCACCGCCAGGCTTGTCGTGCGGTAGCCCACCAGGATGTCGATGCCCTGTCGGTCTGGGTCAGGCTTGGAGGTGGACAGTTTGGAGATCCCAGCTGCCGCCTCGAAGAGCCCACGGCTGTACTTCTCCATCCAAGCGGTCAGCTCACCAGACTCTTGCCTGGTGCGTTGGACCGCGACGGACCCGGAGGGTGCGCTCATGAGTGGCACGCTACCTCGCTGGCCCGGCGGCACGGCGCAACCTGAAGGGGAAACCGTCGGGTTGCGTGGCGAAGAGATTTGGTGAAGCGCTATTCAACAGGCACCCAATCGGCCCAGGGGCCTATCGCCCGGTGAGACCGAAGCCTGAAGCGCCCCGCGCGCACACATCTGGATCACACTGCAGAAAGCTCCACAATGCACTCGCTACCGCTAGCCTGCCTCGCGCGCAGGACCGCGTACGACCGGTTGAACGGTCTCACAGAGTCGCCTCAGTGCCCGAACGGTCGGGCTCTCGTCGCCCTCCAGGAACTCCAACGCGCTCTCGGCGCGCGCGAGAGCGTCTTCGGCCAGCCGCAGTTCTCCGCGAGGGTCAGCGCCATCCCGATCTGCACCGCTGCGCTGGTAGGAGGCGATGTCGATACGTACCTGTTCAACCACCGAGGAGTAGTGCCGCAACCGGAGGTCCAGCCTGCGCAACTCGGCTTCGGCTAGACGACGGCACTCTTCGGAGCAGTAGGTCTTGGGCCTTCCACGCCCCACGATCTGCCGCACTTCCTTGCGGCAGGCAGGTCGCGGGCAGTGCGCGACCAAGGCCTCGGAGTCCTCACTTGTCATCAACCTGACGGGACGTTGCGCCATGACGGCCTCCAAAGTTCGGAGAAAATCAAGAATAAACCTGTGATTCAGGCTAGCGGGATCTGCCCTCGTCATCACTGTGACACGCGGCAGAGCGACCTCGAACACCTGGTGGAGGCGCGCCGACCACAGTCCGGTGAAAATCCGCGAAAATACCCTGCGGCAGGATAGAAGTGTCAACCAAGAGCAGCCGCCTGCCGTGGACCGAGAGGAGATGGAGCTTTGAACCAGCCGTGTGGGCATTCGGCTTCTTCGGCGCGTCCTGCCCCTTGGTCTTTGCTGGGGCTAGCTAGTGAGCGGCGTCCGGGGGGCACAGCCAGGTATAACGGGACGGCTCAAACCCGATCTCCGATGCAGCGCAGAGCATCAGCTCGTGGTAACACGCCTGCTACTGTGACCGCACTGTGCGGGAAAGACCCTGATTCACGAAAGGCAACACGCATGAAAGGCCGGCTTCCAGAGATTAGTGACCGGGTAACCCTCGGGTGCGCCGAGCGAATGTTGAATGCTCATAGGCGATACCGAAAGGTCGGAGAGTCTCAGCGGCCCGCATCTGCCCGCATCAGAACTGCGGTCGAGGTGACCGTCATGCAGTTGACCTTTTGCCTGCCTCGCACCAGCCCCCAATGGCACGTCCCGGACAACGCCTCTAGGGCATACCGCGAAGTTATCCGAGCCACCACCCGGAGGGGCGCTGACGGCAAAGTCAGCCGGAAGCACAAGAAGCGCCGTCGTAACGACGCCTACTCCGTGTTGGTGACCTCCTTGGACTTCTTGGACTCTGAATAGACGGGCAGGTGGCATGGGCAAAGGCTCGCGCAAGGAAACGGCTGCAACGCCGGTCCTGGCCGCACCGCCGAAAGCCCCCGCACCTACATCACCCGCCCCCAAACCAAAGGCATTCGACCCCGATCTGACCGCAGATGACTGGAAACGGCTTCAGGCCAGGCTCCGCTTCCGCGTTGCATGGGGGCTGGCAGTGCTCGCAGCGTTGCTGTTCGTCGCGGCGGGGGTTACGTGGGCTTGCCACCTAGGCTACCCACCGGAGTCGACCACAACCACGACGGTCACAAAGGCCGGGGTTGAGGAGTCCAGGACCGAGATCAAGGAGAGTCCGAGCCCGTTAGTCGGACTCCCGGTCGCCCTAGCTCTCTTCGGCCTGCTTGCACTGACACCTATGGTGACGTGGGCAATCGCGCCTGGCAGCAAGATCGGCGTGGGGCCGGATGGGCTCAACGCCGAGGGAACACCTGAACCCCCGGAGTTGAAGAGCGCGCGCCCGAAGGTCAAGAGAGCCGTGGAACGCACCCCGCAGGGCGTTGACCGGATGATCGAAGTGACCTCAAACGCCGTGGAACAGCCCCCTCAGTCACCAACAAAGGATTCGCGCGTACCTAGACCCAGGCGATGATGCCAGACGTTGCCTGACGGATCATGCCCTCTAGCCCGACGATGTCGGCCTTGTGCAGTGACACCCATTCGGCAGGAGACATGTCGAGCAACTCCTGGTAATCCTCAAGGGACTCAGTGAACATCGCTCGCCACCGCGTCAGGTCATCGCGGTTGCTTTCGATGGCAGCTGCGGTCAGGTTGGGGTGCAGTGAAGAGAGGTCAGGGGCGACTGTGAGGCGCTCATCGACCCAGTCCCTCAGTTCGATGATGAGTCTGAGGTCCTTGATGACCCGCTCCGCTCGCGCGTCGAGAGTCGTGTTCGCTTCTCGCGTAGCCAATGCGGTCACTATGCCCACTCCTCCAGGCTGGCCATCAGTCGAATCTCCGCCATGCCCCAGCAAACCACAGCGCCACTCGGACCCAGCGGACCGACTCACGATATGGCTGCATCTCGCCTGGGACAGCAGCTTGATGTGTTACGGCACCTCTCGAAAACATCCATCTTCGTCCTTTGTGCGGGAAGCCGCAAGAGGCGCTGCCCTGGGGCTGCCGCAGGTCAATGCTACGTGCCCTCGGCCACGTCCCGAAGCGTTGGGGGCGCAGCCCAGCCGTGAGGTGGCCCGCTGTCGTTGCGGTGGGGTGCTCACGGTCACCGCACCTGCCACAGAGCTAGCGTCTTCCAGTCCTCCACAAACCCCATGCTGTCCTGTGGCGTGAGCCCCTGGCTGGAAGGGAACTTCGACATGGTGGTTCTCAGGTCCGAATGCCAGCGGGTGTCCGAGTGAACCTGTCGCAACAGGTAGCCAATGACCGCCGCCAGGAAGTACACCTTGTGTGGGTCGGCGTTGGCCAAGTGGTGCAGCTCACCGCCCACGATGCGCGGGTTGATCTTGTCTGGAGGGTAGACAGTGCTTCGGTTCCAGATGCGCGAGTTGTGGGCACAGTGATTGCGGGCAACGTTCAGCGCTCGAAGCCAGCCCTCCAACACCTGCGGGTCCTTCACTCCGAGGTCTTCGGCGATCCGCTTGCGGTCGGTCTTGGTCATCAGGTGGTACAGGCCGAGCAGGCAACCCATGGTCATGAACTCGCACGCTGTCCAGACGGGAATCTCGCCGTCGTAGTGCTCGGCGAAGTGCTTCACGTAGTCCTCGTTGGCCGCCTTGCGCTGAAGTGTTTGATATTCCTCGGCCCATGCTTCGAAGGCCGTGCCACAGGTTGATGTGGGCCTCGTCTGAGGGGCAGCACACCGATAAGGGTCAAGGTGTTCTTGGCTGAGATGACCGAAGGGGGACTTCATTCCCAGGCGGTAGGAGACTTTGACCCTGATGCCGACTTCCACCTGCTGAAGGCCGTCGAGCAAGGTTCGGCGGAAGCGGTGGTCGAAGTCGTGTAGGGCGACTGCGTCGGTGAGTGTGGTCCCCGGGCTGAAGGTGTCCTCGCGGCGGGCGGTGGTCACATCATCGGGATCGAGTGGCGGGCGAAACACGTAGGTGTAGGCCGACAGTCGGTAGTAGCCGATTCGCTTCAATGCCGCGACGGCAGCGGCCTCGTCGCCGATCACCATGCCGCGTGAGGCCAGCAACTTGAGTTGCTCTTGGTAGTTCAGATGGGGCTTCGCGTACTTCACCGATCCGCCTCAAGACAAGAGAACCGGCTCATGCACGACTGGTGGCCAGAAGCCGGTAGTCGAGAGAGGAGCCGGTGTTTGTGCGCCAACTATTGCATACAAGATCGCGCGCAACACGCCGAACCACAGAAGTTGAGATGAAGTTCTTAGTTAAGGATGAGAGTTGGCTTTCGCGGTTACCGGGTCTCGATAGACGCTGCGGGTAGCGCCATGAGCGAGGGGAAGCGGAGCCAGTCTGAAGGGGAAGCACGGCTGGGTCGCCTGCATCCGAGCTAGTCACCCAGATACGCAAACAGCCCAGGGTAAGCATTGGATGGGTATCGTCGAACGGGCGAGCCGGACTGACCGATTCGCCGAGAAAACGAATTGCTTCAACCAGTTCGTCGTCACTGTCGGCCACCGAGGGACGTGACTCGCGGTGGCCGTCACCGAACTGGACTACCACCGAGTCATAGCCATGAATCTCGATGTTCTCCGCGTTAGGTATTTCGAAGAGCGGTTGCAGACGGCCATAGCCGAAGACCGCGTTCTCTACTGCCTGCGCGCAGGCGTACTCCACTTCTACCGGCCAGAGTGCTTCGCCGGTAGCCGATAGCGTCTCGGCGTAATCACGGACGACTCGGCGAATGATCGAACGGCCGAGTAGCCGACGATCAGCATCCGAAAGCGGATTGGTCGCTGCGGACGCTTGAGTGATCAGTTCTGAGGCCTTGCGGCGCAGAGTTACCACCAAAGGCCAATCGAGTTCCGGATCTGCGGACGTGGCGCGAGTCACCTCTTCGCGAGTGTGGCTGGGCTTGAACTCCTGGTCCTGCACAAACAGGCCGAGATCGGCCAACCGACTCATCGCCGGACTCCGATCAGGGACTGTCGATCGGTGTCGCGTTCGGCCAGCACTCTGGCCAAGTCACCGACGTCGCGCAGATATCTGCTTGCCAAGTGACGCCGGCCAGGTGCTGCACCTGCGGAGTAGACGGCGGCCTCATCGGGCTGCCAAGCGATTTCGGCAAGAATGGGCACTTCGAACTGGCGCCGGATCTCGCTGCCGTTGTAGGGACGCCCGGGGCCGACCAATACCAAGCCGACGCGCTCTTGCCCAGCTGCCTCCAGCACCTGGGGTAGATACAGCCGCAGGGCAGCCAAATCGGGCAGCGCGGTGCGGGTCACGACCGCGACCGCGCTGCAGGCCGAAATCAGCGGTGTCGGCAGTCCAGCGGTACTGATCCGACCAGCATCGACCAGCACCGTGCGTGAATCCGCTTCCAAGACCGCCCCGAGTTCTGGCCATACCGGCGTAAACAGCGAAACCATTCCGGGGTGCGCAAAACCGGGCAGAAAGCCACAGCGTTCACTCATCGGTAGAACCAGTGAGTTCAACACCGACTCCAAAGGCCGCCGCTCCCGGTAGGCCTGCAGCAGCGCGCCAAAATCTCGCCCATCGGGGTCGGTGCCGCGAAGGTAGCCGGCCAGCGTTGACTGGTCTGGCTCTCGATTGGCATCGATCAGCAGGGTGGAGTGGGTTGCATGAGCGGCCAGGGCGACGGCGAGCGTGGTCACGCCAGGTGCGTGCGTGGCGCTGGTGAGGAGAAATACGCTCATCGTCGTGCGGTGGGAAGTCGGACGAGGGCGAGTTGGCCAGCCGCGGCCAACTGCGCGACTCTCTCTCCGGAGGCCTCCGCAACAGTCACGTCAACCAAAGTGGAACCGTCGGTCTGCACTTGCGGTAACGAGGCGAGAATCGCCGGAATGCTGTCGCCGCCAGGCGCCGCACCGCCATCGCGCCCAACTGGGACCAGTTTCACGGCGGTGCCAGTGAGTAAGGCGGAGTTTGGCAGCCGTCCGGGTTCGAGCAGAAGCCCGACCCGGACGGCGCCAGCAGCCACCACAGGATCGCCGAAGGACCGAGGGCTGAGCAGCCCGCCTTCAACTAGATCTGTGAGAGCTGCTTTGCCGACGATGTCCCCTAGCTGTGACACCGGCACGGTCTCCACCCCGGGAGGAGCTGCCAGTGAGGTGATTCCTAAATCGTCGGCGGTAATCACCTGATCGCGAAACACGGTGTGTTTGACCACTATTACGGGAGCCGCGCTGCTCAGATTGGCATAGAGCAGCGCGGCCCCTAATCCCCCCAGACATATGGCGAGTAGACCAGCCGTGATCCAGCGCAGATCGCGGCGCGTGCGGACTGCTTTAGGCAGATTCTCGCCCATGGCTACTCCCCACCACTTCCCTAGCCGGACTGGGGTTAGTCGGCGATCAGTCGGTGGTTCGACAGATGCTAGAACAGTCTCTGGTGCAATTACCAATTAGTTTCGAAAGTTGTGGACAACTTCACTTGAGATGAATTGCTCGGTCCGGAAACTGAATCCATTCAATGATCAGTTGAAGCGCACTTTGGGCCTTATCCCAATAATTCCGGGCACCAAAAAGTGTGCGCAAGGTATGCCTAATCCCTCTCCGCGGCGCAGGCGCAGCGAGGTGCGTGGCGACTCAGGGACAGCCAGGCCACCACGGGATCAACTCGCAGATGTCGTTCACCCCCGTGAGTGCGGATTTGGGCTGGATGATGGCAGTAACGCTGAGGGTGCCAATGACGAAGAACACCGCTAGTGGCAGGGCGATCAGGCTCGCCGGAAACTTCATGGCTGCATGCTCGGCCAAGTCGCACCGGTAGCGGGAGTGCTGCGGCGCAACTTTGGCCGTCCGGACACTGAGATCTAGCCACCTGGCCAGGCAAGTCGTAGCCAACTGGCCAATTGGACTAGGTTCAGGCTGGCGGTTCGGTGCTTACCCCCGGCATCACTTGTCCCGCCGCCAAACGGAGGTTGACCGAGATGATGGCCGCAACATCTGGGAACAAGCTGCGGACCTGGGTGGCTGGCCTAGTCCAGCCTGGACGGATCGAGGTACTGCTGGCGGCGTCCCTGGCCGGTTTGGCGATCTTCATCAATTTCGGTACGAACCAGCCGCTATCGGCGTTAGTCCTTGACCTGGCCGCCTGCATTGCTGCCGGGGCATCCGCGCGTTGGCCGCGAGTGGCGGGGCTTTTGCTGGCCGTGGTGCTGGGGCTGTATTTGGTTGTGCCGCTGGAGTGGAAGACCATGGGGGAATATTCCCCACTGATCGTGATCCTTGGCACTGGAATGCGTGGGCAACTGCGCACCCGCTCAGTGCTGACTGTGGTTTACGCGGCGCTGCTGGGTGGACTGACCTATCTGGCGGGACGTGCAAGCTCCACCGTGGTGCTCGGTTGGATCATGTGGGGGGCATTGATCGGGGTGCTCTGGCTGATCGGCAATGCTTTTCACACCGTTTCAGAAGCGCATCGGCAGTCCAGGGCTGCGGAGTTGGTGCTGCAACGGCAGGCAGTTGCGCGGGAGCTGCACGACACCGTAGCCAGATCCTTCACCAGGGTAACGATGGTCGCTGAACGCGCCCGGCTGCGGGGACTGGTGACCGATGAGGATTTGGCCACGATAAGTGCCGAAGCCGCCAAGGGGGTGGACGAGTTGCGCTGGGTGATGACTCTGCTGCGCGAGCCGGAGGTTCCAGTTTCGGCGCTGGTGGCCCAGCGCGCCTCCCTGGCGAAGACTCTCGACAATGCCAAAAAGGGCTTGGAACGCGATGGCCTGGTGGTTTCGACAGTCGTCGAGGGCGATCTCGATCGCCTCGCTGCTGCGCAGTCTGCAGTGCTGGCGGCTGTGGCTGAGGAAGCTGTTGCGAATATCAGCAAACATGCCGCCGCTGGCTCCACCTGTCTGATCGTGGTCAGGATCAACCTGGCTCAAGCCGAGCTAGCCTTCAGCAACGTCCCAGCAACCTTTGACGAGGAAGAAGTCCGGTCGCAGCACTTCGGGGTGTGGGGCATGGCACAACGGCTGGCAGAATTTGGTGGCACGTTGGTCGCGGGGCTTGACGGCGAGCATTGGGTGACTCGGGCCACTCTGCCGCTTTCAACTGAAGCTGAGGATAAGGGAGGCGATCAGGCTGAATAGCAGCGGGCCGCAGACGCGCATTCGAGTGTTGATCGTTGACGACGATCTGATGGTCAGACAGACCCTTGCCGAATACCTGGCGATCGCGCCAGATCTCGAATTGGTGGGTATCTGCGCTGATGGATCCGAGGCGGTTCAGGCCGTCCGCAGTTACGGACCCGATGTGGTGTTGATGGACATTCGGATGCCCGGAACCGACGGTGTGTCCGCAACCAAGCAGATCATGACGATCGCGCCCCGAACCAAAGTGGTGGCGCTGACTACCTTCGATGACGCCGAAGTGATCGCCTCAATCTTCGCAAGCGGAGGTGTTGGTTTTCTGCTGAAGAACACTCGGCCAGCCGCATTGGCCGAGGCCGTGCGCGCCGCCTACAAAGGGCTGTCGGTGGTGACCCCAAATCTGGTGCTGCGTTGGGCCGAACCGCAACCGGCGATCGAGCGGCCGAGTCTGGATGATCGTGAGTTGGAAGTACTCACCGCCGTCGCGCAAGGACTCACTAACCGCGAGATCGCGAATCAGTTGTTCGTCTCGCCGTCCACGGTGAAGGCTCAGTTGGCCGCGCTGATGCGCAAATTGGAGGCTGGCAACCGCACGGCTCTGGTGGCCAGGGCTCACGACTTGGGCTTCCTTTCGTCCTAGCCAGGGCAGGATCATTGGCCATCTGGCCAGGTGGATTGGCCATCTGGCCAATAGGCGTGGCGCAGATCTCACGATGCAATTCACCTAGCTGCCGTCGCGTTGCCAACTGCGCGGCGGCAGCGTCCACTCAGGCCAGGGCGGCTGGCGGGCACAGGAGGCAATCGTGTTAGGCAAGGGTTTGGTCAGCAGTGCAGTGTCGGAGAATGGCCTCGACAATGAGTGAGCGGTGGTGGGCGCCGTGGGGCGAGCCAATCGCCGCCTACGCGATCTTGATCCGATTGATGGCCGATGGACGAATTTCCGGAGCAGAGTTTGAGGTGCTGTTCGGCCAGCACTACCAAGACGACACCACCGATTGGCCGATTGAGGTGCTGGACGTACTGGAACAGGTCTACTTCGACCTCCAAGACTTCCGCGGCGGACGTCCAGCTAGGGGCCAGGCGAAGGGCCTGGACGAGGTTGAGCTTCGCAGCCGGGCCGTGGCCGCCTTCGAGCGACTGGCTGCGGCCGGCTCAATCGGTTCGGTATTGGGTGAAACGGGTTCAGTGGTGGTGGGTGGTTGAGCCAAGCTAAGGCGCATCCCTAGTGATGTATCAGGGATGCGATCGCCTAGCTGGCTCGGTTCAGATACGCCAGCACCGCCCGCACGCGGCGATTCTCCTCGTCAGGACCCAAATCGAGCTTGGCAAAGACATTTGCCACATGCTTCGCGACGGCCGCCGAGCTAACCACCAAAGCCTCAGCGATCTGCGAGTTGGAGGATCCGTCCGCCATCATGGCTAGCACCTCGTGCTCGCGAGGAGTGAGGCGCTCCAGTCTGAAATCACCGCGGCGTGACTGTAGGAGCGACCGGACCACTTCGGAGTCGATCACCATGCCGCCACCTGCAACTAAGTCCAGTGACTTCATGAAGTCGCCCACTCGACCAACCCGCTCCTTCAACAGGTAGCCGGTGCCTGGGGCATCCGGCAGAGCCGCGGTATCCAACAACACCGACGCGTAGGCGGGGGCCACGTATTGGCTGAGCACCAGAATTGGCAGGTTCGGAAAAAGAGCGCGAATCTCGACGGCAGCGCGTAGACCGTCGTCGCTCATTGCTGGCGGCATCCGCACATCGGTGATCAAAAGGTCCGGCAACTCACCTCGTCGGCCAAGATCGGTGATCAACGCAACCAATGAGGGTGCATCAACGGCTTCGGCGACCACCTCGTGCCCAGCACGTTCCAACAAGCCAACTAAACCGGCTCGGAGTAGAGCAGCATCATCGGCAAGCACCAACTTCATGGTCACTGATGGTAGGGGAAGGTCGCACTGACTAAGGTCGGCCCCCCGGGTGGACTGGTCAACTCAAATGTTCCGCCAGCCGCGCGGGTTCGTTCAGCTAGCCCGCTGACTCCATGGCCGGGAACGCTGCGGGCGCCGCCAAGGCCATTGTCGGAAACCTGAATCAGCAACCGCCGGTCATCGAAATCCAAGCGCACCTGGGCCTGTGATCCGCGCGAATGTCGAGACACATTTGTGAGCGCCTCGGCGGTCACGTAGTACGCCGCACCCTCGATCTGGCGGGGCAATGGTCTGACATTGCCAGTCACAATGAACCCGGTCGACACCGGCTGGCGAGAAGCCAACTCACGCGCCGCGGCGACCAGGCCACGATCAGTCAGCACTTGCGGATGAATCCCGTAGATGGTGTTTCGGAGTGAAGCAAGCGCGTCCTCAATCGACGTTTGAGCCGCAAGGACAGCGGCGCGGGTCTTGCCAGTCTGGGCCTGATCAAGCCAATAGACAGCTTCGCCGAGGTGAATCGTCGAAACCACAAGATGCTGTTGGGCACCGTCGTGCAAGTCCCGTTCAATCCGTCGCCGCTCGGCTTCGAACAACTCCACCAGTTCGCTTCGAGAGTTGGTCAGTTCAGCGACCTGCTGGTTCAACTCGGAATACGGACGCAGCGTGGATTGCACTAGATAGGTCTGAGCAGCGGCAAGTGCCCAGGCCACGTACAGCCCGATGGTCAGCCACAGGTAGATCCAGCCGAGGCTGAAAAAGATCTCGAAGCCGGGAGTGTGCAGATTGAGGCTGGACCGCGCAGCAAAGAAGCCGCCCAACACCAGCCAAGAAAGCGCAAGTCCAGGGACAGTGTTGACGACGGCGAACACGCCGGTCGCAGCCCAGACGCCGAAGGTGCCGTTGCCCTCCCCAGCGAGGGTGGCCCGCCAACTCGGCGGGGTCGTGTTAGCGGCTCGGAGCGGAGTCTGGCCAATCAACGCGACGCGGTGGCGTTCAATCTGGGTGGTGAGATCACTTACCCAGGGAAACAGTGGGAAACCGAAGATGCCGATCAGCAAGGTGATCCAGCCGTAGACCACCGAGATTGCGCAGTACAACACTGAGCGCCAGGCCAGCGGGCTGATGATGACGGTCAACGGATTGTGTGGAATGGCGAGCCTGCTCCTCGGCTCGACGAAAGTGCTTGTGTTCACCCAAACCAGCCTAGGCAGCCGAGAACCAGTGGGCAGTAGCCCCAACACCACCATTTCCCGATCTCAGCGCTACTGTTGTGGGCTGAATGGCGCAGTCGACTGGGGAGGGCGCCCGATGACTAACCTTGTGGCCGCGTGGTCTCCGCCGGCCGCCCTAGCCGAATGGGTCCGTGAGGTCGCCTCGGTTCAGGATCCGCGCGTCGGCTCGACGACACCAGTGGTCCCACTGGTGACCCGCGGTCTGCCGACCCGGCCGATTGCTCCGGAGCATTCGCAGGTCTACATCTGTGCTGGCGTGATTGTGAAGCTTCACCATCGCCAGACCAACCGTGATCGACTGACTCGGCGGCTGCACAGCATCGGCGGGCCCGACATTGATCGGCTCTGGATCCAGCCCCTGATCTACGCACCAATCGATGCTCCTGGCGGACGGTTGGCCACTATCTGGCCGCGAGTCACCGTGTTGTCCACCGTTGACCACCCGCCCTGGGCCGCGGTCGGCAAGCTGTTGGCCAAACTGCACCAGATGCCGATCACCGATGATCCCCCCAGGTTGGGCGGGCATTCCAGGTTGGCGCGCACCATCGCCTATCTGCGCACCCAAGGCCCGGAGTTGACGTGGCTGGTTGAGCTTGGTGAACAGCTTGCTGAACAGCTCTCCGAACCGGCCCAGGTGACTGCGGCGCATGGAGATTTTCACCTAGGTCAACTTGGACATACTCCGCTGCGCAGTAGTTGGAAGCTGCTCGACGTGGACGACTTCGGCGTTGGTGACCCGGCCTGGGATCTATCGCGCCCAGCCGGGTTTTGGGCTGCGGGGCTGCTGCCAGATTCAGACTGGTTCGAGATATTGGATGCCTACCGCGAAGCTGGTGGACCAGCCGTGCCCGCCACGGGAGACCCGTGGCCAGCGCTGGACTTGCCGTCCCGGGCCGCAGTGCTGATCGGGGCCGTGCAACAGTTGCGCTTGGCGGATAGCCAGGCAGCCGCCAATACATTGCTCGAGGCTTGTCGGCGCATGCACACTTGAGTCCATGACTGAGCCGACGAACCCACCGCCCTATCAGCCCTACAACGCTGGCGCCGCAGCTGGCGCCCTGCTTTGTCCCAAATGCCGAGGAAATATGCGCACCTACGAGCGCAACGGCGTCCACATCGAACAATGTGACGGTTGTCGGGGCGTCTTTCTCGACTTCGGTGAACTGGAGCATCTGACGGCTCTGGAAGCCCGGCTAAGCCAGCCGCAGTTGCCGCCGCAGGCTTATCCGCAGCAATACGCCAGCCCTCAACAGGGTTACGGCCCAGCTTGGGGAAGTCACGGTCAAAAGAATCGCCGCGGCGGCTTCTCCGGGTTGTTCTTCTCCAGTTAGACGAAAAGATTCTGCGGGCTCAACCCAAGTTGGCTGAGCCCACAGAATCGTTCTAGACCTCAGCCAATGCCTCCGTAGGCACTGCCTTGGCCGCTCGGCGGCCGGGTAATACCGACGCCAGAGCTGCAGCGACTACGGCGATGCCGATCATGCCCAGCGTCTGGGGTACATCTACAGCGAAGGTCACCTGGGAAAACCCAGCCGACCTTCCGGTAGCGGTCACGGCGAGCCAGCCGAACAGGCTTCCGGCCAATACGCCGACGCCGACGCCGACCAGCGTCACTTGGATTGCCTCAATGGTGAGCATCCAACGTAGCGAACTGGCTTGCAGGCCTAACGCTCGCAACAACGCAGACTCCCGGGTACGTTCCAGCACTGACAGTCCCAAGGTGTTGCTGACCCCGATCAGGGCAATCAACACCGCTACCGCGAGCAGGCCGGTGGTGATGGCCAACAGTATGTTCAAGACCTGCTCATACATTGCGGCCTGAGCAACCGAACCGTTAACTCGTTCTTGAAGTCCGGAGATCTCGGTTGCGTTCACCCAGACGTTCGTGGCTTGGCTACGGTCGGGCACCGAAAGCCACATGACGGCGTTCGAGACGGGCGTAGTGATCTTTGTCAGATTGGTCGAGCTCACCATCAGTTGGTCGTAGTCGATCAATTCAGAACTCACGACTTTGAGTTTCAGTTTGCCTGCAGAACCACGGACAGTGATTGTCTTGCCCAGATCTTCGGCGAAGTAGGGGTTCACCAACACTTCACCGTCGCTGGGTGCTGCCTTCACCCCAGTGACGGTAGCCACCTGGGGTTGGTAGCCCAACACGTTGAGCCCGACGCCACCATCGACCGTAGCGTGGCCTCCTGACAACAACACCGACGAACTGACGCCGGGAATCTTGGCTAACCGAACACTGGCGTCGCTGGGGATGCTGACCGGAGCGTCGTAACCGCCCCATGCCACTTGGAGGTCGACCGGGTAGTGCTGTTCAAGTTCGTCAAGCACGGTGGCCCGCAGGCTTGCCGTGGCCACCTGCAAAGTGACCATCAGCCCGATGGCCAACATCAGCGCAGTAGCTGTGGCCGCAGCCCGACGCGGATTGCGTTCAGCATTGTCAGCAGCCAGCCTCGGCACCGCGCCGAAGGGACGCAGCAGTTTGCCGGTCAGCCACAGCAAGCCCGGCACAAACAGCGGGGCGCCGAACAACACGCCGGCCGAAATCAACATGCCAGCACCGATTGCGTAGCCCAGCGCGAATGGATCATTTCGAGTGACCGCCAAGGCAGCCACGGCCGCACCAGCAAGCAGCAATAACCCACAAAGAATTGAGCGAACTATCGACACTCGGCGCTTGTCAGAGGTGCTTAGGGCCGGTTGGAGTGCTTCCAGAGGGAGCACTCGCGTGCCCTTGAAGATCGGTACAAAAGCCGCGACCACAGTGGCCAAGACACCTAAGCCGACCGCGATCAGCAACTGGCCTGCAGGCAGCACTAGCCCCCAGAACAAGGATTGCGTCCAAGCGGTCACTCCGGCGGCTAGGCCGATGCCCAACGTGAGCCCGATTAGGGAGCCGATCAGTCCCAGCAGCATCGCCTCAATCAGGAAGCGGCGCCGCACCTGCCCGCCGGAGGCTCCGACGGCCCGCAACAGGCCGATCTGGCGTCGGCGCTGGGCCAAGGTGATCGAGAAGGTGTTGGCGATGGTGATCATGCCCACCACCAGCGAAATGGCGGCGAATCCCCACAAGACGTTGGCGAAGATGTCGAAGTCTTTCGCCATCTTGGCTACTTGGGTGTCCCGATAGGACTGACCCAGTTGAACCTTGATGCCAGGGTTGATCTTGTGCAGTTCGGTGTTGAGTGCGTCTACCAGCGATGGAAGCGGGGTGCCAGGCGCGGCTTTGACCGTCCAAACACTAGAAGTCAGGATCAATCCACCATCGGTGAAGTAGCTATCTGCCACATAGCCGGTCTTCAAGAACATTCCACTTGGCTCATCAGTCAGCCCGACCACGGTCATGGTCCGTTGATTGGCAGCAAGGCGCAACTGTCCGTTGAGCTGCGCGTTCAAAGCCTTCGCTGCGCCAGCGCTGAGGACCACCTCATCGGCAGTATTCGGCCAGTGCCCGGCGGTCAGTTTGGCCCAGCGCAACTGTTCGGGGGGCAAGTTCACCAAATCAAGCA
>DHWU01000054.1:0-10131 GCA_002413345.1 Propionibacteriaceae bacterium UBA5174 | reverse complement strand
GACCTTGCTGATCGCCGCCCCAACTCCGGCGGGATCGGCTTCTTCTGGAATCGAGACAATGACATCGGCCGAAGCCAATGGCACGTTCATGGCCTTGCCTTGGGCTTGACTCTCGGTAGCCACCAGCACCGCAGAACCAGCTAGAAACGCCACGCTGATGGCGATGGCGAGCAGAGTGGAGACGAAGCGTCCTGGGTGGCGACGCACTTCAGATAGAGCTTGGCGAAACATCAGGCGCCCAGCTTCGTCATTGCCGCCAGGATTTGTTCCGAGCTTGGGTTGATCAGGTCGTTAACGATGCGTCCGTCGCTCAACACGAGCGTGCGGTCTGCGAAAGCCGCAGCATTCGCGTCGTGAGTCACCATCACGATCGTCTGGCCCAGTTCGCTGCAGGTCTTTCGCAGGTAGGAAAGCAGATCATTGCTGGCGCGCGAGTCCAGCGCACCGGTCGGTTCGTCGGCGAACACCACTGCAGGCGAGGTGATCAAAGCACGGGCAATCGCCACCCGCTGTTGCTGCCCGCCCGAAAGTTGGGACGGCAGGTGGGCCAGTCGGTCAGTCAGCCGCAGTGAGCCAACTAGGCGATCGAACAGCTGGCGGTCTGGTCGGCGTCCGGCCAGATCCAGAGGAAGCAGGATGTTCTGCTCAGCGGTCAGCGTCGGCAGCAAATTGAAGGACTGGAAGATGAAGCCGATCGAGTCGCGGCGCAGTCTAGTCAGCGCCTTGTCGTTGAGGGCGGACAGGTTTTGTCCACCGACCATCACAATGCCAGCGGTGGGTCGGTCCAAGCCCGCCAGGCAATGCATGAGCGTCGACTTCCCGGATCCGGACGGGCCCATGATTGCGGTAAACGAGCCGGAGGTGAAGCTGACGTCCACGCCATCGAGGGCGCGTACTTCGGCCTCTCCGGTGCCGTAGATCTTGGACAGTGAATGTGCCGAGGCGATCGCTTCGGAAAGCTGCGGTAAAGCCGTGGTCATGGTCATAGCTCCAAGCTAGATAGGTCAACGCAGGTTCGGAATGGTGCTCAGGTGAGGATCGCGGTAGTGCTGGCGCTACCCCTCTCCTGACCCGCACCAACGCTAGGCGGGCGCCACCCAGATCCGCGTCGTCCAATAAGCCCAAGAAGGTCGTCCGGAAGGATGAAGGCGAAGCCGAAACGATCAGTCTCCGAACCCGTCAAAGCCGTCAAAGCCGTCGAAACCGTCAAAGGCGCCACTAATCGAATCCGCAATGCCGTCAATCCCCGGCAGGTCTGCAAAATCGGCGAACTCGGTGGTGAGGCTATCGAAGATGCCGCTGTCTGCGGTGAGTAAGTCGAGCAGCAAGAAATTGTTCAAAGATGCGTCCAGCACCAGCCAATCCAGGCCCTCGAGTTGGTCGCCGAACCCGTTCGACAACGCAGTGGCGAATACGCTTCGCCAATGGTCGACCACCCCAAAGACCATGGCATAGGGCAAGTAGCGGCTGAACTGGTTGAGGCCTACCTCGAACCTAATCTGCTCGGCTTCTGCGGTGGCCAGATACTGCTTGAACCCCAGTGACTGAATGCGAATCGCATAGCCTTCGGCGCTGAGCGGGGTTGCCAGTTTACGGGTGACAATCCCCCAGCCAATAGCGCCGATGACAGCGCCAATCGCAATCACCGGTCGTTCAACCCAGAAGAAGGTGACGAAGGCGATGGTGAGTAGGGCAACAAGGCCGTTTCTGGCCAAATTCGTTGGCAGTCTGCGGAACCAGCCGCGGGCGGACGCGTCATCGCGTAGCGCATCGGCGGCGCGGGAGAGTTCCAGGGATCGCTGGCGCAGCACCGAAAGTGTGGTCACCGGCCCGGCATTGAACAGCCCGTTGTACAAGGCACCCTCAGCTGGGCTGAGGACGGCCACTGGAAGCGGATTGGTCTGCCGAATCTCCCAGTCGGAGGGCTTGTCACCGGTGGTCAGTGGATGCAGCGTCAACCAGCCGCGAGCGCCCAGGTCAATCAAGGTCGCCGACAGTTCGATCGGATCGACGCGGCCATCGATCACCAAGCCGGCCAAGCCCGGCGAGACCCCCGCGGGTGGCTCAAACCGCACCGCAATCGGTGGTTTGGGCCCGCGCACCGCCCTTCGAACGACCGGCTGACCAGGCGCCGGCAGCACCCCTGGGGTGATGTCGGCAAACATTTCGTCGGTGCGAGACAGGCGAACCGCCAACGCAGCAACCAGCGAAATCACTGCGACCAAGGCAGCAAGAATCACATCCACGGTCTAATCATGGCTGACTGCGCAAGCCCAACGAACCCGCTGAGCCCTGACGGAAATCTGCAGCTACCGCCGATCCCTACCGATTTACAGCCTGGTCAACGCGGCGAGCACTAGATCGTGGGCATAGGGCGCGGCCACTTGGTGTAGGAACTTCCCGAAATCCAGAGCCGCATCATGGTCGGCGCGGTCAGAAACAGTTCTGGCTACGGCAAAAGGCACCCCGGCGGTGTGGCAGACCTGAGCCAGAGCTGCTCCCTCCATTTCGACTGCCAAGGCGTCTGGCAAGGCGCTGCGCAGAGTTCGTGAGCCTTCGAGGGTGGCCACGAAGATGTCCCCGGAGATGACCAGTCCTTGGCGTGCCACCGGTGAGCTCAGCCCTAACGTGGCCAGATCAGGCCGGTGGTCGGCGCACACCGTTTGGGCAGCAGCGACTAATGCCTCGGTAAGCACCGAATCGGTTGGGATCCGCGAAATCCCAACCGAGGGCGATACCCAGCGATCCCAAAGCGGGCGGGCATCGAGGTCGTGTTGGAGCAACTCGGTGGCAACGACCACATCACCTGGGTTCACCTGCTCCCCCAGGCCGCCAGCAGTCCCGACCATGATCATCGCCTCAACGCGCTCGGCCAGTACCGCGGCCGTGGCCGCTGCGGCCACCTTGCCCACCCCGGATAGTGCTAGGACGACTTCGCGTCCGTCCAATCTGGCGAAGTGCAGTTCGCGTCCAGCAACGGTTTGAGTGCGCACCTCGCCCTGGTCTTGAGCAGCGACCAGGATGGCGCTGAGTTCCTCACGCATAGCAGCGACGATTGCGATCATGTGGTTCCTCCTGGTCAGAACCTATCTCGACCGGCGAGTGACGGTAGCGGCAACTCCTTCACAGTGGCGTAGCGTGCGCCCATGCTCAAAGTTTGTTTCTCCGGCATTACCGGCTGGACCGCTCCCCCGATCATCGCTGGCATCGCTGAAGCTGATGATCTGCAACTAGTAGCCGGGGTCTCTCGATCAGCGGCAGGACGGACGCTGGTAGACACGGTCGGGGTTGGTGACGGCATGGTGTACGCCAGCGTTGCTCAGGCGTTGGAAGCCTGCAAATTCGACGTACTGGTCGACTACACCAGCGCGACCACCGTGCGGGAGCATGTCTGGACTGCGGTGAAAGCTGGAGTGCACGTGGTGGTGGGTTCTAGCGGGCTGAGTGGCGACGATTATGTCGAACTCGACGCATTGTCCCGCGAACACCAGGTGGGGGCGTTCGCGGCGGGAAACTTCTCGATGCTGGCAGCGGTACTACTCAAGGCCGCTTCGTTGGCTGCCGAGCAGGTGCCCAGTTGGGAAATCATCGATTACGCCTCAGCTAGCAAACCCGATGTGCCCAGCGGGACGGCGAGGGAGTTGGCCGAGACTCTGGGCCAGGTGCGAAACTCCGAGTTGGGGGTGCCGATCGAGGAAATCGTCGGCCCGCGCGAGGCCCGCGGAGCCAGCATTGGCGGCAGCCAAGTGCATTCGCTGAGGCTGCCGGGTTTCGTGGTCGCCACCGAGGTCGTCTTCGGTAGTGGTGGGGAGAAGCTGGTGATGAACCACGATCCCGGCTCTGGGCCGGAGCCGTACGCTGCAGGTACCTTGCTGGCGATCCGGCGAGTGGGTGAGCAGATCGGTCTGCGCCGTGGCCTGCACACGTTGGTGTATTCCTGACTACCGACTTTGTGGCAGTGAAGTCTTGCGAACAGCGGTTTCGTTGCTACAAGAAGAACCCGGTTGAAGGTCGTGAAGAAGCGAACCCGGAATCGACGCAGTCGATTCCGGGTTCATTTGTTGCCATACCCCGGCCGGATTACGGCGGGGCCACTTTCCTCAGCCGACGCTGACTTTGAGCCGCGGGCGCGACCAGGACCTTGAAGAACTGAACCAGCGCTCCAACTCCTCGATAGTGCCGCCGTCGTTGAAGCCGCCGGTGACATGGTCGGCGGCATCCTGTACTTCAACCCGGGCGTCGCCCATGGCGACTCCGCGTCCGGCCCAGGTGAGCATCTCCACGTCGTTGCGACCGTCTCCGATAGCTAATACGTCGTTGGCGGTAAAGCCGAGCGCGGTGATTACTGATTCCAAGCCGGTGGCCTTGTTCACTCCCTGAGGAGCGATATCGAGCCAGGCACTCCAACCAACGGAGTAGCTGACTCCATGCAGGCCGATTCGGTTAGCCAAGTTGATGAAGTCGGTGTCAGAAGCATCCGGATCGCGAACCACGATGCGGGTCACGTCACCAGTCGCTAGTTCTGCGGCATCGACCAGTTCGATCTCGCCGGACAACTCCCCATCTGGGAAATGCCGAGTGACTCGATAGCCGGAGCCGACAACTTCAGTAGCGATTGCCGCGCGCGGATGTTCGCGAAGTACCTTCGCGATCACCTCGGCTGGATTGAAGGTAGTGGCGCTGAGCACCTCAAACGGTGGGAACTGGACGGTGACTGCCCCGTTGGAGCAGATTGCCGGGCCTGCCGGCAGGTCCAATTCTTCGAAGACTGGACGTGTGGCATGCCAACTACGTCCGGTCGTAAGGATGACTGGAACCCCAGCCATCGCAATGCGTCGGATCGTCCGACGCAACTCCTTTGGTAGCACTCCCTCGTGATCAACGATCGTTCCGTCAATATCGAGTGCTACTACTCGCGGCTTCCAATCCGCGTATCCATTTATATTCATCTTGTGGTAAGGCTACCCGCCAGCGGTGACACTGGAGTGAACGCCTGGTGAAAGGTACCTACCTACCTGAAGCGCTACTTCAGTGGTGAGCGGACTTCATCTTGGGCTCTGCGGTTGGCTATCCATAGCCAGCTTGACCCGGCGAGGAACACTGCGGCGCCGATCGCAATCGATAGCCAGCGAGGTAGGTCAAAGGCTGCAACAGGCAGCAGGACCATTGGCAGCGCAAGCAACAACATGGTTGTCATGCCGAGCAGTACTGCGCCGATCCAGCCGCCGCGAAGCATCACCCGCAGTGCCTGCCCGGAGTAGAAGATCAACACCATCACTGCCGCGACCAGCAGCATGATCGTGGCGAGGTGTCCCCAAGTGACTACTGCTTGGCCCTGCGGGTCGGAGCGCAGATTGAATGCCGCGATTACTAAGCCGAGACCCTGCAGCAACACGGGCGCAGCCAGTGCGAAAGTGGCCGACATGCTCTGGTGTGGCGAGGTGGGTAGCTGGAGACTACGGGCATAGCTGACGGGGTCGCCGAACGCCTGCTCGACGCGTTGGCCGCTCTCAGCAAGATGAGACTCGACTTCACTGAGCACCTCCCCAATGCGGTCGCCGGCCACTCCTTGAAGCCGCAATTCCAAGACCAAGGCCTGCGTCCATTTCGGATCAGCATGTGGAGCGAGGTTGCCGGTGGGCGGTGGTGTTGAGCCGGTCATGTCAGACTTCCTTGCCTGATTGAGTCAGTAGTGAGTGGGTAGTTTGGGTGAAAGTGAGCCAGTCGGTTCGCTTCGAGTTGAGGTGAGCGCGTCCAGCATCGGAAAGCGCGTAGTACTTGCGGCCGGGCCCGCTCTCGCCGGGACGCCATTCGATCTCGACAAATCCGGCCTGCTCGCACCGGGCCATTAATGGGTACAGCGTGCCGCCCTTCACCGCGCCTAGCCCGGCATCTTGGAGCGCTTGGGAAATGGCGTAGCCGTAGGTTGGCCCTTCGGCTACCACCGCAAGGACGCAGAGTTCAAGCACGCCTCGAAGCCATTCGGCTGGCCATTGCCCATCACCCATGAGTAGATAGTACGCCTACCTAGGTGGTGCCACAACTTAGTGTGCCTGGTAGCTTCCCAGGCCCAAATCGATGGTTCGACGCGTTCAGTGCCAATCAGCTAAGACCGTTGGATCAACCAGTTAAAGGTGCTGTGCTGGTTGACTCAGTCGAGCGGGCGCAAGTAATCCATCCCGCCCAGGTATGGACGCAGCGCCACCGGCACATAGATTGAGCCGTCGGCCTGCTGATGGTTCTCCAGCAGCATGATGATGGTGCGAGTCATGGCGCACAGCGTGCCGTTGAGGGTGGCCAGGGAGCGCACACCCTCACCGTCGCGCATTCGAATGTTCAACCGCCGGGCCTGGAACTCAGTGCAGTTACTGGTGGAGGTGATCTCGCGGTACTTGTCTTGCGTGGGCAGCCAGCCGTAGCAGTCGTATTTGCGGGCCGCGCTCAGCCCGAGATCGCCGGAGGCGACTTCAAGCACCTGGAAGGGAATCTCCAGCAGGCTGATGAACTCCTTTTCGAAACCCAGCAGCTTCTGGTGCTCGGCTTCGGCCTGTTCTGGTTCGCAATAGACGAACATCTCGGCCTTGTCGAACCAATGGACGCGGAAAATGCCGCGGGTGTCTTTGCCGTAGGAGCCCGCCTCCCGGCGATAGCAGGGGCTGTAGCCGACATAGCGGCGCGGCAGGCTGGTGGCGTCCAAAATCTCTTCAGAGTGGAACGCGGCCAAGGCCACCTCAGAAGTACCGACCAGGTAGAGATCATCGTCGGGTAGGTGGTATACGTCTTGGGCAGCTTGGCCGAGGAAGCCGGTGCCTTCCATAGCCGACGGCTTAACCAATGCGGGCGGAATGACCGGAGTGAATCCCCAGCTCATGGCTTTGGCCATCGCCAGGTTGAGTAGGGCGAATTCCAGCTGGGCGCCGATCCCGGTCAGGAAATAGAACCGCGAGCCCGACACTTTGGCGCCGCGCTCCATGTCGATTGCGCCGAGCATCTCGCCAAGCTCAAGGTGGTCGCGCGCCGTGAAGCCCTCGGCGGCAAAATCTCGGGGGGTGCCGATGGTCTCGACCACTACGAAGTCGTCCTCGCCACCTCGGGGCACATCATCAAAGACCGGGTTGGGGAGCTGTTTGATCAGGTCATCGAACCTCACGCCAGCCTCGTTTGCGGAGGTTTCGGCAGCCTTCACCGCAGCGGAGAGTTCCTTGGTGCGGGCCAGTAGCGCGGTTTTCTCTTCGCCTTGGGCGCGGGGCACCAGCTTGCCGAGTTCCTTTTGCTCAGCCCGCTGGGTTTCGAAAGCCGCAATCGCTGCGCGGCGTGTTTCGTCGGCTGAAACCAGCTCGTCAATCAACTCAACAGACTCTCCGCGAGCCTCCTGGGCGCGGCGGAGAAGATCAGGGTCGGTACGCAGCAGTTTCGGGTCAATCACGCGCTAAAGCCTATCGCCCGCCAATCGGTGGGCCCGCCTGAGGGGGGCAAAGTGGGCGGTAGCGCGGAGGCGGAGCTGATCAGTTGACTGTCAGCGGGGCCTCGGCAAGGGTGTTTGGTGAGTGTAGACCCGGGGTCATTGCTGTAGCCGGTAGCCCAGTCCTGGCTCGTTGATCAGGTGGCGAGGCTGACTCGGATCAAGCTCGATCTTGCGCCGAATCTGGTTGGCAAAGACCCGCAGGTAGTGATGCTCGCGGCCGTAGCTCGGCCCCCAAACCGCCCGCAGCAGTTCTTCATGGGTCACCACTCGCCCGTGGTGTTTGGCCAACTCGGCCAGTACCCGCCATTCGGTCGGGGTCAGATGGATCGGCTCGGAATCGCGGGTGGCGTGGTGGTTGACGAAGTCGAGTTGTAGTCCGGCGGCGGCGAAGGTCTCGGGCGCCTCGGCCTCAGCGGAGGCGCGGCGCAGGGCGGCGCGCACCCGGGCCAGGAACTCGTCCATGCTGAACGGCTTACTGATGTAGTCATCGGCGCCCTCGTCGAGCGCCTCGACCTTGTCATCGGCGTGCTGGCGAGCCGAAAGCACGATCACCGGCACCGCAGAACGTTCCCGCAGGCGCTTCAGTACCTCGATCCCGTCCAAGTCGGGCAAACCGAGATCGAGAATGACTAGTTCGGGCTCCTCGCCGAAGAATGTGGCCACCGCTTCGGCACCGGTGGCTGCCAGCAGCACCTCGTGGCCGCGGGCGCGCAGGTTGATTCGCAGGGTTCGCAGTAGGACGGAATCGTCGTCGACGACCAGTACGCGAGTCATTCGAATCCTCCTGTCTGTTCCACGAAATCGGACGTGCCAGGAAGTTCGACCACCATGGTCAGACCCCCACCGGGGGTCGGCTCGGCCGTTACTTTGCCGCCCATCGCTTCGGTGAGGCCCCGGGCCACAGCCAGTCCGAGCCCGAGGCCATCCCCGCTGGGTACATCGGATTGACGCTGGAACGGTTGGAAGATGCGCTCCTGGTCGTCGGCCGACACGCCCAAACCGTTATCCGCTACCCGGATCTCAACCCGGTCAGCGACCCGACTGGTGCGGACGACGACCGGGTTGGCGGCCGGCTGGTAGCGCAGCGCGTTCTCCAGCAGATTGCCCAACACCCGATCCAACAAGCCAGCGTCGGCCTGGACCAGCCTGGCGTCCGGTTCGACCACCCAGCTGACCCGGTCCGGATCGGTAAGGGTTGCCAGCGTGGACGGAATTATCTCCTCTAGGTCAGTCGGGCGCGGGTTGGCCACCAGGGCGCCGACTTGCAGCCGGGACATGTCCAGCAGGTTTCCGACCAGTGCCTCCAACCGGTCGGTTGACTCATCAATGGCAGCTTTCAGCTCCTCTTCGTCCTCGGCCGACCAGGTGATCTCGGTGGACCGCAGGCTGCTGATCGCTGCTTTGATGCCGGCCAGCGGCGTGCGCAGATCGTGAGAAACTGCCGAAAGTAGCGCAGTGCGCGCTTCGTTGTCGCGGGCCAGATGGCCCGCTATCGTCGCCGATTCCTGCAACTCTTGGCGTTGCAGGATCGCACCGGCGTGGGCGGCAAAGGCGGTGACCAGCCGGCGCTGGTCCGCGGCCAGCCCGGCAGGCTGAAGCACCAGTTCGTGCCCCTCGTAGGCCCGCTCATGGTCGCCGATGGCCACCGGATCAAAGTCCCCAACCGAGGCCACGACTTCCACCACGCCGATCGGTGGACGCCGGATGATCGCGGCCCCTTGGACGCCGAACATGTCAACGGCCCGCTGCAACAGCAGCGGTAGCTGATCGGTTGCGCCGAGCAGCGAGTTCGACAGTTCAGCCAGGGCGGCAGACTCCCGCTCAGCAGCGCGGGCTTCGTCGGTGCGTCGGGCATTGCGATGAACGATCACGGCCACCAGCACGCCAACCAGCACAAAGACCACCAGTGCCAGTGCATTCGCCGGGTCAGCCACGGTCAACGTCCCCACTGGTTGAACAAAGAACCAATTGAGCAGCAGCGAGCCGAAGACTGCCGCCACTACGGCCGGCACAACGCCGCCGATGACCGCGACGACCACGGTAACGAGCAGGAAGATCGGAATGACCAGCGGCAGGTCGGTGGTGAGCGGGTCAGCCAGCAGCAGCGCCGTCAGCCCGGGCGGCAAGGCCAGCGCGGCGCCGAGACCGCTGAAGACCCGACGCGGCGACAGGCCACGCCAGCCGCCCCGGCCAAAGCCCCGACCGGCCTGGTGATGGGTGACTACGTGCACGTCAATATCGCCAGAGCCGTCAATGATCCGCTCGGCCATGCCAGCCGAAAGCGCCCGCTGCCAGGGGGACCGCCGGGACACCCCGACCAGGATCTGGGTGGCGTTCACCCCGCGGGCGAAGTCGAGTACTGCTTCGGCAGCGTCCTCACCGGTGACGGTGTGGAACTCTCCGCCCAACTCTTCGGCCAGGCGGCGCAGCTCCGCGACCTGCTGCAGTGGCGCAGTGGCCAGCCCGTCGTTGCGAATGGCGTAAACCCCCAGCAGTTCGCCGCCTGCCAGTCGCGATGCGATTCTGGCGCCACGACGCAGCAGGGTCTCGCTTTCGGGGCCGCCCGAGAGCGACACCACCACCCGCTCTCGGGTTGGCCAGGTTTGGGTGATGCCATGGGTCAATCGATAGCCCTCCAGGCCGGCGTCCACCTTGTCGGCCAGCCA
>DHWU01000025.1:21852-34597 GCA_002413345.1 Propionibacteriaceae bacterium UBA5174 | reverse complement strand
CGTTCTGCACCTGACCAACCTGCGGCCCACGCTGAACCTGGGCTACCGGCGCCCAGCGGGCGCCGTCCCACTGATAGCCATTGGAAACCTGACCGACCTGCGGTCGCTGCTGCGCCTGAGCCACCGGCACCCATTGCGACCCATTCCACTGATGGCCGTTTTGCACCTGACCAACCTGGGGTGCGGCCTGCGCCTGGGCAACCGGCACCCATTGCGCACCGTTCCATTGGTATCCATTGGAGACTTGGCCGATCTGGGGCCCCTGCGGCGTTTGACTCATGGGGAGGAGAATAACAAGGAAATGCCAATTCCCAACCATCGAAGTCCACCGCGGACGGCACCCTAGACCAATGCGTTGTTTGGTGCCGGGCTTTGGACCAAAATGCGACGCAGACACCTCGAGTCAACCGCGATCAGGATTACTCAGGTGTGCACTCAACTCCTGATGTCGCCCAAGCGCCGCCACCGGTGGCGATCATCAGCTTGCGAACCGACAACAGGCCTTATCCGGAGGCTCTGTAAGCACAAGATTTCGCCGGTGGGTGCGCCGACTAGCGGCACCCACCGGCGAATCACGATGCTGATCAGGCGCGCAGCGCCGCAGCCAACTCGTCGAAGACCGCCAAGTAATGGTCGATCGCCTCATCGGTATGAGTCACGGACAGCGTCCATTCTTCTTCCCGGCCTGGAGTGGCGAAGATCCCGCGATTCATGTTCCACAACCAGGTCAGCTCAGTGAGCTCAACGTCTTGGTTTTCCTTGTAACTTTCGTAATCACGAACAGGAACCTCGGAGAAGGTGACACAGCCCTTGGACCCAATGCCGACCGCGTAGCCAGGCAGATCATAGCGGGCGATGATGTCGCGAGCACCGGACAGAATGCGGTCATTCAGGTGGTCCAAGTGAGCGTAACCGGCCGGGGTCAGCACCTGCTCCAAAGACGCCCGGGCAGCAGCCATCGATAGTGGATTCCCGTTATAGGTACCCACCTGATAGACCTTGCCATTCTCGACAATCGCCATCACTTCAGCGGTGCCACCGATTGCGCCGGACGGCAGGCCACCTCCCAGCGACTTCGCCAGCGTGACCATGTCAGGAACCACACCAAAACGCTCAGTTGCACCACCGGGCGCTACACACAAACCGGTCTTGACCTCGTCAAAGATCAACACGATGCCGTAGCGAGCCGTGATTTCGCGGACCGCCTCGAGATATCCCGGATCAGGCAGCACTACCCCGAGATTCATCATGGCGGCTTCCATGATCACGCAGGCTGGCAGACGGCCCTCGGCATCCAGCCGCTGGATGCGGCGTTCCATCGCGCCGGCGTCGTTGAATGGCACCGCCACAGTCATGTCGACCACAGCCTGCGGGATTCCCGCACCATAGGACAGTGAGGCGTAGTTCTCTCGGTCGCCGATCGAGTCATAAGGAACCCCGATCGAGACCATCACCGTGTCATGGTGGCCGTGGTAGGACCCAAAGATCTTCATCACCGTGTCGCGACCGGTGAATGCTCTGGCGATCCGAATGGCGTCCATCGTCGACTCGGAACCGGAGTTGGTGAAACGCCACTTCGGCAGACCCCAGCGAGCTGCAAGTTCGTCAGCCACCGCGATGCTGTCGAGAACTGCACAACCGAAGTGGGTGCCTAGCGGGTAGCGCGCCGCAACCGCGGCACCGATTGCCGGGTGAGCGTGGCCTTGGACCATCGAGCCGAAGCCGTTGTGAAAGTCGTAGTACTCGTTGCCGTCAATGTCCCAAATTTTCGGGCCCTCACCGCGGTCGATGTAGATCGGCCAGGGATCGCGGCCTTGGTAGGAGGAGGCCACTCCACCAGAAAGGTGTTCGCTCGCCTTGGCGTAGATCGCCCGCGAAGCGCTCGTGTTTTCGTCCAAACGCCGCTGCTCGATTTCGGTCAACTCTGCGATTCGGGCGCGGTCAATTGGTTGTGCACTCGTCTGTGTTGTCATGATTCACCGTCCACCGGTCGGCCTGGCACCGATATCCGTGAGCCTTCACCGCGACCGGCCTGGCACCGCGGGTACCCGAAGCTTACTCGTTGGCGAGGGGGTAGCTCAGCACTGCCCAAGCTCAGCGACTTGGTGGCACTACCCAGGCCAACACCAGAATCCCAATGCCGCTACCCAACAACAAAATGGTGTCGATCACCCGGTTGCGAACTGCCAACAACCCCACCCGACGCTGCGGCATCAAGCGCAGCAGGCCGCCCACGGTCACCGCCAGGCCAATTAATGTGCACCCAATCCGCCAATGCCCAATCGGCACCACAATCAGCAGACCGATGAACACCGAAGTCAGCACGAAGGCCAACGGCCATTGGCCAGCAATCTGCTGAATCGCTGTCTTGGGTGGACGGTCGGCAGGCGTGGGGCTATCGGGAGTCGGAATGGTCATACCAGGGCTTCGGCTCGATCCACCACATTCTGCAGCAGCATTGCCCTAGTCATCGGCCCAACGCCACCAGGATTCGGCGCTACCCAGGCCGCTTTCGCCGCAACATCAGGTGCAACATCACCGGTAAGCACACCATTAACCCGGCTGACTCCAACGTCGAGCACGACTGCGCCCTCAGCAATCATGTCGGCGGTAAGCATGTGCGGCACGCCAGCAGCGGCCACCACAATGTCTGCAGACCGAGTGTGAGCAGCCAAATCGCGGGTTCCGGTATGACACAACGTCACCGTGCAGTTCTCGCTTCGACGGGTAAGGATCAGTCCCAGCGGTCTACCAACTGTGATGCCGCGGCCAATCACACACACCTCGGCACCAGCCAACGGTATGTCGTAGCGACGCAGCAATTCCACGATCCCGCGCGGCGTGCAGGGCAGCGGCGCCGGTTCGTTCAGCACCAGCTTGCCCAGGTTGATCGGATGCAGACCGTCAGCGTCCTTGTCCGGGTCGATCATCGCCAGCACCGCATTCTCATCGAGGTGCTTAGGTAGCGGCAGCTGCACGATGTAGCCGGTGCATCCGTCGTCTGCGTTGAGTCCAGTGATGGCTTCGGCCACCATCTCAGCGGTTGCCGCAGCGGGCAGATCCACCCGAAGCGACTCAATCCCCACTTCGGCACAGTCGCGGTGCTTCATATTCACGTAAGAGTGGCTGCCTGGATCGTCCCCGACCAGGACGGTGCCCAACCCGGGCCGGATCCCCTGCTCAGCCAGCGCCCGCACCCGAAGGCCCAGCTCGGCCTTGATCTTGGCGGCGACTGCCTTGCCGTCCAGCTTTTCAGCGGTCATTTCAAATCCTCAGTGGAAGAAGTGTCGGGTGCCGGTGAAGTACATGGTGATCCCGGCGGCTTTGGCTGCTTCGATGGTCTCATCATCATGAATCGAACCACCGGGCTGGACGATCGCCTTCACTCCGGCTTTGATCAGGATGCCAGGCCCGTCGTTGAACGGGAAGAAGGCATCCGAAGCTGCCACCGACCCAGCAGCCCGCTCGCCGGCTCGCTCCACCGCCAGCTTCGCAGAGTCGACCCGGTTCACCTGCCCCATTCCGACACCCACCGAAGCCCCGTCGGAAGCCAACAAAATCGCGTTGGACTTCACCGCGCGCACCGCGCGCCAGGCGAAAGCCAAATCGGCCAAAGTTGCCGCATCGGCGGCCTCGCCGGTAATCAACTGCCAATTGGCCGGGTCATCGCCAGTAGCGTCGATCGCGTCCGGAGCCTGCAGCAAGAGGCCACCGCTGATCGGCTTGTACTCAGCCGCAACCCGCGGATAGGCATCGGCCAATAGAATCCGGACATTCTTCTTACGAGTGAGAATCTCCAGAGCACCTTCGGCAAATCCGGGAGCGATGACCACCTCAGTGAAGATTCCAGCGATCTGAGTGGCTGCATCGACGCTAATCTCACGGTTCGTGGCAACCACACCACCGTAAGCCGACACCGGATCGCAGGCATGGGCCTTGCGATGTGCCTCGGCAATATCGGCACCGATTGCGATCCCGCACGGGTTGGCGTGCTTGACGATCGCTACCGCGGGCTCGGCATAGTCGTAGGCCGCCCGGTAGGCGGCATCACCATCGGTGTAATTGTTGAAGCTCATCTCCTTGCCGTGTAGCTGCTTGGCAACTGCCAGCCCAACCGGGGACTGACCATTGCGGTACAGCGCCGCTGGCTGATGGGAGTTTTCGCCGTAGCGAAGCGTCCCCAGCTTTTCCCAGGTGGCGCCAACCCAAGCCGGGAAACCGTCCCCGGCCGACGAATCGGTGAGCACCGATCCCATCCAGGTGGCTACAGCCACGTCGTAGGCGGCGGTGTGGACGAACGCAGCCGCGGCCAGTTCCTTGCGTTGATCGAGCGTAAACCCACCGCCGGACAAGGCTTCGACCAGCGCCGGGTATTGGCTCGGCGAGGTGATGATCGCCACCGAAGGGTGGTTCTTGGCCGCCGCGCGCACCATGGACGGGCCGCCAATGTCGATCTGCTCAACGCATTCAGCCTCGCTGGCGCCAGAGGCAACGGTCTGAGTGAACGGGTAAAGGTTCGAGACGACCAAGTCGAAAGGTGCCACGCCAAGTTCGTCCAGCTGTGTCCGATGACTCTCCAGGCGGCGGTCGGCAAGGATGCCAGCATGAATCAGCGGGTGCAGGGTCTTGACCCGCCCGTCCAAACACTCAGGGAAGCCGGTCACCTGCTCAACTGGGGTGACTGCCAACCCCGCCGCAGCGAGCTTTGCCGCGGTCGAACCGGTAGACACTATTTCCACTCCGGCGGCAACCAAGGCTTGCCCGAGTTCAATCAGCCCGGTCTTGTCATACACCGAAACCAGAGCGCGACGGATTGGCAGCTTGTCGGTCATCATTTCCCTTTACTGATTTGGTTGATCGTGTCGACCAGCAAACGCCGCTCGACTGTCTTGATTCGTTCGTGCAAAGTCTCTTCAGTGTCTTCGGCCAAAACCGGCACTGCCGCTTGGGCGAGAATCCGGCCAGTGTCCACGCCGGAATCAACAACAAACACCGTGGTCCCGCTCACTTTCACCCCATGCGCCAGCGCGTCACGAACCCCGTGCATTCCGGGGAAGGACGGCAACAGGGCAGGGTGGGTGTTGATCATTCGACCGCCGAAACGGGTCAGGAAAGCATCACCAACCAGTTTCATGAACCCCGCACTGACCACCAGGTCGGGCTGGTAGTCCGCAACCAACCCGGCAAGGTCGGCGTCCCAAACGCCGCGATCAGCACCCTTAGCGAGGGGATGAACGAAAGTCGGCACCCCAGCAGCCTGCGCTCGGGTCAGCCCATACGCATCAGCTCGATCAGCGCCGACTGCGACCACTTCGGCATCCATCTCGCCCGCGGCGGCGGCAGCTAACAGCGCCTGCAAAAGGGTGCCGGAGCCCGAAACCAGGACAACCAGGCGCAACGGCATGGCTAAGACCTTACCGAAGCCGGGCCCAACTCTGCTCAGACTCAATCCAGGGATGGCCTGCGCCTATCCACCAGCCAGGTCGCGATCGCCCCCACAGCCGCACCGAGAACCAAGACCACGGCCCCGATCAGCACCTGTGGCCACTGCGGGCCCACCAATGCGAACCGAAGGGTGCCGAGCGCCCCCCGGCTGGCCATCGTCAGCACTAGGTAGCCGGCCGCGACCAATCCGCCGGCCATAACCGCGGCACCGATGGCTTGACTCGGATCACCGCGATGAGCTCGGGCTGCCACCACCCCGGTGAATACCGCAACCGCCACGCCAGCCAACAACCACGCCTGGAGACCGCCAGATCCGTCCGCGGGCAGGGCACCGAATACCGGCACTGAAGGCAACAGGCCCAATTGCGTAGCCCATGGGGCCACTAGCGAGCCATCCCCCAGCGTGAACCCCGCGCCCAAGAGCCAGGCGACTGCCCAACCAAGAAGGTTCGGGAAATAGAGCAACATCACCAATCCCCACACCAAGTTCCCGCCAGCATCAAGGCCGAGGGCCGTCTCAAGAGCGGCCATCCGCGTCTCACCTTGAAACACAGCGATCGCCAATAGCGAGGCCGCCACCAACAACAGCGCAAACAACCCGGCAACTCCGCCGCGGGTAGCCGCACGTAACCAGGACGGACCAGTAGCGCGGTAGCCAGCCTGCCAGCCAGCACCTATCAGCCCCGAGCCAAGGCTGACCCCGACCAGCCCCGGCAACGCGGGCAGGATCGGCACGTTGGCGGCCACCGCAACGACCACCGCCATCCCCAGATATCCGGCCGAAAACTGCAACGCAGTCAACACCACGAGGCGCACCCGCCGAGCGCCGTCTGCCGGTTGGCTACGGGCCAGATTGGCCTGCCGTAGCGCGAACGAAGCAATCGGCGCGGACAAGGCGATCAGCGCCAGCGTCAGACCAAGTGGAATCAAGGTGATTCTGATTCCGGCGATAGCCAAGGCCCCGCCATGTGCCAGCAGCCAGGTCTGCCCGGCGAACGCGAGCACCGCTGGCACCGGGATGCTAATCGCACTCAGCCAGGCAATCAGGACGACTCCGCTGACCAGCAAGACCCCGGCCAGAGCGGCCGCAATTCCGCCGCCAATCGCAGCCACGGGCCAAGGCAAAAGCTGCCGTTCCTCAAGGATGGGTGCAGTCTTGGCAGTGGCCACATCAAGGCGAAAGCGTCTGTGGGAGCGGTGTTTTGAGGTCGGCATGGTTATCCCATGCTGACCCAAGCTGTGCATTCCAGCTTGGGAGACACGCGGCGGCCACTACACTGTTTCAGTCAGTTCAACCGCAGGACAGGATCTTCAGGTGGGGTCAAAAGGGCCGCGTCGTGCGCTCGGGCCAGTTCCCGAGGACTGGGGCGACCCCGCAGAAGTGAGCCCAACCGTCTCTGGAGGGCCGCTGCTGGAGCCCACCGAGTTAACCGACACCGGCATGATGCGTCGCCTTGCGCTGAACTCCGATGGTTCGCTGCAAGACCTTGCGGTGCCGCCGCCGCGCCCAGTGCTTCCAACCTCGGAGACGCTCCCAGCTTCAGCTGGACGCCGGTTCTCCGCCGACGATCAGCCTTACGAAGACTGGGCTGCGCCGCGCAGATCCGCTGCCAGCGTGAGCTCTCCCCCTTCGGCTTACGAGCCCCTATTCCCGCCGATGAACCGGCCGACTGCACCGCCACAGGTCACCGTGCCCTACCAGTCTTTTGGCGTCCGTGAAGTCGAGCAGGCGTCGGCGGCAACCCCGGTGCCTGCGTCTTCGGCCACCCGGGTTGACGAAACCGGACGTCCCGGGCGCGCTCTACACACGCCTTCACCAGCCCAAGCCAGAGCCGAGGCGAAGGCTGCTGCCGCCGAAGCTAAAGCTGATGCCAAAGCTGCTGCCGCCGAAGCCAAAGCCGACGCGAAAGCCGCCAAAGCCGACGCAGCGGCCGAAGCCAAAACGGCAAAGGCCGACGCAAAGGCCGCCAAGCGCAACAAGGGAAACAAAGGCACGCCGGCCGACAACCGCATCGCTGCGCGGCTCGGCACTCCGCAAAGCGCACCGAGCACACCACCTGCTGCGCCTAAACCGCCACGAAAGCGCAGTTCGCGCGGCGCCATAATCGTGATCGCGGCGGTGCTCGCTGTGGCTCTGCTGGTAGCGGTGACCGTGTGGGTAGTGCTGCTGCGGCCGACAATGTCGGGTGCAGCTGACGCCAAGACAACCAGTTCTCTGTTAACCGCCGCCGAATTGTCGACCCTAGCGGCAGGGAATTGGCAGCAAAGCCAGAGCCCGAGCCAGGCGATCTGTCTAACCGACACCACAGCCAAACCCCAACAGGGCTCCTCGGTCGCCTTCACCAACGGCGACAAGTCGATTTACCAGATGATCCGGACCTACGCCACCGAGGCCGACGCCACCAGCGCGTACACCGAGCGACTGACTCAGGCGGGCACCTGCCCCGACAACTCTGCGGTGGTCGTGGACGCCTCAACGGTGAACGGATTGGCTCCTGCCACTCAAGCCATTCACCTCACGGCCCGAACCGCGGCTGCCGAAAACCACACCGTGTTGATCACCCAAACCGGACAAACGGTAGACGTCTTCGATGTCACCGCTGCCACCACGATTCCGCTAGACACCATCGCCAGCACCGCCGCCAAGTCATTGAGCCGCCAATGTGACGGTTCAGGGTGCCCCGGCAGCATGCAGATAACCTCATCGGTGCCCGCCGCGGGGAATCCCTCTGGCTGGTTGGTTCCAGCCGACCTGCCACTAACCGCACCCGACGCAACCCAGTGGGGAGTCACCGACTATCCCATCAACCACCAGGGTTCCGGGTGCGAGAATATGGAGAACTTGTCGTCGGCGGTCACCGGCACCGTTTCCTCAGGCCAGCGGCAAATCGCTTCAAGCTCTGACACCAGCGCTACTCGTTTCGGCGTGGACCAAGTCACCTACACCTTCGCTGACACGAAGGCAGCAAATGCCTTGGCCACCACCTTGACCAACTCCATCAACGGCTGTCAGGCCAGGTTCTACTATGCGCGTGTCGATGCCGGACCGAAAGTGAATGCGCTGGGCGCGAACTCCGTACCGGTGAGCGGGCAGACCTGGCAGGTAACTACCTCGGTCGGTGACACAGTAACTCGCCGCCGGGTAGGAGTAGTCGTGGCTGGCACCCGGGTGACTTACGTCTTTGCCAACCCCAATGAGAAGTTCGACTTCACCGATGCACAATGGAAATCGGTTGTGGAACGCGCCGGTCAGCGGAGCACCCAAGCCTGAGCCCTTGCATTTCCTTGCCCATCCAACTGTGGTCGCCGAATGCGCAGGGCCTTCGAAGCACCAATGCACTCCGAAGGCCCCAGCCAATTGCCGCTTCAGCTATCCGGCGCTAACCTCTGCCAGCTCAGCAACCACCGCGCGCATCAGCTCAGCAGCCTCGCTCGGCGTCCGGCCAACTTTGATCCCAACGGCCTCCAAGGCCGCTTTTTTGGCCACCGCGGTGCCACAGGACCCAGTGACAATGGCACCTGCATGCCCCATCGTCTTTCCCGGTGGCGCGGTGAAGCCGGCCACATAGGCCACCACCGGCTTGGTCACATACTCACCGATGTAGGCCGCGGCCCGCTCCTCGGCATCCCCGCCGATTTCGCCGATCAGCATGATCGCTTTGGTCGCCGGATCGGCCTCAAATGCGGCCAGGGCATCAATGTGAGAGGTCCCGTTGACTGGGTCGCCACCAATCCCGACCGCGCTGGAAAAGCCCAAGTCCCGCAACTCGAACATCATCTGATAGGTCAATGTTCCAGATTTTGACACCAGTCCGATCGGCCCACTGCCGGCAATGTTCGGCGGGATGATCCCAACATTTGATTCCCCAGGGCTGATCAAGCCCGGGCAGTTGGGCCCAATGATCCGAGTCTTGCCAGTCTTGGCGGCGTAGGCCACAAACTCCGCGGTGTCGGCCACCGGTACACCTTCGGTGATCACCACCACTAGCGCCAATCCAGCGTCCACCGCATCGATGACGGCCCGTTTGGTGTGGGCAGCGGGAACGAAAACCACCGAGGTGTTAGCTCCGGTGGCTTGGACGGCTTCAGCCACGGTATTGAACACCGGCACCGGGTCCTCCTCGAAGACAACTGACTGTCCACCCTTGCCCGGAGTCACTCCGGCCAGCACTCTGGTGCCAGCGACAATCATCCGTTGAGTGTGCTTACGTCCTTCGGATCCAGTCATGCCCTGGACGATCACCTTTGAATCACAATCCAGCCAGATAGCCATCGTTCACTCCCCTTCTGCTGCAAGCTCAGCGGCTTTGCGGGCCGCAGCGTCCATCGTCTTTTCAACCCGCACCAGCGGATGTGCGGCTTCGGCCAAAATGTGACGCCCAACCTCCACCGAATTGCCGTCCAAGCGCACCACGATCGGCTTGGTGTCCTTCTCGCCCAACATCTTCAAGGCGTCGATGATCCCCTTGGCAACTTCCGAACAGGCGGTGATGCCACCAAAGACGTTGACGAAGACCGACTTCACTTGAGGGTCGGACAAGATGATTTCCAATCCATCAGCCATCACCTGAGCTGAGGCGCCGCCCCCGATGTCAAGGAAGTTGGCCGGACGCGGCTGACCTGGAAGGTCTGCGCCGGCTCTGGCCACAACGTCGAGAGTGCTCATCACCAATCCGGCTCCGTTTCCGATGATGCCTACCGAACCGTCCAGCTTCACATAATTGAGCCCCTTGGCTTTGGCGCTCACTTCCAGCGGATCTTCAGCCGCCACATCGGCGTACTCCGCCCACTCCGGATGCCTAAACTCAGCGTTCCCGTCAAGGGTGACTTTGCCGTCCAAGGCGATGATGCGACCGTCACCGGTCTTCACCAGCGGATTCACTTCAACCAAAGTGGCGTCATTGTTCCGGTAGACCTCACCGAGCTTCACCAGCACTTCAGCGATCCGGCCGCGATCGGCCACTGCGAAGCCAGCTGCGGTCACAACCTCCTCGGCTGCGGCCGCATCCAATCCGGTCAAGGGATCGATGACTACCCGCGCGAGCGCGTCGGGGCGCTCAACCGCAAGCGCCTCGATGGCCATCCCACCCTCTCGGCTACACAGCGCCAAGTACTTCCCAGTGGTTCGATCCAACAGCAGCGAGAAGTAATACTCCTCAGCAATGTCAGCGCCTTCAGCCACCATCACCTGACGCACTTTGTGTCCCTTGATGTCCATCCCAAGGATCTGCGACGCAAACTCGAAAGCCTCCCCAGGCGATCGGGCCAGCTTCACACCACCGGCTTTCCCCCTTCCACCTGTCTTCACCTGAGCTTTGACCACGACCACCGGGCCCAGCTCCGCAGCCGCCATGGCTGCTGCTTCGGGAGTGTCGGCAACGATGCCGCGCAACACTGGCACTGCGCCAGCCTCGAACATGTCCCGGGCCTGATACTCAAATAGATCCACGCTGAACTCCTCATCTCATCACCCGCTGAATGAATCGCTCATGAGACTATTCCTGTCTCCCGCCCATCTCAGCCAGCGATCCAGCGGTGGCGGCGAGGCTCACCCTGAGAGCGAAGCTGAGAAACTTCCTGAGAAATGCTAAGCTGAATCTTGTTCGGTTCAAGAGCGGGTACAAGTACTCACCACGGGGGCTAGGTGAACCACCAAGAAATGCAGGCTGACAAGCCGCGACGGGCAATTCCGGTGCAGCGGACTCGGTTGGCATCTGGAGTCATGCAGCAGTTGTTGCGTCGAGGCGCTGCGCTAATCGCGGTCTCAGGAATCGCTATCGCTGGCTTGGCCGCTTTCGGCGCTTCAGCCAGCACCACCGCCTACGCCGCTCCAGCCCCCCTCGGCATTTCCAGCGCTGGTGTTGAGATTGCCGCTACTGGCCTCTCCGACGAAGAGATCGCTGCCCAGCGCACCGCCAACCTGGCCGCGCAGGCCGCACAGCTAAAGGCCGCCACCGGCGATGCTGCCACTGTGGACCGATTCCAGTCCTTAAACGAGACCAGCGCCAAGCTCGATTCCGAAAACACCAGGCTGAAGACTTTGGCCAAGTTCAAATGGCCCACCGCCGGAAGCGTCAGCTCGGGCTACGGGATGCGGATGCACCCGATCCTGCATTACTACCGGATGCACGATGGCGACGACATCGGCGGCGCCTGTGGCCAACCGATCTGGGCCGCTCAGTCCGGCCGTGTGGTCAAGGCCGAGTCGGGTTACAACGGTGGGTCCGGCAACAACGTTCGGATTGACCACGGCGACATCAATGGCGACAACGTCCAGACCGGCTACCTGCACATGTCTCGCTACGTTGTTACCGTCGGCCAGTGGGTCGACAAGGGCGACGTGGTCGGCTACGTCGGCAGCACCGGCCTTTCTACCGCTTGCCACCTGCACTTCTCGGCCTACAAAAATGGGACCGGCACCAACCCGATGCAATACATCGGTTGGAACGACGAAGCCAAGTCCACCGAAGGCTGAACTACCAACTGCTTGACGAGCCGGACGGAGCCGTCCGGCTCATAGCTTCTCCATCGGGGCGTGCTTCAATGACAGCCGCTTGACCCCGGCAGATCCAAAATCCACGTCGACCAACGCGGAATCGCCAGCGCCGTGCAGCGCAATCACCGTTCCCATACCAAAAGTGGTGTGCAATACCCGCTCCCCAACTTCCACCGAAGAGACCGTTTTGATCACGGGTCTGGAGCCAAAGCTAGGTGCGAGGCCTGGTTTCGAGCCCCGCTCGGTGCGTGCCGGGGTGCCCCGCGAAATGAAACTGCTCGGTACTCCCAGGTTGCGCCAATCCACCAAGTGAGCCGGTATTTCGTCAGCAAACCGACTGGCCGGATTGTATTTCGGTGATCCCCACATGGTGCGCACGGTGGCCCGCGTCAGATACAGCCGCTGCCGAGCTCGAGTAATTCCCACATAGGCCAGCCGACGCTCCTCTTCCAGCTCCGACTTGTCGAACATTGCCCGTTCGTGCGGGAAGATTCCCTCCTCGAAGCCAGTCAAGAAGACCGTGTCGAACTCCAAGCCCTTCGCGGTGTGTAGCGTCATCAAAGTCACCACCCCAGCGGAATCCCGGTCGTGGTCAGGGATTGCGTCGGAATCGGCCACCAGTGCGATCCGCTCCAAGAAGGCGGGCAACGAATCATCGGGTTCGGGAGCAGCCGCAGCCAACTCAGCCGCCAGTTCGGCGTCTTCCCCCTCTGCCGGGGGCAAGTCGATCACGTGCGCAGCGGCAACAAACTCGCTGGCCACACTGACCAGCTCAACCAGGTTTTCCAGCCGAGTCTCGTCCTG
>DHWU01000025.1:0-21539 GCA_002413345.1 Propionibacteriaceae bacterium UBA5174 | reverse complement strand
GCTTGCCAACACCTGGTCCGCTGGCGTGCCATCAGCAACCAACTGTCGATGGGTGGCCAACAGCTCAGCAAACGCCTTGATCTGGTTCAGTGACCTCGAAGCCAGTCCCGGTGCGGACTCGGCGCGTTCGAGGGCGGCGCCGAAGGAGATTCCCTGACTGGTAGCGAATGCCTCGATTAGGGCCTCGGCACGATCCCCGATGCCACGCTTGGGAACATTGAGCACCCGTCGAACCGAGACATCATCAGCTTGATTGGCGATCGCCCGAAGGTAGGAGATAGCGTCGCGGATTTCCTTACGCTCGTAGAAGCGCACCCCACCGACAACTCGGTAGGGCAACCCCACCCGAATGAAGCGTTCCTCAAAAGCTCGCGATTGGGCATTGGTGCGGTAGAACACCGCTACCTCGCCGTACTTGGTCACCCCGGAATCGCTGAGTTTGTCGATCTCTTCGGCCACGAACTGGGCTTCGGCATGTTCAGTGTCCGCGACATAACCGACCAGTAGTTCGCCGTCACCAGCGTCCGACCATAGCCTCTTGACTGGCCGGTTCGGATTGCGGGTGATCACTGCATTCGCAGCGTTGAAGATGTTCTGGGTGGAGCGGTAGTTCTGCTCCAACACGATCGTGGCCGCGCCGGGAAAGTCCGACTCGAAGTCGAGAATGTTGCGAATCGTCGCGCCCCGGAAGGCGTAGATCGACTGGTCGGAATCACCCACCACCATCAACTCCGGCGCCGCGATAGTGGGGCCGTCCATCTCCGGCGCCTCAGCCGAACAGAGCTCACGGATCAGGGCGTATTGGGCATGGTTCGTGTCTTGATACTCGTCCACCAAGACGTGGCGGAACCGCCTGCGGTACTGCTCACGCACTTCAGGAAAGGCGTGAAGCAGATTCACCGTGGTCATGATCAGATCGTCGAAATCCAGGGCGTTCGCGGCAGCGAGGCGGCGTTGGTATTCGACATACGCCTCGGCGTAGACCTCCTCATTACTGCCGGCGGCCTGACTGCGCGCAGTCTCATAATCGATCAGGTCGTTCTTGCAGTTCGATACCCAGTTGAGCACCGCCCGGGTCGGGTACCGCTTCGGATCAGCCTGAGCATCGCGCAACACCAACTGCATCAATCGCTTGGCATCGGTGTCGTCATAGATGGAGAAGTTCCGGGTCAGGCCAAATCGGTTGATCTCGCTACGCAGAATGCGGACGCAGGCTGAGTGGAAGGTTGAGACCCACATCAGCTTGGCTCGATTGCCGACCAGGTCAATCACCCGATTCCGCATCTCCGCGGCAGCCTTATTGGTGAAGGTGATTGCCAACACAGATCCCGGGTGAACGTTCCGCACCCCCACCAGATGAGCGATCCGGCGGGTGAGCACCCGGGTCTTGCCTGAGCCTGCACCGGCCACGACTAGCACTGGAGTGCCTTCATGAATCACTGCGGCCAACTGTGGTGGATTCAACCCCGTCAACAGTTCGCCTTCACCGAACCTGCCTCTTCGGCCAGCGTCCTGCCTCACGGGCGGACGGGTCGGGACGGCATCGAGCTCGGGAAACAGTGAATCGGTCATCGCCAGCTAAGCCTACGGCCTCGGTTCGGCTTGGCCGACACCTATCCGGCAGGCACCGGTGCCACCACCCCACCAATCTAGGCATCGAGCGAAGCCGGATCCAAGCCATGCCCACGCTTGTATACGTGCGTCCACATCTGCTACCTTTATTCAACCCCGCAGCCCAGTTATCGCTGCGGACGGGACGCCGTTCCAGCCCGGACCATGCTCTGGAGATCAGGACCGGCACCTATTGAAGGAGACAGCGATGCGAATCACCACCGCCACGATCTGGGCCACCAGCTCGGTCATGGGCGGCTGTTGTCGCATGCCGGCCTAACGAGCTCCTCCCACCCAACGCTTGCCTGCCGCCGGAACACCGGCCAAACGGCACCGACCCCTTGCGGGACATCTCATGACGGAATCGCCGATTCGCGGCGCTGCCGTTCGCCACACCCACTCGAACCGAACCTTGGAGGTCACGTCATGTCTTATTGGGACAAACTCAGTCGCTTTGAAGCAATCCTGGACGGCCAGTTGGCCGATCGGCCCGCCGTGGCAGCTTGGGGCCATTTCATCCCTGCGGAGCAAGATCCGCGTGAGCTTGCCGCAGCAACGGTGGCGTTCACTCGGGCCTACGACTGGGACTGGATCAAGCTCAACCCACGCAACACCTACTACGCCGAAGCTTGGGGCAATACCTACGACTACGCCGCCTACCGCGGCGCGCAACCCAGGCAGCTACACGGAGCGATCAATGAGCCCGCCGACGTCTGGAAGATCGAGCGCTGGTCGGCGCTCACTGCGGCACCATTTGCCGACCAAGTGGAAGCCGCCAGGCTGATTCATCAGGAACTGCCCGAAACACCGTTGGCCCAGACCGTGTTCTCACCGCTGACGGTGCTACTAAATCTCGCCGGCCAGCCGCGCCACCTTGGCGGGAACATTCCGGGCAGCACCTCTACCGCAACTCTCAAAGCGATCATCTCCGAAACACCGAGCGGACTGAGCCGCGCCCTGGGCGAGATCACCGCCGTATTAAACAGCTATCTCCTAGACCTGGCCCGAGTTGGCGTACACACCATCTACTACGCACTGACCAGCACCGCCCACGACGAGTTGGTGAGCGCCCGCGACTTCGCCACCTTCTCCACCCCCTACGACCTGGCCATCATCGACACGGCTCGCCAGCTCGGCCTGCGCGTGATCCTGCACACCTGCGGCGCCCAGTCCCATCCCGAACGGTTCACCGCCTACGGCGCCGACGCAGTGAGTTGGGATCACTTCGCCACCAAGAACCCTCCGCTAGACCCGAATGATCCGATCATTCCCGTGGGTGGGGTATCCACAGAGTCACTGGCCGCCAAGGATGTCGAAGCGGTTACCCGCCAAGCCCTGGCCGCTGCTGACGCTTTCCGCTATCACCCCCTGCTGCTGGCGCCAACCTGCGGCACCAACACCGATCTCAACTCGCCCGGCCTTGCCGCTCTGCGTGCGGCGGCCGAAGAGCTTGTCACCGCAGCCTGAACAATCACACCACCAAACCGAGGAAAGACATGTCGTCCACCACAAATCAGCATTCGACTCGACAGCGCCGGTTTACGACGCTGATCGCCCTAGCCACCGCGATCGGGCTCTTTGGCCTCACCGCCTGCTCGGCCGGATCGGCGGCCAGTTCCGTCTCGGGGGCCACCATCACCGTGACCGACGATCAGAATCGCAGCGTCCAGATTCCGGCCCAAGTGAAACGGGCAGTGGTGATCAACAGCTACTCGGTTGAGTTCACCAATGCGATCGGCGCCATCGACAAAGTGGTTGGGACTGACAAGGCAACCCAGCAGCGACTCGGTTACCTGAACCTTCGCGACGACCAGATCGTCGGCCAATCACTCAAAGACCTCAACTACGAAGCGATCGCCGCATTGGACCCCGAGGTGGTGCTCATTCCCCGCAACGGAGTCTGGCAAGACGCCATCACCCAGCTGGGAAAGTTCAATATTCCGGTAGTAGTGGTTACCGCCTGGGACTACGCCTCTTTCCACAAGACGGTCGAGCTACTGGGCCAAATCTTCGGCGCTAGCGAGGCCGCAAAGAAGCTGACCGCCTTCTATGACGGCATCTTCGAGTTGGTCGCCACCAAGGTGAAGGGCACCAAACCGGTGAAGGTCTACTGGGAGACCGCCCAGCCCTATCTGACCGTGCTGCCTGGGTCTGGCTTCCACGCAATCATTCAAGCCGCGAACGGCACCAACGTCTTCGAAGACCTTTCGGTTGGTAAGTCCAGCGAGGGCGAAGCCACCGTGGACCCGGCCGATGTGGTGGATCGCGATCCGGCCGTAATCATTCACGAATTCGATCCAGTGGCCACCCCCACCGGCGATGCCAAATTCAACGGGCTGTTCGCTGATCTGAGTTCCCGCACCGGGTGGAACGAAATCTCAGCGGTGAAGTCCAAGCAGGTCTATGTAGCCAACGGCTGGGCCACCAGCGCAGTCGCCAAAGCGATTGGGGCGGTCTATCTGGCCAAGTGGTTACACCCGGCCGAACTCGCTGATGTCGACCCTGACGCCTATCTGCGTACTTGGGTGCAGGACTACCAGCACACCACCTTGTCCAACTCCTCGGATTACATCCGAAAGCTCTCCTGATCGGCGTCTGACTGACATGGGAATCACGCTCACACCAACTGGATCGGCCGTCACTTCGGTGACGGCCGATCCACCCCAGAAACAACACCAACTCCGACCCCGCTCGCCTAACCGCGGTTTGATTCTGATCGTCGGTCTAGCTGCCCTTGCCTTGGGAATTCTTGCTGCGGTGGCCATTGGCAGTACCTCCGTGAGTCTGGGTGACGTGAGCAAGGCGATCGCATTGGGCATCACCGGCGGTGAGGTGGAGCCTGCTTTCGCCAAGACCTACGCAGTGGTGATCGGCCTTCGGCTTCCCCGGGTGGTTCTTGCTGCTCTCGCTGGAGCTGGACTATCCCTGGCGGGCGCACTTATGCAGGCGTTGCTGCGAAATCCGCTGGTCAGCCCATTCACATTGGGAGTCTCCCCAGCGGCCGCGTTCGGTGCAGCATTCACCATTCTGCTGCTGCAGCACTCAGCGGCACCAGACGCGCTGGTGGCTGGCGGTGCTTTCGTTGCGGCACTGGCTGTTTCGGCGGTGGTTCTTGGGCTTTCGCGCAACCGGACTGCTTCGACCGCAACCCTGTTACTGCTCGGGGTGGCGATGACCCAACTGTTCGAAGCCGGAACATCGGCACTGCAATTTGTGGCTGACGAAAACACCCTGCAGCAAATCGTTCATTGGACCTTTGGTTCAGTCAACGACGCCACCTGGACTGATGTCACCATGGTCGGGGCGGTCCTGTTGGTCGCCCTTCCACTCAGCGCCTGGAACTCCACCAAACTCAACGCGGTCGCCTTTGCTGGCGATGACGCAGCCAAGAGCCTGGGAGTAAATGTGGAAGCGCTACGAGTGGGGCTGATCGTCGTTTCAGTGATCCTGGCCTCAGTAGTGGTCAGCACCTGTGGAGTTATCGGCTTCGTTGGTCTAGTCGGCCCACACATCGCTCGACTGATCATTGGAGCCGATCACCGCTTTCTGGTGCCGTTCTCGGCAATCACCGGTGGTCTGCTGCTGATGTTCGCCGACACCGTCGGACGCACCGTCTTGGCGCCCGCGGTCGTGCCAGTAGGCATCGTGGTGGCAATCGTGGGAGCACCACTGTTTATCAACCTGATTCTCACTCGAAAAGGAGCCCTGGGATGAGCCTTCAACTAACCGCTGTCACCTTCAGCCATGGGAACAACCACGTACTCAAAGGCGTGGATCTGCGAATCGAGAGCGGCAACTTTGCGGCCGTCTTGGGCCCCAACGGGGCTGGCAAGTCGACCCTGGCAAAGATTGTTGCCCGAATCCACCGCCCTGATAGCGGATCGGTGCTGGCCGACGGGGTCGACATCTTCGCCATTCCACGCCGCGACCACGCACAGTTGGTGGCATATGTGCCGCAATCAAGCGCGGTGCCATTCGAGCTCACCGTCGCCGACTCAGTGCTTTTGGGACGCACTCCCCACATCGGGCTACGCCCAGCCAACCGTGATCATCAGCTGGTTGCCGAGGCGCTCGAGCGTCTCAATCTGAGCCAGCTTAGAGACCGCAGACTGTCCCAATTATCAGGCGGGCAAGCTCAACGGGTACTGATCGCTAGAGCATTGGTGCAGCAGCCGCGGGTGCTGCTCCTAGACGAGCCAACCAGCGCCCTCGACCTTCGCTATCAGGTGGAAACGCTGCAGTTGGTACAAGCGATCTCTGCCGAGGAGGGCGTCACCTCACTAATCGTGATTCACGACTTGAACATGGCCGCTGCATTCTGCAACCAGGTGGTGCTCCTCGACCAAGGCGTGGTGGCCATCGACGGGTCACCTGCGGATGTCTTGGACGCCGACGTACTCAGCCGGGTCTACGGACTGCCGGTGAAGGTGTTCAAGCGAGACGGCCAAGTCGAGATTCGCCCAGAAGCACTTGGCGAATCCACTCGCAGCCGCTACTTGTCGGGGTCAGAACTTGCGATCGCCTGACCTTGCTGGCGACTCCGCCGGCAGGCTCAGACGAGCTTGCGGTCAGTGGCCCAGCGGGTGAGCTGGTGGCGGTTCGAGAGCTGCAGCTTTCGCAGCACGCTTGAGACGTGGGTCTCGACAGTCTTGATCGAGATGAACAGCTCCTTGGCGACTTCCTTATAGGCGTACCCACGCGCGATCAAGCGCAGCACCTCGCGCTCGCGTTGACTCAGCCGATCCAAGTCCTCATCGATGCTGGCCACCTCGATCGCGCCAGAAAAGGCGTCCAGCACGAAGCCAGCCAGCCGTGGCGAGAAAACCGCATCCCCTTCGGCGACTCGGCCAACCGCTTCAATCAGCTCATCGGCTGAGATCGACTTGGTCACGTATCCCCGGGCGCCCGCTCTGATGATGCCGATCACATCTTCGGCGGCATCCGATACCGACAGAGCTAGGAACTTCACCGCGGGTTCGACGGCACCGACCTGTTTGATCACCTCCGCACCACCACCCCCAGGCAAATGGACGTCCAGCAGCACCACATCGGGAACTGCAGTCAGGATCGCGGCAACCGCAGTCGGCACATCTTCGCCCTCGCCGACCACCTGAACCCGAGAACCAATGTCGTGCTTCACACCGCTTCGAAACATCGCATGATCGTCGACTATGACTACCCGCCAAACCACCGGCGTCTTCGGTTCTTCGCTCATCGTGGTAACTCCAGTCTCACTTCAGTGCCCTCACCAGGCGCCGTTCTGATTATCGCCCGTCCGCCCGCACGTTTCACTCGCTCGACGATCGAACCCCGCACTCCCATGCGATCTTCCTCCACCACAGCCAGGTCAAACCCGATCCCCCGATCACGGATGTACACCGCAACTAGGTGATCATCAACCTCCACATACAGATCGATGCGATCAGAGCCAGAATGCTTGGCGGCGTTCACCATGGCCTCCCGGGCCGCGCGCGCCACCGCAGTCAGCTCTGGAGTCAGCTCCAGATCACCAACTGACACCAACTCCACATCAACCCCGTGAGAAGTCTCCACATCCAGCATTTCTTCGGTGAGAGCCTCCACTAGCGACCCGGACGCCGGCGCCTCACCATAGAGCCACTGCCGCAGCTCTCGTTCCTGGCGTCGAGCCAACGCAGTCACCTTCTTCGGATCGGACGCCTGGCGCTGGATGAGCGCCAATGTCTGCAGCACCGAATCATGCAAATGAGCGGCCATATCGGCGCGTGCATCTGCCAGTAAGGCGTCCTGACGCGCATCGGCGAGAGTCCGCCGTACTCGCAGCACCCAGGGCAAGCTGGCCAGTGCCAGCGCCGCTGCGGCCAGACCAACACCTGCGAGAAGTTGCTCAATGTCAGTCCAAGCAGATTGGGCCACCACCAAAACTGCCACCGAACCGGACAACGCCACCAGGCCACCAAGAACTCCGACCAATGAGGTCCAGTGCACCAGCAAAGGTTCAACCAGCCGCCGCCAGCCGGTGCCAGAGCGAACTTCCCTGGCCGACACCCGATCGGCCTGCCTCCAGATCAAGCCCAGGCCCAAGCCAGCCAATAGCCCAGCGAGCAGGTAGGTGGTGTCCGGACCCCAACCGGCCATCTGCACCAGCCAAAGCACCCCAACCCCGACTAGCCCGAACGCAACCGCCAATCCAACATCGACGGCGCTAAGCGTCCCCGCAGCACGCGGCCGCAGCCCGGTCCGCAGGTGCGACTCCAGACCGGGAGCGCTGCGCCGTTCTTGCTGTTCAGGCATCACCAACCACAACGCCAGATAGCTCACAATGCCCACCAGATTGAAGGCGCCGAGAATCACAAAGACCATCCGGAGCACCAACACCGGCCACCCAAGTTGAGTCGCCAGACCGGCACACACCCCACCGATCCAAGCCGCATTCAGCGGGCGCACTGATCGTGGAGCAGTGTCAACGCTCACTGCCAGCCTCCTTAGCTGCGACCCGATCTGAGAATACTGGCTGCAACCCGACGCTCACCTCTAAAGCTTCAGACGCTCCGAAACAGACCGCGCACACCCAGCTCGCTCTCGGGGGTGATTCCAGCAACGCTCAGGGAGGACCCCCATAGCAAATGCTGGGCCAACGACGTTGAATGGTTCTGTGCCCGAAAACCTGCCTGCGCTACGCCGCTCCGATGAAGGGGCGATGTTGGCCGGGGTCTGCGCCGGGGTGGCCCGCAGCCTGGGCGTTGAAGCCAAGATCGTGCGGATTATCACCGTGGTATTAGCCATCGCCTTCGGTGGCCTAGGCGCGGCCCTGTATCTGGCTGGGCTGCTACTGATGCCCAAAGAGGGAGAGACCTACGGCCCGCTGGCCAGCGCAATACCAGCCCTGCGGGCGTGGCCCAAAGGGTCGCTCGCCGCAGTTGTGGTGGCCGCAGCAGCGGCGGCAACTTGGGCAATTGGGAGTTGGACAGCCTTTGTCCCACTAGCTGTGATCGCGGTTGTGTTGTGGTTCGGAGTCTTCCGCAGACGCGACCGGCCGATCCAACGCCAGCTACCCGCCCCCTCCGAATTCGACCGCGCGGCGCAATCCTGGCGGCTGCGGTTGGCAGAGGAACAGGTTGCTGGTTTCGAGCCGGCCAACACCGGGTTATGGCAGCAGCCTTACACCGATCCAGGCGACCAACTGGTTAATGACGATCCCCTGCCGGAGGTTCCCGCGGGCACCACGCCAAACTGGAGGTTGTGGGGCGTCGCTTTAACTCTGATCGGGCTGAGTACTGGCGCGATAGCGCTGACCGGTCTGGTTTTCGGACTGGCGACCCCGCCGCTGGCTTACCTGTCAGCGGCGCTAGGTAGCCTCGGAATCACCTTGCTGGTGGCTGCGCGCCGCTCGCGTCGTCCGCCGCTGTTGGTGCCGGCGGCCATCGTCACCGCAATCGCCCTGCTGACCCAGCTCTTTCCAGTCACCGGAAGCATCGGCGATGTGACCAAAGTGATCACTGATCCGTCCCAACTGCCCTCCCAGATCATGGTGGCGGCCGGAGATGTGAACCTAGATCTCAGCCAGTTGAAACTCACCAAGGACACCACCGTTGTGATCAAGGTGGACGCTGGTGACGTCACTGTGCAGATGCCCCAAGTCAACGCCAGCTCGATCAATTGGCATCTGAAAGCAGGCGAAAGCAAGCTCGGTAACCAAGGCCAGCACGGTCTGGATCTGTCTGGCACCGAAACCTTTGGGGCCAGTTCTGGCCCCGCGCTACACATCGAACTCACTCAGGGGTTCGGAAATCTAGAGGTGCGCCAATGAAACCTGACCGCACCTCTTTTGCCCTAGGCATGGCCTGTTTGGCCTTGTCCTGGCTCGGTTTATGGGCCTCCTGGGGCCAGATCGATTGGCGACTGGCAGGGATGCTGGCACCCATCGCATTAGTAGTGACTGGGGTGGGCATGCTCTTGCTCACCGGCGAGAAACACTGATCTGTTCAGAAAGGAACAATCATGAAAGAAGAACTAGTTCGCTCCAGTAGCGACAAGATGCTGGCCGGAGTCTGCGGCGGCGTGGCTCGCTCATTCGGGATCGACCCCACGTTGACCCGAATCCTGTGGGCAGTGGTGACACTGTTCACCGGCATCCCGATTGCGGTCTACATCGTCTTGTGGCTCGTGTTGCCCATCGACGGCGGTGGCACCGGTTTCGAAGACCTCAAACGGGCCTTCGGAGCTGGCAAGTCAAACCCCAGCTGAACCGTTTGGCGAGTCGGCTGCAGCCAAGCTGAGTAGCCGACTCGCCAAGGCCTTGGTCACTCCCACTCGATCGTGCCCGGTGGCTTGCTGGTGACATCCAGAACCACTCGGTTCACTTCCGGCACCTCGTTGGTGATCCGGGTGCTGATCCGCTCCAGTAGTTCGTAGGGCAACCGACTCCAGTCGGCCGTCATGGCGTCCTCGCTGGAAACCGGCCGCAGCACGATTGGATGGCCGTAGGTGCGCCCGTCGCCCTGCACTCCCACCGATCGGACGTCAGCCAGCAGCACCACCGGGAACTGCCAAATCTGGGCATCCAGCCCGGCTGCGGTGGTCTCTTCGCGGACGATCGCATCAGCATCGCGCAGGATCCGCAACCGGTCGGCGTCCACGGCACCGACGATCCGAATCGCCAAGCCAGGCCCTGGGAAGGGGTGCCGCCCCACGATGTGCTCGGGCAATCCGAGCTCGCGACCCACAGCCCGCACTTCGTCTTTGAACAGAGTGCGCAGCGGCTCCACCAGCGCAAATTCCAGGTCGTCAGGCAGACCGCCCACGTTGTGGTGGCTCTTGATATTGGCCGCGCCCTCACCACCACCGGATTCGACCACATCTGGATAAAGGGTGCCTTGCACCAGGAACTCGACCGGGGCGCCTTCAGGGGCTTCGGCGATCACCTCACGCTGAGCGGCCTCGAAGCTGCGAATGAACTCGCGGCCAATGATCTTGCGCTTGGTCTCCGGATCGGTGACCCCTGCCAGGTAGCCGAGGAACACTTCAGCGGCATCGACGACTTTGAGTTTCGCACCGGTCGCCTCGACAAAGTCGTGCTCGACCTGCTCAGCTTCCCCGCTACGCAGCAGACCGTGGTCGACGAATACACAGGTGAGTTGGTCGCCGATTGCGCGCTGCACCAGCGCTGCGGCCACCGCCGAATCAACGCCACCAGACAATCCGCAAATCGCCCGGGAACTGCCCACCTGAGAGCGAATCTTGGCAACTTGGTCCTCAACGATGTTGGCGCTGTCCCAGGTGCGCCGACAACCGGCGATCTCCCACAAAAACCGTTCCAAGACCCGCTGCCCATGCTCGGAATGGAGCACCTCCGGATGCCATTGAACGCCAGCCAGCCGTGCCTCAGGATTCTCAAACGCGGCGACAGTGGCCCGCGGCGAGCGAGCATTCACGATGAATCCTGGTGGTGCGGCAACCACCTCATCACCGTGCGACATCCAACTAGTCAAGGTGGCGGGTAAACCGGCCAGCAACACTCCAGCGTCCAACACCTCAACGGCGGTGCGTCCATATTCTCGCTGGCCGGTCTGCGCCACGGTGCCACCAAGCGCGGCAGCCATCGCCATAAAGCCGTAGCAGATCCCGAACACCGGCACCTGAGCCTGCAACAAGGCGAGTTCGAGTGTGGGAGCGCCGGGTTCGTACACCGAACTGGGCCCGCCTGACAGGATCACTGCGGCTGGCTTCTTGGCCAACAGATCAGCCACCGGCATCGTGTGCGGCACGATCTCGGAGTAAACCTCGGCTTCGCGGACCCTACGGGCAATGAGTTGGGCGTACTGGGCGCCAAAATCGACAACCAGCACCAGATCGTGTTCGGCGCTCATGGTGCACGATTCTATGGCTTGCGCGACCCCAACCAATGACCAGATAGCAGGACTGGATTGACCGACCTCCGAACGCCGGTGCTAATCTCAGCCCATGACCTCGACGAGTGCCGCAACCTTGTGTTGTCGCTGCATGGCGTCGATGGCGTGTTGTCGAATGTGCTGAACCAAGCCACGACTCACCTAACCACGGTTCTCAAGACCACCGCTGATCCACGTCCAGATCAGACCCTTTCACGCACCCTGACCGACTCGGGCAGGGCAAAACGACTCAACTAATCCAGTCAAGGAGAGAAATGTCCCTGCATCCCGACACCCTCGCAGTACACGCCGGCCAGGAAGAACCTGATTCCGCAACTCACTCCCGGGCAGTGCCGATCTACCAGACCGCCGCCTATGTCTTTGAAGACACCGAAGATGCCGCCGACCTGTTCGCGCTGCGCAAGCCCGGCAATATCTACAGCCGAATCACCAACCCGACTCAATCGATCTTCGAGGCCCGAGTTAACGCTCTCGAAGGCGGCGTCGGCGCCCTAGCCACCGCGTCCGGCGCGGCTGCCATCACCTACGCCGTGTTGAACCTGACCTACGCCGGCGACAACATCGTGGCGCTGTCGACGCTCTATGGCGGCACCTACGCCCTATTCGCCCACACCCTGGCTCAGTACGGGATCGAAGCTCGCTTCATTGACCCCAATACGCCCGAGGAACTCGCCAACTATGTTGACGACAAGACCAAGCTGGTCTTCGGGGAGACCATCGGCAACCCAGCAATCAACGTGATCGATCTGGACGCTTGGTCGGCCGCAGCTCATGCCCTTGGTTTGCCGTTCATCGTGGATAACACCGTGCCAACCCCAATTCTGGCCAAGGTCTTCGAGCACGGCGCGGACGTGGCCGTCCATTCGGCCACCAAGTACATCGGTGGCCACGGAACTTCAATCGGCGGCATTCTGGTGGATTCGGGAAACTTTGATTGGGCTGCACACGCCGACCGTTTCCCCGGCCTCACCAAGGCCGACCCCGCCTACCACGGCGCAGTCTGGACCGAGGCTGCCGGTGCGGCGGCGTACATCATTCGCGCCCGCACCGTGCTACTCCGCAACACCGGCGCTGCCCTGAGCCCGTTCAACTCGTGGTTGTTCCTGCAGGGGCTCGAAACTCTGCACCTTCGGATCGAACGCCATTCCACCAATGCACTAGCGGTGGCCAAATTCCTTGAGGGCCACGACAAGGTGTCTTGGGTGAACTACCCCGGTTTGGAGTCCTCGCCCTACAAGGAGGTCGCCGATCGGGTGCTTACCGGCGGTGGCTATGGCGGCATCTTGGCTTTCGGCCTGAAGGACGGCCGCGATGCCGGCAAGAAGTTCGTTGAGGCACTGGAGCTCTTCAGCCACCTTGCCAACATCGGCGACGCGAAGAGCCTGGCGATTCACAACGCCACCACCACCCACTCCCAACTCAACGACGAAGAACTGGTTGCCGCTGGCGTTCCGCCAGAGCTGGTGCGGTTGAGTGTTGGCATTGAGAACGTCGGCGACCTGATCGCCGATCTAGACCAGGCCCTTGCCCAGCTTTGATTAGGTTCGGCAGGCGCTCCCAGGTTCCTGGGGGCGCCTGTTGCCTTTCCGCAGCGAAGTGGCTCTGATCCTCTAGGCTGGGCGCGTGCAGAGCGACCCTGAACTCGAACAGCTGCGCGGCTCGATCGACAATCTCGACGCCGCGATCATCTGTCTGCTGGCCGAGCGCTTCAAAGTCACCCAACAGGTGGGTGTCTTGAAGAAAGAACGTGGCCTGGCTGCCGCAGATCCCGAGCGTGAAGTGGAGCAGATCGCTCGACTACGCAGGCTGGCTGAGGCGGCCAACCTCGATCCGGAATTCGCTGAGAAATGGCTCACCTTCGTGGTCTCAGAAGTGGTACGTCACCACGAGGCGATTGCCGAAGCTGACTGAGCTACTGAAGTTGCCGGCGCAAGACATACCAAGCGCAGCCGAGGTACACCGAGAACCACAGCGCGACCATGAACATGTCAGCCCACCAGGTGGTTGTGGTGTGCGCCCAAAGCACATCCTGCTCAGCCACTGTGGCGCAATTGACCGCAGTGTGACGCACTTCAGCCACCTCAGGCTCTGGCACTGCCAATCCAGCTGATCGGGCTTGATCCGCAGCTGCTTGATTGGCCTTGTCGGTGGCTTCGCGAGTCTTCTTGTTCACCTCCTCGTCTTCGGCTTGCTTGGCCAACACCTGCGCCCGGCAGGTGATGATCCAGTTGAAGTCGAGAGAAGACCCACCGGCAGCCAAACCCCAGCGCGACGGGGAAGCGAAGGACACCTGGTTGATTCCCGGTGTGTTGACATTGAAAACTCCGCCGCACATCACCAGTTGGAACATCAGGAGCACCACCATCAGCGGCATCACTTGCTCAGAGTTTCTAACCAGTGCCGAGAGCAGCAGCCCCAACCCGGCACTGCACCAGGAGATCCCGACCGTGACCGCGAAGAGCTCCACCCAAATCGGCAGACTGACCCCGACGTCAGGGTGTTTGTTCAACAGCAACACGACTGTCACCAGTAGTGCCGACTGGATCACACAGACGACGCCCAGCAGCAAAGTCTTGGACGCCAGGTAAGCGCCGGGCCGCACGCCGACCCCAGCTTCACGCAAAAAGATTGGCCGTTCACTGATCAGCTGTCGGACTGCTGGCACCATGCCCATCAACACCGCGCCAAAGATCACTACCACCCACAGGACGCGGGGTTGATTTAGCGTCTTGGTGGCGTCACCCGGCAGGAATCCATTTTCCGCCCGAATCGCGAGGCTCAACAAACCAACCACCACCGGCAACGCCAAAGTGAACAGCACCAGCGAACGATCAGCGAGCATCAACCGGGACTGTCTGCTGAGCAGAGTGCGAATTTGGGGAAGCACCCGCTTATGGGGCGCTTTAGTCGGCCCCCGGCCAGTCTGCGCAATGATCGGCTCGGCACGGGGAGCTCGCGGACTGGCCGCGAACACATCTCGGGCCCGTTGTGGTTCTTGGGAGATCGCACTATAGATGTCGGCCCAGGTCGCCTGCCCGGCATGCTGCTGAGCGAAATAGGGTTGCAGATCCTGCGGTGGCCCAAAGTAGGCGACCTTGCCACCTGGGGCCAGCAGCAACACATTGTCGGCCTTGTCCAAATTGTCGGTGGAGTGAGTGACCACCACCACGGTGCGGCCTGCCGGGCTTTGCAGAGTGCCATGAGCCAGCCCACGCAACAGTTCCATGACCTCTCGATCCAGATTCGGATCCAGACCAGAGGTCGGTTCATCGAGGAACAACAAGTCGGGTTTGGTAAGCAACTCCATCGCGGTGTTCACCCGTTTGCGCTGACCACCCGACAGATGCGCAATCCGGGTGTCAGCGTGTTCACCTAAGCCCAATTCGGCAATCGCCCAATCAACGGCTTCATCGCGTTCTGCTGCGCTGGCATCGTCGTGGAAGCGCAATCTCGCTGCATAGTCCAACGCTTGTCTTGCGGTCAGTTCCCGATGCACCACGTCTTCCTGCGGAACCATGCCAACTCGGTCAACGAGGGAACCGGCAAACACTGCCATGTCCAGCCCGTTGAACAACACCTGTCCCTGCTCTGGACTGATTACCCCGGTCATGGCCCGCAGCAGGGTAGTTTTGCCAGCCCCAGATGGCCCGATTACTGCCAGCAACGAACGGGTCGGCACACTGAAAGTAACCTCATCCAGCAGGGTCTTGTGCCCACCATCCCCGGCGTCCTGCTCAATCCGGTTGGTGGGCACGCTAAATGACACCTTCGAAACGCTTAGCGACACGCCTTGGTCGCGGCTGGTGCTCGGCTCAAGCGCGATCTGTTCCAGACCGCTGGCAGTTAGCTTCAAGAAGACCTTGCCAACGCTGACCACTGCGCCAAGCTCAACTTCTTCACTGGTTACTCGAGCGCCATCAACGAAGGTGCCGTTGGTTGAGCGGAGGTCCTCCACTCGGTAACGTCCCTGCCCCAACGGCAGCAACCGAGCGTGGTGGCCGCTGACGACCGGATCGTTGAGCACCAACGAGTTGTCCGACGCGCGTCCGATGGTGATGATTCTCGAAGTGTCCGATGACGGATTCCGACTACTCATCAACAGAGCTGCCGAGTTGCCGCGCAACCCCTGCTGTTTGAACCCCACCCGGGTTTCTGCGTTGAGCGCCGGATCATCGGCACCGGCCTGATCCAGATCGATCACCTGGACCGCGGCGCCAAGCACCGGATCGCCGAGCATGAAGCTGGCACCGACCCGCAGTGGCGAGTATTCCCCCGCTGGCACCGCCACACCGTTGAGGTACGTGCCGTTGAGGGTATCGAGGTCGCGCCACAACCAGTGCCCGCCATCACATTCGAGCTCAAGATGAAAGCGGGAGGCCAACCCACTGGCCACGGTTATGTCGGCCTCTGGGGCACGTCCGATTCGAATCAGAGCGCAGTCATTCAGGGGGACGGTTCGCCCCTCAACCTGCAAAGCCAGTTCCACCATCCGTCTCCCCAAACGGTCCCCCCAGGACGTGCCGAATCTTAGACGCTTTAGCCGGTCCAAGTTCACCAGCTAAAGAATTGCCCTTTTCGGCGAACCTCGGCAGGGTCAATCGGCCCAATGGTCGTAGGTCAGGCAAACCCTGCGTTCTCCTCTGACCTCAAGCTCCAAGGCTTCCGCGCTGACTCGAAAACCAGCTGCCGCTGCGACCCGCTGTGAGGCGGGATTCACCTGCTCAATCCGCAGATACGCCCGCTGCAGGCCAAGCTCACGGTGCGCCCATCCGGTGATTACCTGCAATGCGGCCCGCGCCACGCCCTGTCCGCGAGCCCAAGGCGCCACCCAATACCCAATCTCGGCAACCGACTGCTCAACGTCCAGCGCCACAATCCCGCAGGCCCCCACTAACGCGGACTGAAGATCAACAACCACGAACTCCGCTCCCGTGCCATCCGCCCAGCATCGGGACGCATGAGCGACGAATTGCACCGCGTCGGCTTCGGTGTAGGGCTGTGGCACCTGAGTGAACCGGGCAATGTCGCGATCTTGGCAGGCCTGCGTGATTTGAGCTGAGTCTGCGACCTCGGGCGCCCTAAGGACGTAGTTGGCATCAGACAGGACCGGTTGAGCTGGACGCATGCAGCCAGCCTAAACTCTGGGCGTCAGCGGGCGGCGCCCAGCACCAACCAAGCATCGGTACCGACCCGGTGCCACAAGAAACCCCACCGAATCACCATGAAGGCCACAAAAGCGCCCCACAGCGCCACCATCGCCGCCGCGTTGCCAAGGTGGAGGAGCGCACCAGCATTGGTCTGTACCGCCCAGATCACCGGCAGATAGAGCACCAAAGTGGCCGCCATCGCCTTGGCCAGCCAGGCACCGTCGCCAGCACCGATCAAGACCCCATCAACCACAAAGACCAGGCCCGCCAGCCAACCTGAAAGCCCAACCACGACCAAGGCGGCACTCAGAGCCTGTTGGACGGCCGGATCCGCGGTGAATAGTGGCGGCAGCGCTTGGTGTAAGGCGGCCAACACCAAACCGAGTCCAAGTCCTCCCCACCCGCCCCAACGCAGCATGGTCTGGGTGGCACTTCGAGCCGCAGCTGCATCGTTAGCGCCCAGAGCTTTGCCGGTAAGCGCTTGGGCCGCAATCGCCAACGCATCCAAAGCAAAGGCTTGGAAGGTCCAGATAGTGACGGCGATTTGATGGGCCGCCAAGGTGACGTCTCCCATCCCGGCCGCAACCCAGGTAGTGACCAACAAGATCGCCCGCAGCGCCAGCGTCCGAATCAGCAACGGCACCCCGGTAACCGCGGCGCCTAAGACCCGGCCCAACTTCGGCCTCAGGCTCGCGTTCTGCTGGCGGGCCTGGACCACGAGCACCGCCACCAAGCCCAGTGCCATCACGGTCTGGGCCAGCACAGTTCCCCATGCCGACCCTGCGATGCCCCACTGAAAGCCCAACACAAAGACCAGGTTCAGCGCCAGGTTGCCCCCAAAGCCGGCCACTGAGGCGACCAGCGGAGTGCGGGTGTCCTGAAGCCCTCGGAGTGCGCCGGTCGCCGCTAGCACCACCAACATGCCCGGAATGCCCAGCGCCGAAATCCGCAGATACACAGTCGCCTGAGCCAAGGCCGTCGGCGAGGCACCGAAGACCGCGCTCAACGGCTCAGCCGCCATCCACACCAGCAGCGCGACTATCAGTCCGAGGCTGCCAGCCAGCCAAACGCCGTCCAGCCCCGCACTGATTGCTGCTTGTCGAGACCCCGCACCAACTTGGCGCGCCACAATCGAAGTCGTGCCGTAGGCCAAGAAGACAAACAGATTCGCTGCAGTAAGCAGAATCGCGCTGGCCACGCCCAGTCCAGCCAACTGCGCGGTGCCCAGATGCCCGACGATGGCCGTGTCAGCCAACAAGAAAAGGGGTTCGGCTACTAGAGCCAAAAACGCGGGCCCGGCCAACGCCAAAATTTCGCGGCTGGGTTGGTTCGGGGTGCGCACCGAACCACGCTAGCCCGCAATTCGACGCCGGGACGGCTGCGGCTCGATCCCTGGGCCGGTGCCACCTAACCAACACCAATCCTCGGCGTCCGCCTAGACTGGCGCGGGCGCATTCCCCAATCGGGTCGATTGGCCACAGCCCGCCACTGCGGGCCGGCGCCCGTACGCCACAGGTTCCACCACCTTCGGAGGGTAGATGTCGCCACGACCGGCCAACACACTGCGATCACCCGCGGTGTGGCTGGGGGTGGGCGGAACAGTTGGCGTCGCCTGGGGCGCCTGCAGCCCCGAATTCTCGTTTTCTGCTCACGGTTGGCCATCAGCCTGGATCAACACCATCGGGTCGATCGCGCCGATTCCGCTAAATCGCGTGATCTTGGTCGCAGGCGTGGTCGCGCTGGTTTGGAGTTGGTGGCGGCTGCGCGGCGACACCGAAGTGCACCTGCCGACGGCGCTCGGGTTGTGGAGTCTGCCGCTTTTGCTGGTGCCACCGGTATTGAGCCCAGACGCAGCGCTGTACGCAGATCTGGGCTGGACTTTGTCCACCGGCGCAAATCCTTACCAGGTCGGGTTGGCCACCAGTGGCGGGCCGTTCGTCGCCCAGGTCGACCCGCTGTGGACCGGGACTGGGGTGGCCTACCCGCCACTGACCTTGTTGATCACCCAGCTAGTCACCACGGCTTCCGGTTTCCACCCTTACCTCTCGATCGTGGCAATGCGAATCCCGGCGCTGCTCGCGGTCGCGGCAATGCTTTGGCTGGTGCCCCGAATCGCCAATCTGCTCGGCATGAATCCCCGACGGGCAGTCTGGCTGGGAGTGCTGAATCCACTATTGGTGCTGCATCTCATCGGTGCCGCCCATAACGATGCCCCGATGATTGCCCTGAGTCTGGCCGCGATCTGGACGGTGCTGCGCTGGCCGAACCGCTGGGTCCAATTCCTGATCGCGCCGTTGTTGGTTGGCGTGGCGATGGCGTTCAAACAGCAAGGTGGGCTCACCGTTGTGGCCGTGGCGGGTTTGCCGGTTGCCGCAACCTTGGCCACCTTGCCAATGGCTAGTCGGCTCTGGCTGCTGGGCTGGCGAACCGCCGCGACCACCGCCGTCGCCGTGACCGGTTTCGTCGCGATCACGGTGGCCAGTGGGCTGGGTTTCGGCTGGACGTCCTGGCTGGACCTGATGGGTGCTGCTGGTACCCCGGCGCCGCTGGCACTGCTTGGAAAACTTGTTGCTCTGATCGCCCAGGCGTCCGGCGGGTCATATTTCGCGACCCTGGCTGTGGCTGGACGGATCGGCACCGTGGTGCTGGTTGCTGTGTTGATCTGGATCGGCATTCGCTTCTCCGACCGTCCACTACACCTGGTGGCTTGGGGTTCGTTGGCGATCGCCATCCTGGGCCAAGCCCTGCACCCGTGGTACTTGCCGTGGAGTCTGGCGCTGCTGGCTTTGGTTCCGTTAACCCACAAACAACGCCGCTGGACCTATGCCTTGGCCATAGTTTTCTGTATTTGGAACGCCATTCAGACCGCAATCTGGCACGGTTGGCACTAAACAACTGGCAGGATGCGCGGTATGCGAGTAGCAATCGGCGGTGCCTCCGGCCTGCTGGGCACTGCGCTCAGCCGCCGGTTGGTCGACGGAGGCCATGATGTGGTCCAACTGGTACGGGGTACTCCCAAGAGCCCGGCCCAGCGACGGTGGGATCCAGATGCTGGCCGGATCGCGGCTCCCGGCCTGGACGATGTCGATGCGGTGGTGAACCTGGCTGGCGCCCCGATCGCGGGCGGACGCTGGACCAAGGACTACAAGGCCGAGATCCGCCGCTCTCGGGTCACGTCAACTCTGACTATCGTCACTTCGCTGTCCCCACAGGGCCGATGCCAGCGGCTATTGAACGGCTCCGCGGCCGGGTTCTACGGCAACAGTTCCGCAGTGGTCGATGAAGACTCACCGGCCGGACGCGGGTTTCTGGCGCGAGTCACCCAAGATTGGGAGACTGCCGCCGGCCATTCGCCGGTCTCAACTGCAGTGCTGCGGACTGGCCAGGTACTGGCGAGTGAAGGCGGCTACCTGGCTGCTATCTGGAAGCTTTTCGGAGCTGGCCTGGGTGGGCGGACCGGCGATGGGCGCCAGTTCCTAAGTTGGATCAGCATCAACGATCACGTTCGTGCGATGGAATTCCTACTCACCTCTGAGGTGACCGGTCCGGTGAATCTGGTAAGTCCCCACCCAGTAACCAACGCTTTGTTCACGCGAACTTTCGCCGAATACCTGCACCGACCAGCGTTCGTGCCCACGCCATTACCGGCAATCTCACTGCTACTGGGCCGCGAATTTGTCCGCGAGCTCTTGACCAGCGGACAGCGTGTGAAGCCAACCCGACTCTTAGCCGCTGGCTTCAAGTTTGAGCAGCCCAGTCTGGTCGAGGCCCTTGCCGCATTGAGCTGATCGGCCACTCCGCAGGCAGCCGGACGGCCAGTGCGGCGCCAGAGCATTAGACTGATCCTTCGTTAGCTGAAAGATTGGTGGCCCGTGTCGATTCCCTTGTCTCCTTCTGGTGTTCCCGAGCCTTTTGCAGCGCTGGGCCTAACCTTCGATGATGTGCTCTTGCAGCCCAACGAATCGGATGTGATTCCGTCGGCGGCCAACACCTCAACTTGGGTCAGTAAGCGCATCCACTTGCAGCTGCCGCTGTTGAGCTCGGCGATGGACACCGTCACCGAATCACGGATGGCCATCGCGATGGCCCGCGAAGGTGGCATGGGCATCCTGCACCGCAACCTGAGTGCCGAAGACCAGGCCAGCCAAGTGGATCGGGTCAAGCGTTCTGAGGCTGGGATGATCGATCAGCCGATCACCACCACAGTGGACGCCACCATCGGCGAAGTGGACGAGATGTGCGGCGAATTCCGCATTTCCGGCGTGCCAGTAGTGGACGCCGACCTTCACCTGTTGGGCATCGTCACTAACCGCGACATGCGCTTCGAAGACGACCCGAATCGGCTTGTCGGGGACGTAATGACCAAGATGCCGTTGGTCACCGGCCATCCCGGGATTAGCTCCGAAGATGCCCTGGCGCTGCTGGCCAGACACAAGATCGAGAAGCTGCCGCTGGTGGACGCCGACGGCAAACTCCGCGGACTGATCACTTTGAAGGACTACGTGAAGTCCGACAAGTACCCACTAGCCAGTAAGGATCCCCAAGGCCGCCTGCGAGTTGGTGCTGGCATCGGTTTCTTTGGCGACGCCTGGGAACGGGCGATGGCTCTGGTCGATGCTGGGGTGGACGCAATCGTCGTTGATACCGCTCACGGCCACACCCAAGGCGTGATGGATATGGTGGCCCGATTGAAGGCTGAACCGGCCGCTCGCGAAGTCGACATCATCGGCGGCAACGTGGCCACCTTCGCTGGCGCCAAGGCGCTGGTTGAAGCTGGCGCTGACGGCGTCAAGGTGGGCGTGGGTCCGGGTTCGATCTGCACCACTCGCGTGGTTTCTGGCGTGGGCGTGCCTCAAGTCACCGCAATCTGGGAAGCGTCCCAAGCCTGTAA
>DHWU01000044.1:46901-72381 GCA_002413345.1 Propionibacteriaceae bacterium UBA5174 | reverse complement strand
GAAGTGGCCCCACAAGTGGTCGCGGGCCGCATCAGTCAGCTTGGCGCCGGTGCGGGTGGTGAGTGGTTCTTGGCTCATCTGGTTCCCCAGTCGTAGTGCTGTTTATTGAGTTTGAGATAGACGAAGGATTCGGTGTGGGTGACTCCGGGAATCACTCGGATCTTGGTCATCAAGACTTCGAGCAACTCGGCGTCGCCTTCGCAAACCACCTCGACGAGCAGATCGAAACTGCCAGCGGTAGTCACCACGTAGTCGACCTGATTGATCTGGCAGAGCGCGTCAGCCACCGGTTCGGTGTTGCCTTGAGTCTTGATTCCGATCATCGCCTGGCGGGTGAAGCCAACCATCAGTGGATCGGTGACCGCGACAATCTGCATGATGCCGTTTTCGGTCATCTTCTGGACGCGTTGCCGGACCGCACCTTCAGACAGGCCGACTGCTGCCGCAATGCTCACATAGGGCATTCGGCCGTCGGCCTGCAGTAACTCGATGATTTTCTTGCCAGCCTCATCGATTGTGGGTTCAGCTCCCGCCATGCTTTGATCCTGCACTGCGGATTGCGTGGTTGGCAAACCGTAACACCACGGAAATCGTGGTAACGCGGCCGAAACATCTACGGATTATCTTCTGTTTCCTAACGATGCCGTTCTTAGAAGGAGACTCTCCATGGAGGAGCTGAGGAACTTCATCGGTGGCCAGTACGTCACCGCCGCCGCTGATGCCCGCTTCGACGTGATTAATCCCGCTACCGCTGAAGTGATTGCGGCGGCGCCGGTGAGTGTTGCTGACGATGTGGACGCCGCCTATGCAGCTGCCGCGAAGAGCTTCGCTAAGGATTGGGGACGGACCACGCCGGGGGAGCGTCAACTCGCCTTGCTCAAATTTGCCGACGTGCTGGAAGCACGGGCTCCTGAGCTGATCGAGCTGGAAGCTAGTCAGACTGGCAAGCCGCTGGGGCTGACCGCTTCGGAAGAAATCCCGCCGATGCTTGACCAACTCCGCTTCTTTGCAGGCGCGGCCCGAGTGCTGGAAGGGCGCGCGGCTGGCGAATACCTGGCTGGACACACCTCCTGGATTCGTCGCGAACCGATTGGCGTGGTGGGTCAGGTAACTCCGTGGAATTACCCGCTACTGATGGCGATGTGGAAGATTGCTCCGGCTTTGGCTGCCGGTAACACGGTGGTGCTCAAGCCTGCTGAAACGACCCCACTTACGACGCTGCTGCTGGCCGAGATTGCCGCCGAGTTCCTGCCGCCGGGCACCTTCAACGTGATCACCGGGGACCGCGATACGGGCCGACTCCTAGTGGAGCACCCCACTGCGGCCATGGTGGCGATCACCGGATCGGTCCGGGCAGGTGCTGAAGTGGCCACGAGTGCGGCCGCCGCGGTTAAGCGCGTCCATCTTGAACTGGGCGGCAAAGCGCCTTGCATCGTTTTCGCAGATGCGGATATCGAAGCTGCCGTCGAGGGGCTAGGCACGGCTGGCTTCTTCAATGCTGGCCAGGACTGCACCGCGGCTACTCGGGTGCTGGTGCACGAAAGCATTGCGGCAGAGTTCACTGCGGCGCTGGCTGAATTCGCCAAGAACACGGTGGTGGGTAAGCCAGACAACGAAGACGCCTTGTTCGGGCCAGTCAACAACGTGAATCAGCTCTCCCGGGTGGGTGGATTCATCGATCGGTTGCCCGACCACGCAAACCTGGCCGCGGGCGGCAACCGAATTGCCGAACTTGGGGACGGCTACTTCTACGCGCCAACTGTGGTTGGCGGCCTTAACCAGGACGACGAGGTGATCCAGTCCGAAATCTTTGGGCCGGTGATGACTGTGCAGTCGTTCACAGATGAAGCCCAAGCACTGAGCTGGGCCAACGGCGTCGACTACGGGCTGGCCTCCAGCGTGTGGACGCGCGACTTCGGCAAGGCCATGCGAGCCAGCGCTGAACTTGACTTCGGATGTGTGTGGATCAACACCCACATTCCGTTGGTAGCCGAGATGCCGCATGGGGGTTTCAAGCGGTCTGGCTACGGAAAAGACCTGTCGATGTACGGATTCGAGGACTACACCCGGATCAAACACGTCATGGCCAACATCAACTCTTGACCGCCACAATCTCTGAAGATCGATATTCCTGAACACTCTGCAAGACGCTGACTAGGAGGCGACCATGTCGAATCAAAACTCATTCGGTAGCAACCCATTTGATGGATCATTGTCCAAAGCTGCACTTTCGCGCCGGACAGTCTTCGCTGGCCTGGCCGGCATCGGCGCAGTTGGCCTGCTGAGCGCCTGCGGCACTCCCGGTACCAATGCCAGTGCCGCCAAGACTCCGGCCTACGCCACCGACCTCTCCGCCACCGAGAAGGTTGTCAACTGGTCAAACTGGCAGGCATACATGGATACCGCGGGCTCCAAATTCCCCACCCTGGACACCTTCGCTAAGCAGACCGGGATCAAGGTCAATTACACCGAGGACTACAACGACAACGACACCTTCTACGCGAAGATGAAGCCGGTGTTGGAGGCCAAACAGGACACCGGGCGTGACCTGTGGTGTAGCACTGACTGGATGGTGGCCCGGCTGATCAGCCTGGGCTATGTGTTGCCGCTAGACAAAGTCAATATCCCTAACGCGGCCAATTTGGAGCCGAGTCTGGCTAATGCCGCCTGCGACCCGGGTCGGGTCTACTCCCTGCCTTGGCAGAGCTACTTTGCTGGCATCGGCTACAACCCACACATGACCAACGGCACGGCAGTGACCAGCATGGATCAGCTGCTCCACGACACCTCGTTGAAGGGCAAAGTGACGCTGCTAAGCGAGATGCGCGACACCGTCGGGCTGGTGTTGATGGAGCAGGGCAAGAAACTGGATAGCTTCACCGCCGACGATTTCGCAGGTGCGATTGCCGCTCTCCAAGCAGCCGTTGATTCCGGCCAGATCAAGCAATTCACCGGGAACGAATACATGGGCATGCTCGAAAAGAACGAGATCGCGGCGTGTGTAGCTTGGAGTGGTGATGTGATCTCGATGCGCGCAGACTACCCATTTATGGGATACACCCTGCCGGAGAAGGGCTTCACTCGCTCCACCGACAACCTGGTCATCCCAGCGATGGCGCAACACAAGACCAACGCCGAGAAGCTGATCAACTACTACTACGACCCAGAGGTGATGGCCAAGGTTGCCGTGGACAACTACATCGGACCGGTGGTTGGCACCAAGGCGATTTGGGAGAAGACGGACCCGACAGTGGCGAAGAACGAGTTGGTCTTCCCCAGCGATGAGACCTCAGCTCGGTCCCAGGTGTTCCGGACGCTGACTGCTGATGAGGAAACGAGTTTCTCGCAGCAGTTCCAGGCGCTGACCCTCGGCTGATCATGGCAGTCGGAACCCAACGAAAGGCGATTGGCGAACTACGGTTGGTCGATCTGCGACGCACCTACGACGACTTTGTTGCCGTGGATGGAATCAACCTGGACATTCCACCGAGCTCATTCTTTGCGCTCCTCGGTCCGTCGGGTTGTGGCAAGACCACCACCTTGCGAATGGTAGCTGGCCTGGAGGAACCGTCCTCAGGACGGATCTTTCTGGGCGCTGATGACATCACCAACACGCGGGCCTATCAACGGCGGGTGAACACGGTCTTTCAAAGCTACGCGCTGTTTCCGCACCTCAACATCGTGGACAACGTTGGGTTCGGGCTGCGTCAGTTGAAGGTGCCCAACTGGCGGGTCAAAGCCATGGAGGCCTTGGAGTTGGTGAAGCTGGCTGATCGGGCCAAGCAGCGTCCGCGTCAGCTTTCTGGAGGTATGCAGCAGCGGGTGGCGCTGGCTCGAGCAATCGTGAACGAGCCGGACATCTTGTTGTTGGACGAGCCGCTGGGGGCACTGGATCTGAAGCTGCGACGTGAGATGCAGGTGGAACTCAAGCGGATTCAATCCGAGGTGGGCATCACCTTCATCCACGTCACCCACGACCAGGAAGAAGCCATGACCATGGCTGACACCGTTGCGGTGATGCGGGCGGGCAGTGTTGAGCAACTGGGCAGTCCCGCTGAGCTTTACGACAATCCGGCCACCGCTTTCGTGGCGAACTTCGTCGGTAAGTCGAACCTACTGCCGATTGAGGTAGGCACGGTTGGGGCTGGGCTGGTGAAGGTGGCCAGTCACGGGATTGAACTCACCGTGGACAGCGCCCAGTTCCCCGACGGACAAACGACCGGTCTGCAGTTGGGGATCCGTCCGGAAAAGCTGCGACTGATCACCGATGCCGATGCCACGTTGGTCAATCGACTGCCCGGCCAGATCACCGACGTTTCCTTCGCGGGGGTGTCAACCACCTATCTGGTGAAGATGGCGTGGGGTCAAGAGATGGAGATCACTCAACCCAACGATGGCTCCGCGCGGGCCGAGCTTGGCCAGAGTGTCACCATCGGTTGGGATCCCCATCACTGCTTCGTGGTGGGAGCCTAACCATGGCGTTAGTGGTGCCTGGGCCGCGTCCGGCCAAACGGGTTACGGTCAAGCGAAAGCGTGGCGCGTTTACTCCGCTGCTGTTGTTGGCCCCGGCCTTGCTGTGGCTAGGCGTCTTCTTCGTGTTGCCAACAATCTCCTTGGCCTCCCAGTCGCTGCAGAGCGGGTCGACCAGCAGTGGCTACACGTTCACATGGGAATTCAGCAACTACGCGGATGCGGTGGTGCGCTACTGGCCGCAATTCCTGCGTTCCTTCGGCTTTGCCCTTTTGGCCACGCTGATCACCTTGCTGCTGGGCTATCCGCTGGCCTGGTTCATCGCGCATCGTTCGGGCAAGTTCAAGACCATCTTGCTGGTGTTAGTGGTAGCTCCGTTCTTCACTAACTTTCTAATCCGCACCCTGGCTTGGAAGATCATCCTGAGTAACGAGGGTTTGGTGTCCACCGTCTTTAGGGACACCGGGATCACCTCGTTGTTGCAGATGGTTGGGTTGCTCAGCACCGACACGCTCCTGGGCTCCCCATTTGCGGTAGTGGCCGGTCTGGCCTACAACTTCTTGCCGTTCATGGTGTTGCCGCTGTATGCCTCGCTGGAGCGACTCGACTTACGCCTTGTTGAAGCGGCCAGTGATCTGTACGCCAATGGCTGGCAGAGCTTCTGGAAGGTGATCTGGCCGTTGTCGCTACCGGGTGTGGTCTCTGGAACGCTGCTGACCTTCATTCCGGCAGCTGGCGACTACATCAATGCGAGGTTGCTGGGCAATATCCAGACCTCCATGATCGGGCAGGTGATCGACGGTCAGTTCTTGACGGTGATGGATTACCCGCTCGCGGCCGCACTTTCATTCATCTTGATGGGCACCATCATCGTTCTGGTTGGCCTCTATATTCGGTCAGCTGGCACCGAGGAGTTGGTCTGATGTCCGCAGTGAAGAAAGCCTTCAGCTGGGTGCGGAAGCATCTGGTGGTATTCGCAGGCTTGTTGGTGCTGGCCTACATCTTGCTGCCCAACCTTGTGGTGGTCATCTTTTCGTTCAATAAGCCCGACGGGCGCCTCAACTACACCTGGAACCAGTTCTCGTTTGACGCCTGGCTGGATCCTTGCGGCAGCCCGGGCATGTGCGAAGCAGTCGGACTGAGCTTGTGGATCGCGGTGGTGGCGACCTTGGTCTCGACGGTAATCGGCACGATGGCGGCTTTCGCCTTGAGTCGGTTCCGTTTTCGGGGACGCGCCATCACCAACCTGTTGGTCTTTTTGCCAATGGCCACCCCTGAGGTGGTGATGGGTTCATCCCTGCTCACCTTGTTCGTGGCAATGGGCGTCCATACTGGCCGGACGACGATCTTGATTGCTCACATCATGTTCACAGTCTCGTTCGTAATCACCACGGTGAAAGCTCGGGTGGCTTCGCTGGATCCAGCGCTGGAACAGGCCGCGGCTGATCTTTATGCCTCACCAGCGCAGGCATTCTGGAAGGTCACCTTTCCGTTGGCGGCGCCGGGAATCGGAGCGGGCGCATTGCTAGCTTTCGCGCTCAGCTTCGACGACTACATCGTGACCAACTTCAACGCTGGTGCCAGCACGATGACCTTCCCAATGTATGTGTGGAGTGCGGCTCAGCGAGGGGCGCCGGTGCAAGTAAATGTGATCGGTACGGTGATGTTCTTAGGCGCGATCACTATCGTTGGGGTCGCTCAGTTGGTTGGTGCTCGCAAGCGAAAGGTCGATGCGTAAATGCGCATCCTGGTGGTCGGGGCGGGAGGGGTTGGTGACGCTGTCGCTCGTATCGCCGCCCGCCGAGGTTTCTTTGAAGTAATGGTGATGGCCGACTTCGACTTGGCTAAGGCGCAGGCTTCGGTCGTGGCAGCTGAAGCAGCTGGCGGGGGTGGGCGGTTCAGTGCCGCCTTCGTCGATGCGTCCAGCGCCGAGTCAGTGGCTGAGTTGATCAAGGCTCATCGGATCACCCATGTGCTGAATGCGGTTGATCCCCGCTTCGTGATGCCCATCTTCGACGGTGCCTTCGCCGCCGGTGCGGACTATCTGGACATGGCGATGAGCCTGTCGCAGCCGCATTCGGAGCGTCCCTATGCCGAAGTTGGGGTGAAACTCGGCGATGACCAGTTCGCCAAGGCCGACCAGTGGGAAGCCGCTGGCCGGTTGGCGTTGGTCGGCATGGGCGTTGAGCCTGGGCTTTCGGACGTGTTCGCCCGGTTTGCGGCTGATCATCTGTTCAGCGAAATCGACGAACTCGGTACCCGAGATGGTGCGAACTTGGTGGTTACCGACGAGAACGGTGTGGAGATCTTCGCGCCGTCCTTCTCGATCTGGACCACCATCGAGGAATGTCTGAATCCGCCGGTGATCTACGAGGCCGATAAGGGCTGGTTCACCACGCCACCGTTCAGCGAGCCGGAAGTGTTCGACTTTCCTGAGGGCATCGGCGAAGTGGAGTGTGTGAACGTAGAGCATGAAGAAGTGCTGTTGATGCCTCGCTGGGTGGACGCTAAGCGGGTCACCTTCAAATACGGCCTCGGCGATGAGTTCATTGGGGTGTTGAAGACTCTGCATGCACTAGGTCTAGATCGAACCGCACCAGTGCGGGTAAAGGGCGTGGAGGTTTCGCCGCGTGATGTGGTTGCCGCCGTCCTGCCTGATCCGGCGACCATCGGGCCGCAGCTGACCGGCAAGACTTGTGCCGGGCTTTACGTCACTGGCAAGGGGAAGGACGGCCAGCCGCGCCGCACTTACCTCTACCACGTGGTCGACAATGAATGGGCGATGGCGAACTACGGTGCGCAATGCGTGGTGTGGCAGACCGCCATCAACCCGGTGGTGGCTCTCGAATTGTTGGCCACTGGAGTGTGGTCGGGCGCTGGCGTGCTCGGCCCAGAAGCTTTCGATGCGGCGCCCTTCCTGGAATTGCTTGGCGGGGCCGCACCGGCAGGTTATGAATCAGCATGGGGAATGGAGGAGAAGTGATCGAGCAGCGACGCATTCTGCGTACTGCACTACCCGGGCCGAAATCGGCCGCTCTCGCCGCGCGCCGTAAGGCTGCGGTTTCAAGTGCGGTGAGCGGCGGCAACGACCTTTATGTCGAACGGGCTGAGGGCGCAATCCTGGTTGATGTCGACGGCAACCAGATGATCGATTTCGGGTCCGGCATCGGGGTCGCCTCGGTTGGCCATTCCGCACCGAGGGTAGTAGCTGCGGTCACCAAGCAGGCGACTAGCTTCGGTCACACCTGCTTCATGGTCAGCCCCTATGACAGTTACGTGGAGCTGTGTGAGCAGTTGGCGAAGCACACCCCTGGTGATTTTGAGAAGCGTTCGGCGCTGTTCAATGCTGGGGCGGAGGCGGTGGAAAATGCGGTCAAGATCGCCCGGGCCTACACCGGCCGCCAGGCAGTGATCGTCTTCGACCACGCTTATCACGGGCGTACCAACCTCACCATGGCGATGACCGCGAAGGTGCAGCCCTACAAGGATGGTTTTGGCCCCTTCGCGCCGGAGATCTACCGGATGCCGATGGCCTATTCCTACCGCTGGCCTACCGGTGCCCAGAACTGCGCCGAAGAGGCGTTCGCCGGGTTTGCCTCCCTGGCCCACATCCAGGTGGGGGAGAATCACATCGCCGCAGTGGTGTTGGAGCCGATTCAGGGCGAAGGTGGGTTCATCGTCCCCGCTCCCGGCTTTGTGACGATGCTGCGCGATTGGTGCACCGAGCATGGCGTCGTCCTGGTCGCCGACGAGGTGCAGAGCGGTTTCTGCCGCACCGGCAAGTGGTTCGCCATTGAGCATGAAGATGTCGTTCCTGACCTGATCACCACCGCCAAGGCATTGGGTGGAGGCCTGCCGATCTCAGCAGTCACCGGGCGCGCCGAAATCATGGACGCACCGGTTCCCGGTGGGTTGGGTGGCACTTTCGGTGGACACCCGCTGTCGTGCGTGGCCGCGTTGGCTGCTATCGAGACCATGGAGACTGAAGACTTGGCTGGCCGGGCGGCCCAGATTGGTGAGTTGCTCACCGGCCGGCTCACTGACCTGGCGTCACAGTTCCCGCAGATCGGTGAGGTTCGTGGTCGCGGTGCGATGATCGCGATCGAGTTGGTGGTTCCAGACGGTTCAAAGACGCCGGATGCGGCACTGGCCAAAGCGGTCGTGGCTGGTTGCGGTCGCCGGGGCGTGCTGATGCTCAGCTGTGGCAGCTACGGCAATGTGATTCGGATGCTGCCGCCGTTGGTGAGCGAGTTCGCTTTGCTCGAAGACGCCATGGATGTGTTGGCCGAAGCATTCGCCGAGGCCATCGGCTGATATTGCCAATTTTGAGGTCAGGATCGGTAGCAGACTGACGTAGTTGCTTGACCACTATCAGGAGTTGAAATGACGGAATTGCCGGCCGGAGTACCCAGCACGCTGTTTATCGGCGGTGAGTGGCGACAGGCCAGCGACGGGACGAGTTTCCCGGTGGAGAATCCAGCCACTGGTGAGGTGTTGGCCCAGGTGGCCGATGCCACCGCCGAGGACGCGATGGCTGCGTTGGATGCGGCCTCGGCCGCTCAACTGGCGTGGGCGCGCACAGCTCCGCGTAAGCGGGGCGAGATTCTGCGGGCGGGGTTCGAAGCGATCACGGCACGCGCGGAAGAATTCGCGCTGCTGATGACCTTGGAGATGGGCAAACCGCTGGCTGAGGCTCGCGGCGAAGTGGCCTATGGCGCGGAGTTCTTGCGCTGGTTCTCCGAAGAGGCAGTTCGGATCTATGGCCGCTATTCCACCGCACCAGATGGGGTGAATCGGCTGCTGGTGACCAAGCGTCCGGTGGGGCCGTGTTTGTTGATCACGCCCTGGAACTTCCCGCTGGCAATGGCCACCCGTAAGGCTGCACCGGCGTTGGCAGCTGGCTGCACCGTGGTGATCAAGCCAGCAGCATTGACTCCGTTGACCACGCTGCTGTTTGCGCGCGTGATGGAAGAAGTTGGTGTGCCCGCCGGGGTGATCAATGTCATTCCGACCACCCATTCAGGTGCGGCCACCGGGCCGTTGTTCACTGATCCGCGACTGCGCAAGGTGTCGTTCACTGGTTCCACCGAAGTTGGCAAGGTGCTGCTGAAGCAGGCCGCGGATGGCGTGCTGCGTACCTCGATGGAACTCGGCGGCAATGCGCCGTTCTTGGTCTTCGATGACGCTGACGTTGATCTGGCGGTGACTGGTGCCTACAACGCCAAGGTGCGCAACGGTGGCCAGGCTTGTACGGCGGCCAACCGTATCTACGTGCAGTCCGGTATCGCTGAGGAGTTCGCCAGCAAGTTCGCCGCCAAAGTGGCGGCGATGCAGGTCGGTCCCGGTGTTGATGCTGGCACCGAACTCGGTCCGGTGATCGATGCCAAGGCATTGGCGCGCATCGACGAGATGGTTGCCGATGCCGTTGCTGGCGGTGGCCGGGTGCTGGCCGGTGGCGCCAAGTTGGAGCGGGCGGGATACTTCTATGCCCCGACTGTGCTGGCTGATGTAGCCGCTGATGCTCGAGTGTTGACCGAGGAAATCTTTGGCCCGATCGCTCCGATATCGGTGTTCGAAACCGAGGACGAGGCTGTGGAGTTGGCCAACAACACCGAGTTTGGCCTGATCTCCTATGTGTTCACCGCTGATCTGGCGCGCAACCTACGGCTGAGTGAGCGAATCGAAACCGGGATGCTTGCGGTGAATGCTGGCGTGATTTCGAACCCGGCGGCTCCATTTGGTGGGGTGAAACAGTCTGGCCTGGGTCGCGAAGGCAGCGCTGAAGGCATCGAGGAGTACTTGGAGACCGTTTACGTCGGCATCGGAGATCCTTTCGCCGGGTAGCCGGCCTTCGGTAAAACACAGGACTGAAGATGGTGGACGCCTGCACGGGTGTCCACCATCTGTCTATTGCCTCGGTTGACTGTTGTTTCGGTTGACTCTTGTTTCGGTTGACTCTTGTGCCGCTGGGTATGACTCCCAGGGCTGGTTTCTTGTGCCGCTGCCTGGGTTTGACGGTCTGGCTTCGTTGAGTCTGGTTGCCGCGAGCTGGCTTCTTGTGCCGTCGGTAGTCCTGGCGGTCTTGGCGACCCCGGCTGCCGCGGTCCGGCTTCTTTTGTAGCTGGGTCTGGCTTTCGCGGCTGGCGCACGGTTCGCCCACCCCTAGCGTGCCGGTGACTGATCGAGTTGCCGGATTCGGTCGACGCCACACTTTCGGCCACTTCACCTTTCGTCTCGCGTTGTCTTCCGGTGAGCCAGAAGCGGTGCCACAGGATTAAGCGACCGCCTTTCTCAGTGCTCTCGGTCGCCCTGCTTGTCCCGGCTGCCTCGTCTCTGCCGGTTGCCTGGTCTCTGCCGGTTGCCTGGTCTCTGCCGGTTGCCGGGTCTCCACCGGTTGCCTCGTCTCCACCGGTTGCCGGGTCTCCACCGGTTGCCTCGTCTCTGCCGGTTGCCTCGTCTCTGCCGGGCAGGCTTCTCCCTTGGCCGATTTCGCAGGTGGGCAAGCTTGCCTGGGCAAGTCAGCTTCAGGCGTTATCAGTGGTGCTAGGCGTTGGTGTCGGATGGGTTTTCGTTTGGGGTCGTAGCGTTGTGGTGGGATGGCTTGGGGGAGTCCGTCGGGGGCGATTTGGATTTCCCATTGGTCTCGGGTTCCGTATTTGGCTGGTTCGATTAGTCCGTGGTGGTGGTGACATAAAAGCACCAAATTTTGAAGTGTGGTTTCCCCGCCGTCCCACCAGGGCCGAAGGTGGTGTGCCTCACAAACCGCTGGGCGGGTCTGGCAGCCGGGGAAGACACAACCGCCGTCGCGAAGAGTGAGCGCGGTCCGAATCGCCGGGGTTACTAGGCGGTGTGTCCGTCCAACATCAAGAACCTCCGATGCGCCACGAAGTACTGCCGGGATCAGATCGGCATCGCAACAGATCCCGCGGAGTTCGCCAGCTGACAGGGCTGTGTCATCGCCGATCAGGCCAGCACCGGCGGCGTGGGTGCGTAACTGTTCAAAGTCGAGTTTTACTAGCACGCGCGGACGGTCCCCGCCAGAAGCTGGTGCCTGCCTGGCGACTTGGTGTTGGCCGATCATTGCGATTAGGGCGTCGGCTCGTCGTTGTTGTGGGGTCAGGGTTGGTGTGAGCCGGTCGCGGGTCTCGATGATGCTACGGCGTTGGGATTCGGCGTGTGCGTCCAGGAGTGCGATCCATGCCTCGGCTTCGAGTTGTGGCAGGGATCCGTCGAAACGGATCGAGCCTTCTTCACGGAAGAACCGTAGTGATCTGGTGCGTTGAGCCGCTTCGGCCTGCCGTTGCAGGCCAGTCTCCAACAGTTCGTCGGCTGCTGCCGGTGTTACTTGTCGCAGTACTCGAGCGGCTGCTTTGTTGAGTTGGTCGGCGTCCATGGTTTTGGCTAGGTCGACCATTACTTGTTCGGCTGCTAGTTGTTGTGGTTGGTCGAGTTGGGGAGCGAGGCTGTTGAGTACGCGGTTGATTGCCCGGGTTTGACCTGTCCCAATATTTCCAGCGGTGGCAGCCTCACTAACGACTGGGTGGTTGGCGAGTTCTTTGGCGCGGTGCAGGCTGGCGGCTGCTTCTCGTTTGGACAGGTTTTGGCCGATTCCCAGCCAGGATGAGGTGGGGGTGCCGGTAGCTCGTAGGGAGGCTTGGGTTTGGTCGGCTTCGGCCAGTAGCAGGCTGGCCAAAGCGTCCATGCGCCCAGCGAGTTCCCGGGCTTGTGTTGCGCATTCGAGCCGGTCTGTTGGGCGGAGGGTGGAGCGGTCTGGGTCGACCTGGTTGAGCGCAGCAGCGATCTGGGCCAGCGCTTGGCTGGTTGGGATCGGATCGCTTGTGGTCATGAGGCAATCTTGCCAAAGATATGGCCTTAAATCGAACATACAATCGAATCTGTGGATGACTTGAATGGTGATCCACAACCTGCCAAAACCCCTTGACGAGATCGCATAGGCCACCGCCTGGCACGGCCAGATGCTGTTCAGTTAGGCGTTTCAGCTGAGTCGCTGCCCGCCGCCGACCACAATGGAATCGTGGCTGAACGTGAACTGACCAAATCCGCGTCGCTGACCTTGCCGAACGGCTCACTTAACCCGGACGCCCTCGGCTGGGCCCGCCGTCCACTGATCGACACCTCCGGCATCAACGGACGCCAAGTGTGGGGCCGCAACAAGCGCTGGGAATACTGGAATGTCGCGACCCCAACGCATGTCTTGGCGATGACGGTGTCGAACATCGACTATGCCGCGGTCAGCGAGGTCTGGGTGTTGGATCGGCGCACCGAACAGACCTGGGGTCGGGCGCCGACAGTGCTGCCCGCAAGGGGGGTGCAGTTGCCGCCCTCACTCAACCAAGGTGAAGCCACCGCCCAAGCCAAAGACCTGCGCATTGAGATAGTCCATGTCGATGGATTCACCCGGCTTCGCGCCGATATTCCTGAAGTCAAGATCGATGTGATGGTCACCCGCAATCCCGGCCACGACTGCCTGGCCGTGGTGGTGCCATGGACGACCCGACGCTTTCAATACACCGTTAAGGATGTTGCCCTGGCGGCGTCCGGGTCGGTGACCATCGCAGGCACCAAACACCTGGTACCGGAGGGCCAGTCCTGGGCGGTGCTCGACCATGGTCGCGGACGCTGGCCCTATGACGTGGCCTGGAATTGGGGGGCCGGATCGGGTCTGATGGATTCGCGTCCCTTCGGTATTCAAGTGGGCGGCAAATGGACGGCCGGAACCGGCGCCACCGAGAACGGCATCTTGATTGATGGGGTGTTGCACAAGATCTCTGAAGAGCTTGAATGGGTCTACGACCTGGCCGATTGGAAGCGCCCTTGGCGGATCCGCGGCGGCGGCTTGGATGCCACCTTCACGCCCACCTACGATCGGCAGTCCGCGACCAATCTCGGAGTCATCGCCTCGCGTACTGACCAGTGCTTTGGTTACTGGTCAGGAACTTTCGAAGGGCTGCACTTCGCCGAAATCTTCGGTTGGGCCGAGGATGTGCACAACCGCTGGTGAATCGATTGGGCCGTCGCGGAACCGCCTAGCCAACCAACCCTGTGCGAGCAACTGATCGCGGTCAGTGCATGGCCGACCCGGCGGTGTTTGTGTGGTCGCCCAGGGCGCACCGCGATCGGGCAACCCCAGAGCGGCTTGCCGATGAGGTGGACGCGCGCCTAAAGCGCCTCGGCGTAGATCTGTTCGAGTTCGCCGCGGTCGAACAGCTTGGGGTGATTCGCCAGAGCGGCTGCAGAAACCTTGACGCAATTCTGGGCTAGCCACTCAACGTCGCTGTTGGTCACGCCCAGGTCGGTCAGCCCCAGATCGAGACCGATTTCTTCACGCAGTCGGCTCAGCTCTTCGAGAATGTCAGCCTTCGGGTTGCCGCTGATCGCTTGCGCGAGCACACCGTATTTCGCCGGGCTCGCAGTGAGGGTGTGAGCGGTGACTGACAAGGTGAGTGCGGCCAGGCCTTCGCCATGGACGGCGTCGCGTAGGCCGGAGACCGGGTGCTCCATCGCGTGAATCGCAGCGACTCCGGCGACCCCGATCACCATGCCCCCCAGCAGGCTGGCCAAGCTGAGTTGCTCCCAAGCTTCGGTATCGGACGGGTCGGCGTAGGTCCGGCGCAGGCTGGTGGAGGCAAGTTTCAGCCCGTGCAGGGCTTGAATCTCAGTCAGCGGCTGGGAGTTGTTGGCCAAATAGGCCTCAAGGCAGTGGTTTAGGGCATCGAAGCCAACCGCAGCCAGGGTGCGTTTGGGCATGGTGGTCATCAGCGCTGGATCGACGATCGAGCAAGCTGGAACAATCGCGGCTGAGCGCAACGCCTTCTTGTCGAGGGTCTCGGGGTTGGTGAGTACCGCAAAGCTGTTGCCTTCGCTGCCGGTTCCGCACGTGGTGGGGATGGCAATCAGGGGCAATGCCCGGTCGCTAATTGCACGACCGAAGATGTAATCGTCCAGGTTGCCACCATTGACCGCCTGGAAGGCGATGGCTTTGGCTGCATCGATTGAGCTGCCGCCGCCCACCCCGATCACCAGGTCGCAGTGGTGGTCATTGGCTAGCGCTGCGCCAGCGTAGGCAACCTCAGTGGTGGGATTCGGACTGACCTGATCGAAGACCAGAGAATCAACCCCGCTGGCAGCAAGCAGGGCCGTCACCCGGTCGAGCAGGCCGCTGCGCTTTGTGCTGGAACCGCCGGTCACAATGAGCGCCCGGCTACCGAGTGCGGACGCCTTGGTGCCCACTAAGTCGGTGTGGCAAGCGCCGAAGCTCACATTCACCGGCAGGCAGTATTCGAATCCCATGTTGTCACCTCAACAGAAACGGCTGGGGAGCCGCAAGGTGCGACTCCCCAGCCAGCTTGAATCACTTGACGTTGGTGGTCTTTCCGGCATCGACGCCTACGAAGTAGTCCTCGTTCAGGCCGTAGGTCTGCAGGATCTTGAGCAGGCTGCCATCTGCCTTCATGGCGTTGAGTTGCTTGTTGACTTCAGTGAGGTAGGACTCATCGGCGAAGCGAACTGCGCAACCAATCTGCCCGCTGGCCTCAGGCGTGTAGCCGCTAAGCAACTTCAGGCTCAACGAGCTGTCTTGCGCCAGGGTGTAGCCAGCGACGATGCCATCGGTGACCACCGCGTCCACCTTGCCAAGGTTGACCGCGGTCATCAGCAACGCCTGATTGTCGAAGGTCTTGATGTCCTTGATGGTGCCGGCATCTTTCCAAGCTTTGGCAGTCTTGTAGAAGGCAGTGCCGATCTGGGCGCCAATGATCTTGTCGTTCAAATCTGCCTTGCTGGCGATTGCTGAGTTCTTCGGTATCACGACGGCTTCGCCCTCTTGGTACCACTTGTCACTGAACGCGGCTTTTTGCAGGCGGTCGGGATTGACGTACATGGCGTCGACGACCATGTCCACGTTGTTGTTGTTCAGCTCTTCAATCAGGTTGCCAAAGGCTGCTTCTTTGATTTCGATCTGCACCTCGCCGATGCCCATCCGCTTATTCACCTCGCGCAGGATGTCGACATCCAGACCCTTGACCTCTTTAGTCTTGATATCGATGTAGGAGAACGGGGCATCGTTGGACGAGGCGATGATCACCTTGCCGCGAGCCTTGATGGTCTGTAGCAGAGTGGATTCGCCACCGGTCTGGGAGACCGAGCAGGCCGATAGTGGGGCGAGCAATGCGCCAGCCAGAACAGCGGCTAGAACCTTGCGCTTAGAACGGACAATCTTCATGTGCAGTTCCTTCTGTTTGGTGAGTAATGACGGTTAACGCGATTTGGCCAGGCGGCGCTCCAAGACCTTCACGACTTGGGAAAGTGGCAAGCTGATTGCCAGGTAGACGCCGGCGAGAATGGTGTAGGCCTCAACAGTCATGAAGGTCTGGGAGGCAAAGGCCTTGGTGCGCAGCAGCAGTTCCTGCACCGAGATCATGGCCAGCAGCGAGGTGTCCTTGATCATCATCACCAGGTAGTTGCCGAACACTGGGACGGAGTTGCGCAACGCGGGCGGAATGATGAATCCGAACAGCACCTGGGACTCGCTGAAGCCCAAAGCCAAACCAGCTTCGCGCTGCCCAGGATCGATGGCCACAATCGCTGAGCGGATCACTTCGGACAGGTAGGCGCCGTAGTTGATGGCGAAGCCGATGATGCCGCAGGTAACTGGTTCAAGCTGAATGCTGACGTGCGCCCCAAACAGGCCAGCTAGTGCGCTGAGCAGCACTGGGACGACGTAGTAGAGGTAGAAGAACTGCACGAGAAGCGGAGTGCCGCGCACGATCTCGATCAAGGTCACCAAGGTGCCGCGAACAATCTTGCTCCGCGATAGCCGTCCGATAGCCAGTAGCAGTGCGACAACTAACGAGAACAGAAAGCCAAGCACTGTGATGTAGACGACGATGCCGACGCCATTCCACAGCTCGGGAGCCAACTGAGCGAAGGCCTTTTCAAAATGCAGCTCCATGGACGGACCCCTCAAAGCACCCGGGCTAGGAAGCCCCGGGTGCGGTCGTTGCTCGGATTGCTGAATATCTGCTGCGGAGTGCCCTCTTCAACCACGTAGCCCTCGTCCATGAAGATCACCCGGTTGGCCACGTCCTTGGCGAAGCCCATCTCGTGGGTCACCACCACCATGGTCATGCCTTCATTTGCCAGGCTCTTCATCACTTCGAGCACGTCTCCAACTAGTTCTGGGTCCAGCGCTGACGTGGGTTCGTCGAACAGCAGGACCTCTGGGTGCATAGCCAGGGCGCGGGCGATCGCGACGCGCTGCTGCTGTCCGCCGGACAGGGTGCTGGGGTAGGCGTTGGCTTTGCTTTCCAAACCGACTTTTCGCAGCAGTTCTAGGGCCTCTTCGCGGGCAGCGAGTCGGGGCATTCGCCGCAGCTTGATCGGGGCGGCGGTCACGTTTTCAAGCACGGTCTTCAATGGGAACAAGTTGAAACGCTGAAAGACCATGCCGACTTCGTGTCGATACAGCGGCACTGCCCGACCCTTGAGAGCTGAGACGTCTTCGCCCTGAAAGAGCACTTGGCCCGAGGTCGGACGTTCCAGCAGGTTGATGCAGCGCAACATGGTGCTCTTGCCCGAGCCGGATGGGCCGATCACCACCACGACCTCGCCACGATCGACTTGAATGTTGATGTCGCGCAGCACCTCTAAGTCGCCGAATGATTTGGACAAGTTCTTGAGGTCGATCATTGCCATTGCCAGCACCCCCCGATTGATGTGTTAGTGCCAAAAGGTGACAGCTGGTGCCCCCGGTTACGCAACTCACTTGACCGCATATCAGTTAAACCGTTCCTTGATCAGATAGGTGAGAGCATCGGCTGACCCATCGATTCCAAATAGGCTTGAATCCAGCATTAAATGCATGTGATCCTTATCTGACATTGAGTAGCCGGCGTAGCGTCGGTGGTAGGCCTCGCGGGACTTGTCGACCGCTGTGATCATGCGTTTTGCTGCCGCCTCGGTGAGGTTGAGCAGTTCAACGCAGTTGGCGATCCGCGCTTCGAGGGGCGCGTAGATGAAGACCCGCATCACGTTGGGTGAGCCCGCCAGGATGTGATCAGCGCAGCGGCCGACGATTATGCACGATTCCCGGTCGGCAAGGTCAAGAATGAGCTGCCGCTGGGTTTCGAACACCGCGGCCCTGGTGGCTGCGTCACCGGAACCAAGCGGTTGGCTCATGCCAAACAGCACTGGGCTGACGCCGTCCTCGGCATCGCTGATGGTGGAGATCGGCAGGTCCAGCCGTTGGGCGGCAATTTCTACCAGGTCACGGTCGTAGTACTCGATGCCTAGATTCTTGCTGACCGTCCGGGCAATGGGTCGTCCCATGCTGCCAAATTGGCGAGCTAGGGTCACTACGAAATGCTGGGCCATGATTCCCTCCATTCGTCGTCGACTCGGTCATGCTGAACATTTCCAGTCATACGTTTCGGATGCGTGTCGTAGTTGTATCGGTTTAGGTCAATGTGTCCATAGGTTGGCCCCGGGGAAAACGGGGTTGGATTCCTGGAACAAAGAAATGTCGGGTCGTTTGTATTTCAAATACAGTGCAGGTTAGAGGCTGGACGTCAATGCCGACTCGAAGATGTCCAGGCCGGCGGCAAGCTGCGCGTCGGTGATCACCAGTGGGGCTAGGAATCGAATCACGTTGCCGTAGATGCCAGCGCTTTCGATGATCAGCCCTTGGTTCGCTGCGCGGTTGACTACCCGCTCGACTAGTTCGGGGTAGGGCTGTTTGGTCGCCCGGTCTTTGACTAACTCGAGGCCGATCATGGCGCCGAGGCCGCGAATATCGCCGATGACTTCAAGCTTCTCGGCCCAGTCGCGGTAGCGAGCATTGACGATCTCGCCGATTTCGCAGGCTCGTTGAGGGAGTTGGTCGCGGTCCATCAACTCCAGAACCTTCAGTCCAGCCGCACACGCCAGGGCATTGCCGCCGAAAGTGCCACCAATCACCCCGGCGGGCACTGCTTCCATGATCTCCTCGCGGGCCACAATCGCGCTCAACGGAATGCCAGCCGCGATCGACTTGGCAGCGGTGAGAATGTCTGGCTGAATTCCTTGTTCTTGCCAATATTGACTGGCAAACAGGCGCCCGGTGCGTCCGAAGCCGGTCTGTACTTCGTCGACGATCAGCAAGATGCCATGGCGATCACACAGCTGACGCACGGCCTTGACCCATTCCAGGGGTGCGGGAATGAAGCCACCTTCGCCCTGCAGGGGTTCGACCACGATGGCGGCAACGTATTCGGGCGGGGATGCGTGCTCGAATACCTGGTTCAGCTTTTCAAGGTAGTAGTCAATGGCTGCTTGTCCGGTGAGCTCGCCTGGGGTGCGGTAGAGGTAAGGGAATTCCGTGCGGTAGACCCCGTCCGGGAAAGGTCCCATGCCTCGTGCGTAGGCCTTCTTCGCCGTCATCGACATGGTGAGCAGAGTGCGTCCGTGGAAAGCGCCGGTGAAGACGATGATGTTAGGCCGCCCGGTGTAGGCCTTGGCGAGTTTCACCGCGTTCTCGTCAGCTTCGGCACCACTGTTGGTGAAGTAGGCCCGCTTGTGGGTGCCGCGGACTGGCGCTCTGTAGCTGAGTTGTTCGGCCAGGGCTACGTAGCCCTCGTGGGTGATGATGTTGCCCATCGCGTGGAAGTAGTTGTCGGCTTGGTCTTTGACCGCTGCGATTACTTCAGGATGCGAGTAGCCGATATTCAGTACGCCAACGCCGCCGACCCAGTCCAGGAACCGGTTGCCATCGACGTCCTCAACCATGGCGCCTTCGCCACGCGAAATCACTACTGGGTAGCTGCAGCGAATCGCCGACGGAGTCGCCGCGGCGCGCCTGTTGATGATTGCTTGCGCCTGGGGGCCTGGCAGTTGGCTGGTTACAATCTTGGGAAGACTATCCCTGAGCATGACACCGTCTCCTGAAGTACGACTACTGTGCGGGCGTGCGTTTGACGCTCCACCTCAAGCATCGGCGCCGCTAGTTCATCTGGCCAGGTACTCCGCGGCCAAGGTTAGGGAGTTGTTTTGTATTCCGGGTACGAACTGCCCGAATTAGGCGCTATTGGAGGCGTTGCGTTCCATGGGAACCAAGATTGTTGAGCTTTTTGAGGTGGCCCGAGCCAAATATGGGCTAGAGCTGCGGGCCGGTGCAGACGGGTTGTCGAATGAGGCATCTTGGGTGCATATGGCTGACAGTCTTCCAAATGCGGCGTTCCTCAAGGGCGGAGAGTTCGTGATTACTACCGGACTCTTTGTCAAGTCTGGAGTCAGCCTGATTGACTTCACAAAGGAGCTGGCCTCGCGAGGCTGCAGCGCCATTTTGGTAAATGTTGGTCTCAATGTGTCAGCTGCGGATATAGGCCGCGAGGTGATCGACTTCTGCGATTCGAATCATCTGCCGTTGTTCACGATGCCTTGGGAAGTCCGGATCGTCGACGTGATGCAGGACTACGCCGCAGTCATGCTTCAGGAAAGCCAGCGCGTCGGCAGTCTCGACTCGGCATTCGAATCAGCTATCTACCAGATCCCGGCGCCGGAAGTTGTGTTGCGTGGCCTGGCGAAATTTGGTTTCGAGCAGCAGGGCACTTACCGGGTCGGGGTCGTTCACAACCTGGAGAGTCCTGGGCGGGTAACCTCACGGCTCAACCGCCGAGGCATCCACTACCACCTATTCGAGCACAACAATCTGCAGGTATTTGTGTTTGATTTCGGTCGGGGTGAGCTGAGTGAAGACGAGCTAATCGAGATGGTGTGCTATGCCGATCCGGTTACCGTTGGAATGAGTGGCGTGCTCACTGATCTCGCTCAGCTTGGGGCGGCATTTAAGCGCGCGCTGTTCTCCTTGGCTGTGGCTGAGTTGTGGCAGCGGCGTTTTGTGGGTTTTGGCGAGCTGGGCATGCTTCAGTTGTTGTTCTGTGTATCAGATCAGGCATTACTTGAGGATTTGCATGCAACTTATCTAGGTGCGCTCGAGGAATATGACCAGCAGCATGAGGCCAATCTAGTTAATACGCTGAAGGTCTATCTGCTGGCTGACTGCAATTTGTTGGAGTCGGCGGCAAGGTTGCCTGCCCATCGAAATACGGTGGTGTATCGGGTGCGCCGGATTAAGGAAATACTTGGTGTTGATCTGGATTCGGCAACAGTGAAGTTTAACCTGTTGCTGGCGCTCTATATTCGCGAGTACCTCGCCATGTGATCGCCGGTGCTGGTCGGGCGCTACGGCTAGGCCACCTGCAGGTCCACTTGGATTTCGGCGGCAAGTGCCTCCAAGTCGTCCCGAATCGCCGCGAGGTTGGCGTCCGCGGGCACTCGGGCGGTGACCGAGGCTTCAAAGAGGACGCCACCAGCCATGGGGGCTTCCATGGTCTTGCTCGATAGGTGCTCGATGCTCAACTGGTGGCGACTTAGCACCGTGGAGATCTGCTTGACGATGCCGGGGCGGTCGTCGCCCAGCACGGTCAGGCTGAGTGACTGCCAGTTGCCAGTGGCCTCAGTGCTGCCTTGATGGGTATTGATTTTGAGCAGCCCGTCAAGGGAGTTCAACGCAGTGGTGAGTGCGGCTGCATTCTCGGCGGGCACCGAAACCTCGACGATGCCAGCGAAGGTGCCAGCTAACTCGGCTAGTTCGCTGCGTTCCCAGTTGCCGCCGTGGGCGGTGACTACTTCAGCCAGCGCGGCGACTAGGCCGGCGCGGTCGTCCCCGACGACGGTGAGTACGAGCATGGGCATGCCCGGGATGCTACGCCCTCCTGGTGCCTACTCGGCAGGTCTGGACAGCCACGATTCCACTGAGTATGCTGCACTGAGCATGATCAGTAGAGTGGAAAAGAAGGCCCGGACTCGAGCCGAAATACTCGCTGTGGCCAGTCGGGTGATGGCCGAAAAGGGCTTCGCCAACACCACCGCGCGAGACGTTGCCAGTGAAGCTGGAGTAGCGGTCGGCACCGTTTTTCTGCACTTTCCCACGATGGGGCAGTTGGCCGAGACCGTGCTGGACGAAACGGTGGCGGCTGCCCTATCTGCCGCAGCCACTGATCGCCCAGCTGGGCTCGTTGAGCGCCTCGTGCACGCAAGCGACTGTCTCTACCAGGCCTATGCCAGCCAGCCAGAGTTGTCGCGCCAAGTCATCGCCGGGTCGCTGTTTGAGGGCTCAACCGGCAGCCCATCTCAACTTCGCATGGGGGAGTTTCGGAGCTGGGTGGCGGCCGAAGTGATTGCTGCGGTTGATCGCGGTGAGATCTCGCCAATCGAGCCCGGCGAGGCCTTTCTGGGGTACTTCGCACTCTACTTCGGCGCCCTAGTCGCGGGGTTGCGAGGCGAACTCGAGCCAGGCGCCCAGCTCACCTTGCTGCGCACCTCGCTACAACGCTTTCTTGCCGCAAGGGAGAACTGAGCCATGAAGATTGTCATCGTCGGCGCCGGAATCGGCGGGTTGAGTGCGGCAAATGCACTTGCCAGGGACGGACACCAGGTGCATCTGATCGAGCAAGCCAGCGAGTTCACCGCTGCGGGAGCAGGCATTGTGTTGGCTCCCAATGCGGTACAGGTATTGGCTTCGGTGGGTGTCTCGTTGGCTGGGGAAGGCCAAGTGCTGGCGTCCACTCAAGTCACCGACAGAGCTGGACGCCTGCTCACCGAGCTATCAGCAGCACGCCTGGCCACCGCGCACGGGCCAAGCTTCGGCATCACCCGCGCGCGAGTGCACCAACTCCTGGCCCAAGCGCTGCCATCCGAGGTCGAAGTGTTGTTTGGAGCGTCGATCAACTCTGTTGAACAGCGGGGATCACAGGTGCGCCTCGGCTGGTCTGGTGGCAAACTCAGCGCCGATTTGGTGGTGGCCGCCGACGGACTGCGCTCTGCGGTGCGCTCCCAGCTGCCAACCGGGCCGGGTGCGTTGCGCTACTCCGGCACGACCTGTTGGCGCGGGCTCCTCGACTTCGACGCCGGCGAAGTAGCTACCGAAGCGTGGGGTGGCCGCACCCGAGTTGGCGTGGTGCCGGTAGGTGAGTCGCGTGCCTACTACTACCTGGTGGCCACGGCGGAGCCGGACGCGCCAGCGCCTGGAAGCTTGGCTGACTTCACCGAGCTTTTCGGCGGTTATGGCGGAGCGGCTGGCGAACTGGTGACGGCATTGCACCAGGTGCCACCGCTGCATCACGACCTGTGGGAGTTAGACCGTCCAATTTGGGGTGCCGGACGGGTGCTGCTGCTCGGCGACGCGGCCCATTCCATGACCCCCAATCAAGGACAGGGTGCGGTGATGGCCATTGAAGATGCCAAGGCGCTGATGTTGTCGCTGCGCGGTGGCGGTGATGGTGCGCTGGAGCGTTACGCCAGCGCTCGGCAGTACCGGGTTCGCAAGGTCCAACTCGACTCTAGACAAATCGGCGAAGTTGCCCATTGGCACAACCCACTCGCAGTCGCGGTGCGAAACCTTGGCATGAGAGCAGTACCTAAGGCGGCCGGGGCCGCAACCTTGAGTGCCTTGGTGCGTCCCGGGATTGAATTGGCGGTGGCGAAATGAATCGGCAAGTGGTGGCCGCGCGGATTGTCGGCTGGTCATTGATTGTGTTGGGGGCGGGCCATCTAGCCACAACAGCTCTAGATTCGGTGCGAACTCCTGATGCTGTCACCGTTGAGGCGATGGCGGCCTTGCGGCAGGCCTCGGTGGCGATGCCCGGGCCAGCGCACAATCTCGAACAGCTGTGGTGGGGTTACAGCACCTTGATGGGGCTGATGGTGATCGCTTTCGGTGCAGCCTTCATCTGGGCGGCTGGCTGTGCTGCGGGCTCGTTGAAGTCGTTGCTGTGGTTCGGGGTGGCAGTCGCGTTGGTAGGCCTGGCGATTTCGCTGCTGCTGATGCCGCTACCGCCGATCATCGGCCTCAGCGTGGCGTTGGTCGGGGCGATTTTCGGTCTCGCGCCGAGTCGTCAACCGGTGCGGGTTGAGGCCAGTTAGGCAGTGACCCAGTTAAGCAATGGCCCAGTCAGGCAGTGACCTTCGACCAGTGAGCTCCTGGCTGAACGGTGCTGGATTTCAGAATGGACCCGGGTTGCCAGGCGCGGTAGGGCTCATTCCTCGGGGACACCCGCCGTTGGCCGGGCGGCGTCGATCTTGGCCTTGGCGCCGTCCAACCAGGTCTGGCAGATCTTGGCCAACTCTTCGCCGCGCTCCCACAACGTCATTGACTCGCTCAACGGCACCGAGCCGGCTTCGAGCTTGCGGACGATTTCGACCAGCTGATCGCGGGCCTCTTCGTAGCTCAGCTCGGACTTCTTGGCGGTCATGATTGCTCCTGGGGATCGACTTTGGTGACGGTCAGTCCGAGTTGGCCATCAGCCAACCGGGCCGTGAGTTTCGCGCTCTTGCTGGTGGCCGCGACTCGATCAACAGTGCCGCCTTCGGCATCGGTGAGGATCGCGTAGCCGCGTTGCAGGGTGGCCTGTGGTGAAAGCGCTCGAATTCGTTCAATGGAATGGGTTAACCCCAGGCGTTCTTCCCGGAGCCTGGCCTCGGCAGCCCGCCCCAGCCGGTCACGGGCTGCGTCCAGGCGCTCATAGTGTCCGCTCAATACCGCAGACGGATCGCGCAGCACAGGCCGCGAGCGGATTTCGGAAAGCCTGCGTTGGTCGTTTTCGACCCGGCTGGCCAGCGCCTGGCGGATTCGGCTGATCGCCGCGGCCACATTTGCCTGTTCGGCGGCAGCATCTGGCACCACCCGCTTGGCGGCGTCGGTGGGGGTGGACGCGCGTAGATCGGCCACCAGATCGAGGATCGGAGTGTCGGTCTCGTGGCCGATGGCGCTGACTACCGGTGTCTTGCAGGCAAACACCGCTCGGACTAGGGCTTCGTCGCTGAAGGCCAACAAATCTTCCAGCGAGCCACCGCCTCGAGCGATGATGATCACGTCTACCTCGGGGTGGGCTTCAAGGGTTTGGAGCGCCTCGATTACCTGCTCGGCGGCGTTAGGCCCCTGAACCAAGCTGTGCCGAATCTCCATTGCCGCCGCTGGCCAGCGCCGGGCGATGTTTTCGACCACGTCGCGCTCAGCCGCACTACCCTGGCCGGTGATCAGCCCGATTCGGCGGGGCAAAAACGGCAGCCGACGTTTGCGGGCTGGGTCGAATAGTCCCTCAGCTTGCAGCATGCGTTTGCGTTGCTCAATGGCAGCTAGCAGCCGTCCTTCGCCCGAGGGCCGAAGCTCCCGGCATTCGAAGGTGAGGCTGCCCGACTTGCTCCACACCGTTGGTTTGATCCAAGCCGCCACCACAGTGCCTTCGGTGAGCGGCCCGGCAGCGTCCAAAACAGCTGCGGAAGTCGACAGGGTCACCGACACTTCAGCCAGGGTGTCGCGCATGGTCAAGAACTGAGTGATGCCCGAGCGCCGCTTGATTTCGATCAGCTGACCCTCGACCCAGATCGGGTTTAGCCGCTCCACCCAACTCTTGGTCGCAGCGACCACCGTGCGCAGCGGTTGCGGCTGCTCAGCAGTGCTATTCAAGGCCATGCGAGCAGGCTAGTGGCTGACACCGACAGCCGGCGCTCGCTGCCGTCCACGGCAAGTCGTGACCGAAATCTGCCGCTAGGTCCCCGCAGATTTGCGTAATGGCGGCCTCGGGACAATTTGGCTGCAGATTTCGGACACCTGCGATTCAGCAGCTCCCACCTAGACTGGTGGTCATGGCAACAAAGCGAGTCGTGGTCGCCGCACCGCGGGGTTACTGCGCCGGAGTCGACCGGGCTGTGGTCACGGTGGAGAAAGCCCTGGAGACCTACGGCCCGCCGGTCTATGTGCGCAAACAGATCGTGCATAACCGCCATGTGGTCGAAGATTTGGAGGCTCGTGGGGCGGTCTTTGTTGAGGAACTCGCCGAGGTGCCCGCCGGGGCCACGGTGGTCTTCTCAGCCCACGGGGTTTCGCCAGCGGTGCACGCCGAGGCCGCCGAACGCGGGTTGAAGACGATCGATGCCACCTGCCCGCTGGTGACCA
>DHWU01000044.1:0-46654 GCA_002413345.1 Propionibacteriaceae bacterium UBA5174 | reverse complement strand
ACCTGCCCGCTGGTGACCAAGGTTCACCACGAGGTGAAGCGCTTCGCCGACCAGGGGCTGCAGATCATGTTGATCGGTCACGCTGGGCACGAAGAGGTTGAGGGCACTACCGGCGAAGCTCCCGAACACGTCACTTTGATTGAGCATCCCGAAGATGTTGATGCAGTCACAGTTGCCGATTCGTCCAAAGTGGCCTGGCTTACTCAAACCACTTTGAGCGTGGACGAGACCAGCGAAACGGTCGCTCGAATGCGAGCCAAATTCCCCGCGCTGATCGATCCGCCTAGCGACGACATTTGCTACGCCACCCAGAACCGGCAGCAGGCGGTGAAGCAGATCGCCGCTGACGCTGACCTGGTGATCGTGGTCGGCTCGAAGAACTCCTCCAACTCAGTACGCCTGGTTGAAGTGGCCTTAGAGGCCGGCGCGAAAGCCGCCTATCGCGTCGACAATGCCGGTGAGGTCGATCCGTCCTGGCTTGCCGACGTGGATTCGATTGGCGTCACCTCGGGAGCTTCAGTGCCCGACGCCTTAGTTCGTGGGGTGCTGGATTACCTTCAGGCCCAAGGATTCCCGGAGGCCACCGAAGAGCGGCTGACGGAAGAGAACTTGGTCTTCGCGCTGCCACCGGAACTGCGAAAGGACTTGCGCGAGGACTGACTCTCTCCGCTGAGAAGTGAGCTAGGAAGGCGAAACGAATCCGGGGTGCAGCCAAATGCGCTGCCCAGTTGGAGTCGACGCCGTGGGGTTTCTGGTGGGACTGACCTAGTCGGCGCTGGGCTCAATCACCCACAGGTCCTCCGGCGGCACCTGGTCGATCAGCCAGACATGGTTGTCGGACTCGAAGAAGGCGCCGCCAGCAGCGTGTAGGTCAGCGGCGCGGACGCCGAAGACGACTGGACGCCCGTGTCGAGCGCCCACCCGCGTAGCGGTGTCGGTATTGGCCGAAAGGTGAACTTGCTGCCGCGACATCTTCGAAATGCCGCTGGCCTGAATCACCGCCGCCGTTGCCGCGCCAGTGCCGTGGTAGAGCACCGGTGGGGGAGTCTTCGGAACTAGTCCCAAGTCAACCTCGATGCTGTGGCCTTGATTGGCTCGGATCTTGTCTTCAGCAATGCTGAATCGTTGTTTGTCGCTGGTAGCGACGATCTCTTCGAGATCAGCGCGGCTCAACGGGCAGACCAGCGTGGCAAAGGCCTTCAGGAGTGCGTCGACTCCCACCCAGCCACCTGGGTCGAGCTGAAGGCCCACCCGGCCGGGGTCGTGGCGCAGCACCTGGGAGATGCTTCTACTGATCTTCACCCGTTGTTTTGGGTCCATCGGCTACACCAGGAAGCGGTAGAACGGGCTGTCAGCCGACACGATCTCGAAAGTGATCGGGCTGGCCTCGAGTCGGGAGATGAAGTCGTCGAAAGTATTCGGGTCGCCCAACTCGATGCCAACCAGCGCCGGTCCGGTTTCGCGGTTGGAACGTTTGACGTATTCGAAGTGGGTGATGTCGTCATCTTCACCGAGCACCTCGTCGAGGAAACGGCGCAGCGCGCCCGGTTCCTGCGGAAAGTTGACCAGGAAATAGTGCTTGCGACCTTCGTAGACCAGCGAGCGTTCGATGATTTCGGAATATCTGGAAATGTCGTTATTGCCGCCGGAGATGATCGCCACCACCGTCGATCCTGGTTCTGGAGTGAACTCGCCTAATGCTGCCGCCGCGAGCGCGCCAGCTGGTTCGCTGACGATGCCTTCGGATTGGTACAGCGCCAACATCTCGGAGCAGATCTCGCCAGTGGGCACAGTGATCATCTCGGGGCGGTGTTTGGCCACGAGTTCATGAGTCAGCTCACCAACTCGGCGGACGGCCGCCCCGTCAACAAAGGTGTCCAGGTTCTTCAAATCGATCGGGCCGCCAGCGGTCAGGGCAGCGCTCATCGACGCAGCCTCGGCGGGTTCGGCACCGATCACCTTGGTCTCGGGGTGTCGCTCGGACAGCCAGGCCAGGCAGCCAGCGATCATGCCGCCGCCACCGACGGGAATGATCAGAGTGTCGGGGGCGCGTCCGAATTGGTCGACAATCTCTTTGGCCACGGTGCCTTGGCCAGCGATGGTGTCTAGATGGTCAAAGGCCGGGACGACGACTGCCCCGGTGGTGGCCGCCTCGGCCAGTGACGCAGCAGCTGCCTCGTCGTAGCTATCTCCAATGACAACGAGCTCGATCAGCCCTTCGCCAATGGCCTTGATTCGGTCGCGTTTCTGCCGCGGTGTGGTGGCTGGCACGAAGATGCGTCCGCGAATGCCGAGCTTGGCGCAGGCGAAGGCGACGCCTTGGGCGTGGTTGCCAGCGCTGGCGCAGATCACACCCGCTTCGCGTTGGGTCGAGTTGAGTTGCGACATCAGGTTGTAGGCGCCGCGAATTTTGTACGAGCGGACTGGTTGCAGGTCTTCTCGCTTAAGCCAGATGTAGGCGCCGGTGGCAGCGCTGAGGCGTTCATTCAGCTGCAACGGAGTGCGGGTGATCACGCCTTCAAGGCGGGCGTCTGCGGCTTCTACTTCTCCTGCGTCGACTGTCACCGCAGCATTGTGTCATCCATCTCCGGTTATCCACAGGCGGTCCCCCGAATGGGTGACAGAAAGCTGAGCCGATGTTAAGTTTTTCCTGAGGTTATGAAGCACACAAGCGGTTTTGCAGCTCAGTTCGACCGGATATTCCCAACCCTGGAGGGGTAAAGACTATGAAGGCGTACGTTACGGCTATCGAAAGACGATGGTTGCTCTTACTGCTGCCTGTGGTGCTAGTGGTCGCCGGTTTAGTCGGCTTACCGATGGTCCTTGGAACGGCGAATGCGGCACCGGTAGAAGTCACTTACGGGGCCGCCCAAGCCGGTTACATCGCCAATAGTGCACCGGAGGCCAACTACTCCAGCAGTGAACAGCTACGCCTGGGCGATACGACCTACGACTCGTATGTGTCCTTCCCGGCGGTTCACGCCAATGCGCGACAGGTGATCACTGCGGCAGTGCTCAGGGTGCATGTGAATAAGGCTGTGAAAGCCCGCGCTGGGGTGCTTCGGGTGCAGGCCACCACCAACTCTTGGTCAAGCACTGAGTTGACCCGAGTCACGGCGCCGAGCGTTGTGACTGGAGATGTGGCTGCGCCGGTAACGGTGGCTGAAGACACAACTTTGGAGATTCCGCTCGCGGTCGATTCGCTGGCCGACGACCTTGCCTCGGGGGTGTCTTTGCGCCTCCAGCACACTGGTGCTGATGCAGGTGTGGCGGTGGACAAGTCCGGCGCAGATGCCCCTTCGCTCACGGTGACGATCGATAGTGGGTCGACTGCTCCGACTTCGACCACTTCGGGTAGTTCGGCGAGCGCGACTTCAAGCGCTTCGGGTTCGGTGGCGACTGCTGCGACTGCCTCAACGACGCAGCCCGCGACCACCGCTACGAGCGCGTCAGCCTCAGCTCAGGCAAGCAGGGCGGCCGTCCAGTCTGGCAAGTTGGTTTTCGCTCACTATTTCCCGCCTTACCCAATCTCATTGGACAACCGAGCAGCCGATGAGGATTACTACGCCAAGAATTACCTGCGCGCGGATGGTGAAGACGGAAAGTACGCCAGCGTTGGTGGTCTTCTCCGCGATCGCCCAGTTACTCGGACGGCGCTGTCTGGTGACTATCGGACGGCTGACTACCTCACCGAAATCCGCCAGGCCCAGCAAGCCGGAATCGATGGCTTCGCGGTCGACATTCTCGGGTTATCAGGTGACAACTGGGATCGCACCGTCAAGTTGCTGCGTGCCGCCGAGAGCTTTGACGGATTCAAGATCATGCTGCAACCCGATATGTCGGCGATGAGCGGGGTGACTAAAGAAGCACTGGCCAAGTCTTTGGCGCAGTTGGCCAGCTCACCTTCGGCCTATCGGCTTTCCAACGGGCAGGTCGTGATCTCACCGTTCTACACCGAGGGCAAATCGGCCTCTTGGTGGCAGGACGTGTTGAACCAACTCGACAGCACCTACGCGGTGAAGGCAACGATGCTCCCGCTCTTTCTGGATGCTTCCAAGATGAGCGACTACGCCTCAATCAGTTACGGCTTCGGTAACTGGGGTGAACGCGATCCAGCCGTGATCAAGAAGACTTCGGACTCGGCCGCCAAAGCCCACAAGCTTGGCAAGAAGTGGATGGAACCGGTGTCCGTCCAAGACGAGCGGCCTAACGGCAAGACGTTCAGCGAGGCAGGAAACACTGAGGCGCTGCGGGCCAGTTGGGGCAAAGCAATTGGTGACGATGCCGATCTTGTGTTGCTGACTACTTGGAACGACTATTCCGAAGGAACGTCCTTCGCGCCGTCGGTTGGACACGGAGACAGTTTCTTGGACATCAGTTCTTACTATGCGACGAAGTTCAAGACCGGTAGCTATCCGCAGATCAAGGATGACACCGTCTACATCACCCATCGCGTACAGAAGGCCGACGCCAAGCCTGGCTATTCCGGAGTGATGGTTCAGCGAAAGACCGACCCGATGACTGATGCCAGAGACACGGTTGAGGTGCTCACCTTCTTAGCGAAGGCGGCCACGGTGAACGTCACGGTCGGCGGAACCGACTACAGCTATGAGGCTCCCGCGGGGGTCTACGCCAAGGACTTCAAGCTGGAATCGGGCTACTCCACGGCCACCGCAATCCGTTCGGGGACGGTGGCAGCTCAGGCAACCACCAAGGATGTGGTGAAGTCTTCGACAACGCAGCAGGACCTCTCCTATCACGCCGTGAGTAGTGCGGACGGCTGATTCAGGAGCATCTGCCGCCGAGCCGTCGTGTTGGGTTCAGGTGGCCGCTTGCTCTGCGAGGTGGTCGCGTTCTGAGGATGGTCGTGTTGACTTCAGGTGACCCTTTGCGCTTGGGTCAGGCGGTTTGAGCGCCCGGTTTTTGTTGCGGGACTTCGGCAGAGATCAGGTCAGCTAGCGTCGGTTCAGCGATGCCGAATGATTGTGCATTCGCGGGAAGATCGGAGACGTCAGGATCAGGCACCACGGCGTCGCGGCGTCCAATCATTGGCGTGATTCCAGCGGCATCCTCAACCAATTCGGCGGCCGTGAGTGGCCGCACCGCCGCATCGACGGGACGAGTCGCCTGGAGCTCGGTGGTGGTCACCTTCAACTCGCGGAGCTTCCGTGCCGCAGGAAAGACCCGGGCTTCGATAGAGCCGACAGCCTCGTTGTAGGCGCCAACCGTGCTGGTGAGCGCCCGTCCGACCTTGTCAAAGTGCTTACCCAAGATGCCCAACCGGTCGTATAGCTCACGACCCAGATCAAGCACCTCTTGGGCCGATTCGGCCAATGCGACCTGCCGCCAAGAAAAGGCCACCGCCCGCAACAGCCCGATCAGCGACCGGGGTGTCGCCAGCACGACATTGCGTTCGGCGGCGTACTCGTCGAGTGCGGGGAGTTGTTGGTAGGCCTCGGCGGCCAAAGCTTCGCTGGCGACAAACAACACCACGAATTCTGGAGTGGAACCGCCAGCCTTGTAGTAGCCCTTGCCGGAGAGCTGGTTGATGTGCGTCTGCACGTTCTTGCCGAAGCGCGCCAGAAGCTGCGCCCGATCAGCGGCGTCTTCGGTCTCCTGGGCTTCAAGGAAAGCGCTCAATGGCACTTTGGAATCCACATAGAGGTAGCGGTCCTCGCTGAGCATCACCTTCAGATCGGGACGGATGGTCGCGCCTTCGGTGGTCTGGGTGGTCTCTTGCAGCTCGAAATCGCAGTGCTCGATCATTCCAGCCAACTCGATGGCACGCTTTAGCTGCATCTCTCCCCAAGCGCCACGCACCTGCGGTTTGCGCAGCGCGGTCACCAATACCGCTGTCTCCCGGCGAAGATTGTCGCCGGTGAGCCGTACTTCACTGACCTGGTTGCGAAGCTCCGTGGTCATACTGACCCGCTGTTTCTCCACTTCAGTGATTCGATCATTGAATTTGGTCAAGCTCTCTTTGACCGGACTGAGTAGTTGTTCGGTGGCCCGTAGCCGCAGTTCGGCGGAGGCCTCCAGCTTGGCCTCTTGGGCCTGGATGGTCTCAGCCGATAAGGCTTTGAACTGGTTCACGAGTTGCTCACGGTCGCTGGTGATCTCATCAGCTCGGACTAGGGCGGCATCCCGCTGGGCGATGGCGCCAGCGACCGCGGCCCGAGCCTCGGACAATCGGGCACTCGCCTCGGCAACGTCCGCCCGGGCCTGCGCCGACTCGGTGCGCACCCGGTCGAGTTCGGCGGCGTGGTTCGACGACTGGGTGCTTTGGTGCGCGCGTAACACGATCCAGATCAGGGTTGCGCCCAGGGCGATGCCGACAACCAGCCAAGCCAAATACTCCATGTCTAGATGGTCGCAGCCACTACTGACATTTTGAGAAGCGCAGTCGAGGCAGGCGGTGCTAAATGCATTGATACCGACAGCCAAACGGGGTATTCCTGGGCAACGAAGATCGCGACTACCAGGTGGCCGTCTGTGAAATGAGGGGCTGCGGAAATGTTGGTAGCCTCGCCTAGGCTGCAACAGCCGAGTTCGTCTGCGCGGAGGAACAACAATATGGGGATCGAATCATTACCCGCAGTGTCAGTCAGGAAGTTGCTGCCCTCAGCAGAGATTCCCGGTGCTGTTTACACCCGGGTGAAACTCGGCTGGACCCTGACCTACTGGCTGACCGCCATCATCTGCTTTACGGCGATGTTGGTCGTCATGCTCCCGGTGCTGGCGATGGCCGCAGCCTTTGTGCTCAGAGCGCAGCAGTTTGCGCTTTGGCTGCTTCTGCCGGGCGTAGCGGGTGTTCTCATCTTGGTGATGCTGGCTCTTTTGCCGGTGGTGTTCATTCGAGTCTTCTGGCCGTATCTGGCACCCGGCCGTGGGCCAGCCTTGGTCATCTCCGATGCGGACGTGACCTTCTTACGAGGAAGTCGACAGCTGGTGGTTCGAGGTGATGCGATCACCGAGATCCACGCGGGGCCGTACTCGGTGATCGAGTTGGTTGCGCCCGGCGGGATAACCCGCGGCGGGCGTCCCTACGGTCCGGCGATGATTCAGATTCCGGGACGCCTGCTTGAAGCCTCCCAGTCCGAATTGGTCCTGGAGTTAGACAGGCGCTTTGGCGAGCGGCGCTAAGGGTCGGCGCAGTTTTCGGGCAGCCGCTTGGAGGCAACGCTCAGACCTTCTGGTGCAGAGGAAAGGTCTATAGAAGGCCAGTCTGGTCAGTTCGACGCCGGTCAGCCGGTGCTGCCAGCGGATTCGGCCTGGGCGCGGATTAAGGCAGGTCGGCTGATGCTTTACGGGGCGCTTGATTACTCCGGCACCGCGGCGATCAGCTCGCGTAGTTCGGCGATTCTGGCGTAGGCGGCATGAGTGCGTTGGGCCACTTCGGGAATCCGCTCCCAATCCATCGGGAGATCCTCGGCAAGGTCGTGCAGGTCGAGCTTGAGTTGGCCAGCCGAGAAGGTCAGATTCCGCAGCTCGTTCGCAAGCTCCTCGCGGTCGTTCATGTGTTCCTCCACAATCGTGCTGATCATCGCTGCCCGAGGCTGGGCGTCATCCTGGATCCTGCTGAGTGCGGAGATCACCTGGCAAGGTCATTGCTGGGTTTGTCACAAACATTTCATACGGACTCGGCAGTGTTGGACGGTGCTCCCACCCACTGCCGCAACGCAATCTGCGGGCTGTCTGTGATGCTGGGCCTTTGCGATGTGGGGCCTAACTGATTCATCGTGGTCGGCAAGCTCAGGCCGCAAGCATTGAAGGGTGCAGACTTGGGCCATGAATGCCGCTGAACACATCGCCGATCTTGCTGCCTTCGTGGCCGCGTCGCCGTCCAGCTACCACGCCGCCGCTGAGGTGGCTCGACGCCTGGAATTGGCAGGTTTTGACCGACAGCACGAAACCGAGCCTTGGAGCGGTCTCAGCGCTGGCTATGTGATTCGCGACGGGGCGATCATCGCCTGGCGGCTGCCAAAATTGCTCGACAGTCCGGTGGGCTTTCGGATTGTCGGCGCCCACACTGATTCGCCCGGCTTCAAGCTCAAGCCACACCCTGCGTCCTGCTCGTCCGGATTCGCTCAGGCCGCGATGGAGGTTTACGGCGGTCCACTGCTGAATTCGTGGCTGGATCGTGAGTTCGGTTTGGCGGGTCGAGTGATCACCCGCACTGGTGACCAGCGACTGGTTAGCACCGGAGCCTGGCTACGAATTCCACAGCTGGCACCGCACCTTGATCGCGGCGTGAGCGAGTCCCTGCATTTGGACAAGCAGGCCCATCTCAAGCCGATCTACGCCATCGGACCAGCCGATCTGATGACATCCGTGGCAGCAACGCTGGATCTCAAGCCAGAAGAAATCGATGGCTTCGACCTCTTTGCTGCGGTCACCGAGGCCCCGGCGGTGATCGGGGTGGACGCCCAGTTCTTGGCCTCTGCGCGGTTGGACAACCTTTCCAGCGTGCACGCCGCGCTGATCGCTCTGCTCGCCACCGAAGCGTCCAATCAGGTGCAGGTATTGGCCTTTTTTGACCACGAAGAAGTCGGCAGTGATTCGCGCAGTGGTGCGTCCGGACCGTTCCTGGAAGACGTATTGGGCCGGATCGGCACCTCCCTGGGCTGGGGCCGCGACGAGCGGGCAGTCTGGATTGCGCGGTCGTTCATGGTCTCGGCTGACGCGGGACATTCGGTGCACCCCAATTATCCGGGGCTGCACGACCCCGACCACCAGCCGGTGCTCAACTCGGGGCCGCTGCTGAAGGTGAATGCCAACCAGCGCTACACCACCGAAGGTCCAGGGACGGCAAAGTGGGCGCGGATCTGCCGTGCGGTTGAGGTGCCTAGCCAGGTCTTCGTGTCGAACAACTCAGTGCCTTGCGGCTCTACCATCGGGCCAGCTTCGGCCACTCGGCTGGGTATCGAGAGCATCGACGTGGGCATTCCGCTATTGAGCATGCACTCGGCCCGCGAGCTGTGCGGGGTCCTGGACGTCAGCTGGCTAGCGGCCGCCTTGGGTGGTTTCTACGCCGGGGTCGACGCCTGAACCGCACGTTCGATTGGCAGTGGCGCGAACAGGTGCGGGTAGCCGTTCTCGACGACCACAGGCAGATTTGTGGGGTCCAGGCGAAGCAGCACGACCTCGGCATCGTCTAGATCGGCATAGAAGCGTTGCCGAGTGTCAGCGACCTGACTGGCAAAAGAACAATGCACGAAGCCAACCTCGGTGTACGTGCCAGCCCGGTCGGCCCAAGGGTAATCACCGTTGCGTTCAGCTTCGGCCAGCTTTGACCGGAGCGCGAAATGGTAGATGGGATCGGCTATCGGGGTAGCGGACGCGAGTAGCCCGAGGCGCTCCAAATCGGTGCGCAGCTGGGCGGCAGAGGTGAACAACAAACCAGTGAGGCCGGTGCCGACCGCAGCGTCCACGTTGATTTGGCGGTCGTCGACAAAGACGGTCTTGGCGGGATCCAAGCCAGCACGTCGGCAGGCGAGGTGGTAGATCGCCGGATCAGGTTTGGCCACCTTTTCGGCGCCCGAAACCAGGATCTCGCCGAAGCGATCCAAGGCGCCAAGGCGTTCGCGCACCGCCGGGAAAGTCTCATCTGACCAATTGGTCAACGCGGACAATCGCACTCCTGTTTGGGCTAGTTCAGCCATAACTGCAACCGTGCCGGGCACTAGGCCAGTGATCGCTAAGGGGTAGTGCTTGCGGTAGGCCAGAATCGCCTCGGCATCGGCTGGGAAGCGGGCGCACAGCTCGGCCTCGGCGTCGGCAAATCGGCGTCCGGCATCAACCTGTTCGTTCCACTGGTAGAACCCGATCCTCTCCATCAATGCGGGCACCTGATCAGCCGGCAGTACCTGTTCGAAAGGATGCCAAGGCTCCCAGGTCACCACTACGCCGCCGAGGTCGAATAACACCGTGTCAAAGCTCACCGGGTAAGTACATCGGTACGAACGTAGGTCCGTGGCGCTATCTCAGCGCGTGCCTGGTGTGTCAGGCTGAAGACCTGCCAGCCCGCCAAAGGAGGCGCACCCATGCAGAAGATCGTGCCAAATCTGTGGTTCAACCAGAGCGCGGCCAAAGCCGCCAGGTTCTACGCCTCAATCTTTCCCAGGGCGCGGGTGGTGGACACCCAGTACTACCCAACCGATGGGCTGCTCGATTTTCAGACCGAGTTCGCCGGCCAAGAACTCACCGTCTCCTTCGTGCTCGATGGCTATCGGTTCGTTGCGATCAACGCTGGTGCGGAGTTCAAGGTAAATCCCTCGGTCTCCTTCATGCTCAACTTCGACCCCGCCAGCGATCCGGACGCGCGCGATCACCTGGACGCGTTGTGGACCGCGCTGGCCGAAGGCGGCGAAGTGCTGATGCCGCTGGGGGAGTACCCGCACAGTCCGCACTACGGCTGGGTGCAGGACCGTTTCGGAATCAGTTGGCAACTGATCTTGACCAATCCGGCAGGCGCTCCGCGTCCGTTCATCGTGCCGACGCTTTTATTCGGGAACCAGGCGCAGAACCGTGCGGCGGAGGCTGCTGCCTATTACGCCGCGGCCTTTCCCGGCTCGCGGATCGGTACCGACGTGCGCTACCCGGTTCAGACTGGCCCGGCCTCGCCAGGCGCGGTGATGTTCACCGACGTCGAGCTATTCGGCCAGTGGTTTGCCTTAATGGACGCCGCTGTTGAGCAGGACTACACCTTCAACTGCGGGGTATCGCTGATGCTTGAATGCGCTGACCAGCCTGAGATTGACCGCTATTGGCAGCTACTCAGCGCGGTGCCCGAAGCTGAGCAATGTGGCTGGTGCGCCGACAAGTTCGGGCTGAGCTGGCAGATCGTCCCGGCCAAGCTCGGCGAGCTGATTCTGAACGCAGATTCCTACGCCAAATTGATGGGCATGAAGAAGATCGAGATCTCGGCGTTCAGTTAGGCGGTGCATCTTCCACCGCCTACGGGGGAAAATGCACCGCCTTGCAGCGGGAACACCTGCTTGGCGAGCCTTGCCAGCCTCTGTGGCGCAGTGCGGCGGCCACCTGGAGGGCTACGCCGCACGGGTCAGAAGTGACTAGCTGCCAATTGAAACGCAGGGTGATCAGATCGTTGATGCGGTGGAGGTTGTCGCGCTCGAGGTCGATGGTGCGCGCTGCGCCGCGATGATAGGCAGCTCCATCTAGTTCCACGATCACGCCGTAATCGCGATACCAGCAATCAGTCCGGTAACGGTGGGCGGGGCTGGCTTGGCGCAGCGCTTTGGGTAGTCGGTGGGCGCGTTCGACTGTGGTCAGGTATCGGGTTTCGAGTGGACTTTGGGCTCCTTCGGCAACCATTCCGAGGGTGTCTTGGAGAAGTCGTCGATTGGGTAGCCGGGCGATGTTTCCGGCTAGCTGCAGGACTTCGGCAGGGTTCACCCGGCCAAAGGCAGTCGCCTCGGCCAACAAGGTGATTAGCTCCTCAGCGGTGCTGGTGGCGGCCAAATCGATGATGGTTTGGGCGGGTCTGGTCCGGGCAGGTTCGCCGCGTCCGATTCGGCCCGAGCGGACGAACTGCCAACGCGGGTCCCGCCGGATTCGGAAGTCGTTGTAAGTGAAGATCGTCACCGGACTTGGTGGCTGTTTCAGCCAGCCATGCAAATGGGCGGCTGATCGACCGCCAATAGCGGAGCCCTGGCCGCCTAGAAGAACCCCGGCCCAGGCGAGTTGGAGCCAGGTTTCCGGCTCGAGCCGGTAGATGCCCGCTGCGACCCGCTGCCAGTCACCGTTCTGAATAAGACGCTCCACCACCCGATCGCTGAGCCCTAGCCCTTGTGCTTGCTGTCTACTCAGGACCCCTGCCTGAGCTTGGCTGAGGCGGAGTAGCTCGGCTGGTAGACGGGTGCGTGGGATCACGCTGTGCAGTATTTGTGGCCCACAGCCGAAAGGTTCAGGTCCGATCGAATCTGTGGATAACGAGGTGCATCATCCACCGACTTCGGGGAAAGATGCACCGCACACTAAGATTGCCCCTCGTGGCTCTATCCATCGGTATCGTCGGACTGCCCAACGCAGGCAAGTCCACCCTGTTCAACGCGCTCACTCGCAACGACGTGCTCGCGGCCAACTATCCGTTCGCAACCATCGAACCCAATGTGGGGGTGGTTGGGGTGCCGGATGAGCGGTTGCCAGTGCTGGCCAAGATCTTCGGCTCGGAGCGCATTCTGCCGGCGACGGTGAGCTTCGTCGATATTGCGGGCATCGTGAAGGGCGCCTCCAAAGGCGAGGGCATGGGCAATGCGTTCCTGGCCAACATTCGTGAGGCGGACGCGATCTGTCAGGTGACTCGGGTCTTCCGTGACCCCGACGTCACTCACGTGGACGGCGCGGTGAACCCCGGCAGCGACATCGAGACCATTCGCACTGAGCTGATCTTGGCCGACCTCCAGACCTTGGATAAGGCGCTGCCCCGGGTGGAGAAGGAAGCCCGGATCAAGAAGGAGAAGCAGCCGGTATTGGCCGCTTTCCTGGAGGCCAAGGAAACCCTCGATTCCGGCGTGGGCGTGCATGCTGCCGGGCTGGATCTGGAGCCGCTACGCGAGCTTTTTCTGCTGACCGCCAAGCCATATCTGTACGTATTCAACTGCGATGCCGACGAGCTGGCCGACACCGAGTTGTTGGAGAAGATGAAGGCCATCGTGGCTCCGGCTGAGGCGATCTTCCTGGACGCCAAGATCGAAGCCGAGCTGTCTGAGCTGGAACCTGAAGATGCCGCCGAATTCCTCTCCGAAATGGGGATCACTGAGCCCGGCCTGGACACCCTCGCCAGGGTTGGCTACGAAACCCTCGGTTTGCAGAGCTACCTGACCGCAGGCCCGAAGGAAACTCGGGCTTGGACGATCAAGAAGGGTGCGACTGCGCCCGAGGCGGCTGGCGTGATTCACACCGACTTTCAGAAGGGCTTCATCAAGGCCGAGATCGTTGGTTTTGCCGATCTCGTCGCGACCGGTTCGGTCGCCGCGGCTCGTGCCGCGGGCAAGGCTCGCATGGAGGGCAAGGACTACGTGATGGCCGACGGCGACGTAGTCGAGTTCCGCTTCTCGAGCTGACGCGACTCGTCTCCGCCGTCCGAATTCGGTGGGCCTGGGTCTATGGGAGATCAGTTAGAGCCTTAGCAAGCTCTGCTGTGACCTCCAAAGAGATTGAGGTGCGCAGTGCGTGCTCCAGGTGATCGGCTTGGTCGGCGCCTAGGCAGTCGCAATCGAGGAACTCCTCGGCGTAGTAGCACTCGCTTAGTCGGCCTGCGGGGTAGCCCAATCGTGCGGCGGCCTCGGCGAGTACTCGGATGACGGTGTGTTGGGCATCCCCGTCAGGTTCGGCGATTGCGTAGGTAGCGCCCAAGACCAGGGCGGCCTCGTTGGTGTCTATTGAAGGGGTGCCGATCTCGCGGAGGACGTCCGGGATGAGCGGTTCGACGTCCCAAGCGCTCGCATGGCGATCAAGCGCAGCGAGGGCCAACAGCGCTGGGCCATTGAAACCGGAGGCCAGCAGCCATGACGCGACTAACGGCCACCTGCTAGTGCCGATCTGGCCCAGCGTGCCGAACGCTGCGACCGCCCGCGCATCATCCCGTGCCACGGTTGCCATTTGGATCACCTCAAAGCGCCCTGCCCTGTGCCGAGGACAGCAGGCAGAGTGTACGGCCACACGGCGCTGGATGTTGCGGACGGGCACAACTATCGTCAGTCACATGGACGAGGGCGCCTTCTTCGACCTTGAAAACGACGCCGTGACAGCGACCCAAATGGAGTTTCTGACTGCCCTGCGACAGAGCCTGGGGGATGGGGGTTCGGCCATACTGCTGCGAATGGAGCCCGGACAGACTGCTGCTCGTTCTGGACCTCGATGCGCCCAGTGTGGCTCTTGTCACCATTGGCCTTGAGCTTGTGGGTGACAGACCTAAGGGCGATCGGAGTGTGAGCTGGTTGAGTGTCATCAGTGCTCTCTGACTGGGGAAGCCGGCTTGGTTCAACTCATCCCTGAAATAGCCCACCGACTGTGGAGACCCACTCAATGGCCACGGCGTGAGTGCCGGACGGTCGCGCTGGCTGGTCGGACAATCACTATTCCGATGCCGGCTTGGCGGCGGGATCGCCCAGCTCGGATTCGAGTCGGGTGAAGATTTCGCGTTGCCGGGTGAGGAAGGTCGCTTCGTCCAGGTGTTTTCGGCGAAGCCAAGTAGTGACTTCGATATTCCATTTGCTGGCGTTGCAGGACCGGCAGGCTGGCACCACATTGCTCAGGGTGTACCGGCCGCCGTTAGCGATGGGGAGCATGCAGTCCTTTTCCAGCGACTGCTCGGCGTCGCCGCAGTACGCGCAGCCGCCCCACGCCGCTACCAGCGCTTTCCACTGAGCGTCGGTGAGGTCATGGGTCCTGCTCCGCAGTCGGCGCTTGCGGCGCCGGGCATAGACCTTGGCGCGACCAGTGTTCATGACACCAGGCTATGGCGACGGCGGCGCCCTTTGAGAAAGGCTGATCCAATGATGAGCTGTTTCGCGCAGCCCACCAGGCCCTTGAGGAGCCGGAATCTGCGGCGGGCAAGGAGGCTTTGCGCCAGCAGGGAAAGCCGAGCGCGAATGCTCCGCGGTCGCTTTGGTGCCGCAGAGTCTCTCGCCACAAGGGCGAACTGCTGCCACGATGGCGACATGGGATCAAAGCAGCGGCTAAAGCTCGATAACGCGCTCTACGAGGCAGAGTTGACCAAGCTCCAGGCTGAACTGGTCGAAATGCAGGAGTGGATCCGCACGGAGGGCAAACGTCTGGTTGTTGTCTTTGAAGGTCGGGACGCGGCTGGCAAGGGTGGGGCGATCAAGCGGATCACGGAGTACCTCAATCCCCGGGTCGCCCGGATCGTTGCGTTGCCGGCCCCGACTGAGCGTGAGCGCACGCAGTGGTATTTCCAGCGCTACGTCGAGCACCTGCCGGCTGCGGGCGAGATTCGCCTGTTCGACCGGTCCTGGTACAACCGGGCCGGAGTGGAACGGGTGATGGGCTACTGCACCCCGGAGGAATACCAGCGTTTCCTGCGGCAGTGCCCGATCTTCGAACAACTCTTGGTTGAAGACGGCATCATGCTGCGCAAATACTGGTTTTCGGTTTCGGGAAGAGAACAGGAGAAGAGATTCCGCTCTCGCCTGACTGACCCGATGCGTCGCTGGAAGTTGTCTCCCACCGACCTTGAATCGTTGACCCGCTGGGAGGAATACAGCCGAGCCAAGGACGAGATGTTTGTCCACACTGATCTGCCAGACAACCGCTGGCGTGTGGTTGAAGCCGAAGATAAGAAGCGCGCCCGGCTCAATATGATCGCTGACCTGCTGGCGTCCGTGCCCTACGAAAAGGTCGATCGGCCGGAGCTGGAATTGCCGAAGCGGCCAGCTTCGACCGGCTACCGGCGAACCGAGCGCGACTTGCAGCTATATGTGGCTGACTTCGCGGCGAAACTGGAACGCTGCGGCGCACCACTAAAGAAATACCTCGACCCCGAGGATCTGGAGCTCCCGCGGCAGTGAGGCTCACCGTCCGCAGGGACGACAGATCCCTGTGAACGATAGGCCTCACCGCCGGCCGAAATCACGTCGCTGGCGGCGGATCCTCCCGGTCGTAGACCTCGCCGGTGGACAGATCGACGACCTTGGCGTCCGGTGGCAGGTTGGACAAGTCGGGAGCGATCACGATCTCGGGCAGGCCCGAGTCGGGCATCCGAACCGCGGTCATATCCAGGTGAGGCCCGGCCAAGACCAGGTCGTGGTTGGCGCGCATCGGCAGGGTCTTGCCGACGAAGAAGTCGTCACGAACTGCCCACCAGACGAACATCAGCACCAGGCCCAGGCCCAGCGCCATCAGGCCGGTCACCCCGACTGCCCCGTAGCCAAATATGGTGATGTTGTCGCCAGCGTCATTCACCAGCCATTCCGGCAACAGGAATTGTTGCAGGCCGTCGACGAAGGTGCTCAACATAATCACGCCACCGGCCAAGGGGATTAGGCCCCGCATGAAGAAGTTGCGGACGGTGCTGAACAGGCTCTTGCGGTAGAACCAGGTGCAGGCGAAGCCGGTCAGCCCGTAGTAGAAGGCGATCATCAAGCCGATCGAGCCAATCAGTGCGGCCAGCATCTCGCTGCCCAGGAAAGTGAATCCCAGGTAAAAGAGTGCCGACACCACGCCCATTGCAATGGTGGCCACCGAAGGGGTCAGGTTCTTCGGATGCACCTTGGCGAACGCGGTCGGTAGGGCCTTGAAGACACCCATCGAGAGTGCGGTACGTGCGGTCGGCAGGATCGTGGTCTGCGTCGAGGCCGAAGCCGAAGTCAGAATGGACGCCGCCAGCAGCCCAATTGCGATGTGTCCAAGAACGCTGTCACCGAACAGGTCGGGGGCGATCGCGTTGAACACGTCGGAAGCGTTGTTGGCATTTCCTAGGCCAATGCCGTCAGTGCCGACACCAGCGAAGGCGATTGCAGCGATCGTGACCGTCGCGTAGGTGACCAGGAGCAGCATGGTGGAAATCACGGCAGCGCGTCCCGGGGTCTTGCCCGGATCGTCGCTTTCTTCATTGCAGGCCACTGCGGTGTCCCAACCCCAGTAGATGAAGAAAGCTGTGAGTAGGGCCGGCGCGATCACCGTGGCCAGATCAAGACCGCCGGGCCACAGCCAATCAAGGCTGGGGGTGAGCGAGTAGGGCTGGGCGGTGCCGCTGTAAACCCGGAACAGCGCATAGGCAGCGAACATCACCATCACGACCACTTCGATGGCCAGCAGCGCGTATTGCAGTCGGGCGCTGATCTCGATGCCCTTGAAGCAGATCCAGGTCATGATCGCGATCCAGGCCAGGCCAGCCGCGGTGGAAGCGAAGGTGTTGTCAGCCAGATCGGCGAACCCAAATAGCGTGAAGGAGTAGGAGCCAGCGACTTGGGCCAGGTTGGCCATCACGATTACGTCGGCGGCAATGATGCCCCAGCCGCCAAGCCAGCCGACGATTGGGCCGAAGGTGCGGCTGGCCCAGGTGAAGGTAGTGCCGCAGTCAGGTTCGGCGCTGTTGAGTTCTTGGTAGGCGATGGCAATGAAGAACATTGGGATGAACGCCAAGATGATGATCGCGGGCGCTTTCACTCCGGCTAGCAGTGCGCCGCCGGAAGCAACCACGAATCCAAGGCTGGCCGCAAGTGAATACGCGGGGGCCGTTGAAGCCATACCAACTACGACGCTAGAAAGCAGCCCTAGGGCGCCTCCCTTGAGGCCCTTTTCTGAAGCTTCTGGATAACCCAGGGGTGCTTCATCATTGGTGACCGACATGACTTCCTCCAGTGGTCAGGTCTTGAAAGGTTTCAGACGAGCGCACTCTAGGGTCTGCACAGCTTCAGAAATAGGTGTTTACGATTTCAGTCAAGTAACAGTTCTGTCAGGGTTGTTCCTGGGCTTGGCTACGAGTATCAGCGCTGTGCGGAGCGGTCACGCCAGCTGTGGGGTGGTTGCAAGTGTGGCGAAGCCAGCCACGCCAGCGCCAGCTCGGTTAGGACGCGGAGCTGGCGCGGCGCGGGAGCCGGAATTACTTGACGGTCTTCAGGCAAAGCAGGAGGCCGGTCTTGCCCTTGGTGCCTTCCCACCAAGCGGTGTCGGAGGCGGCCACCGAATCGCAAGACCCAGTGCCGAGGAATGGTTCGGCTTCGTTGTACCTGGCCACGATCTCGTAGCTGGCGTCGGCGGAGTCACACTTCACTGATTCAATGCTGGTTGAGCTCTTCTCGTGAATGCAGGTGCCGACCTGATACGGGCTGGTCTTGAGGTTCTGGTAGATGGCTCCGCCGACAGCGACCGCCGCGACCACGAGCAGCGTTGCCGCAGCACCGATAATGCGTGGGTGCCGGAACCACGGACGCTTCTGCGGCTCCGGAGCGAACATCGGCTGCGGTGCGCCCGGAAAGGTCTGGGACTGAGGCGGGTAGGGGCCGGGAACGCTGCTTCCGGCCGGCGGTACTGGCGGTGGACTGAATGGCTGCGGCGGAATTGGCGGTGTAGTCATCGGGTGCTCCTGTGAGTGAACTGTGGACAGCGGGCGAACTTTACCGATTTTTCGGAAAATGGCAACTTTGTGCATTGCCAGTGGGGTTAGTTAGGCGTTGTGCTGGTTGTTCGTGAAAACCGGTGGTCCGCTTAGCGCGTGTACTATCCAGGGTGAAGCGGCGCTAGCCCGGGGACAGATTGCAGCGGTCGGCGAGCGTTTCGTTATGTTGTTCAAACCAAAGCGCGGGGGAGTTTTGGTGTCTCGGTTACCAGCTACCGCCCCGATTCTTGCGGGGTTCACTTACTTGCGCCCGTTGGGTTCAGGTGGCTTTGCCGACGTCTTTTTGTATGAACAAAACCTTCCGCGGCGGCAGGTTGCGGTGAAGGTCTTGCCCACCGAGGTTCGTGACGCCGATGTTCGGCGAATGTTTCACGCTGAGGCCGATGCTTTGGCTCGGTTGTCTGCCCATCCATCAATCCTCACGATCTACCAGGCCAGTGTCGCGCCGGACGGCCGACCCTATTTCGTGATGGAGTTCTGCCCGGCATCAATGGGAGAGCGGTACCGTCGAGAGTTGATTGGCGTGCCGGAAGCACTCGCCGTTGGAGTAAAGATGGCCTGCGCTCTGGAAACCGCTCATCGCTCGGGTTTGCTTCACCGCGACGTAAAGCCGTCCAACGTCTTGATCACCGAATTCGGGTCTCCGGTGCTGTCCGACTTCGGAATTGCCACGTCTTTGACTACTGATCGCAGCGCAGACGTCTTCGCCATGTCGGTGCCGTGGAGCGCGCCCGAAATCATCGACGGCAGTACATCGGGGGCGATTAGCTCAGAAGTGTGGGCACTTGGCGCCACGGTCTACTCGCTATTGGCAGGCCGAAGCCCGTTCGAACGCACAGCTGGCCAAAATTCGGTTGAGCAACTTAAGCACCGGATCGCCAAGGCGGTTTATCTGCCGATCGGACGCGCGGATCTGCCAGCTGACGCCGAAGGCGTGTTGGCTGCTGCGTTGCAGCGCGATCCTTCGGCTCGTCCGGCCAGCGCTCTCGAATTTGCCGAGGCGTTGCAAGCTGCCCAACGCAGCTGTGGACTCACTGAGACTGGGCTGGAATTGGCCACCAATGGTTGGGAATCTGCTGCACACGCGGTCGATTTTCGCGATGAAAGCGATCGCGGCTTGGCCAGGGTGAAGGTGGCTTACGAGTCACCGCGAAAGCCTGCCCGTACCCAATCTTTGAGTACTCGCAGTGCGCAGAGCGGGACCACTTCGCTTGACCAGCCGCCGGCCAAGTCACGCGCGGCCTGGCCGTGGGTACTGGTCGGTGCGGTCGTGACTGTGGTGGCGGTGCTGGTGGTCTGGCTGTTGTTGTCGGGGGTGATCTGAGGGTGGATTGGCGTCGTTGGTTGCCATTGGCCGCCACTGTGGCCGCGCTTTCGCTACTCGTTACCGGAGCCTTGGTCTGGCCCGGTCTAGATGCGCAGCAGGCGGGCCGCACTGATGCATTGGTGTGGATCTTGCAGACCGGGGACGGGCAGCGCTACGCGCGGGTCAACACCGATTTGGCCGAACTGGACACCGTGCGCCAAGTGAAGAACGCCACTTCGGTCGCCCAGGTTGGGCAGCGTGCCTATGTGGTTGCCGATGGCGTTGCCCGGGTGGCCCAGATTGATGAGAGTCAACCCAAAGATCTTGACGCTGAAGTCTTGGCTGAAGTGCCCGCAACCCCAGCTGGCACGGTTGAGGTGGCTCAGGCCGGCGAGTACATCGTCTTTCGCTCCAGCGCTGGCACCGTCCAGTTCGGCAAGCTCGAGGCGATGACCTCGTTGGGCCAGTTACGTAGCTCGGACCGGGCTGATTCGGCGCCGCTGGCCGCATCCGCAGTCGCTTTGAATTCTGCTGGCATATTGACCGCCTACTCTGCCGCTGAACATCGAGTGGTGCGTTATGACATTGCGGCGAATCGCCAGACCTCATCGGATGACCTGACTGGTGGGCCCAGCGATGCTGGCGTCCAAGTGACCAGCAGCGGCGGTCACTGGCTGGTGTTGTCCGGCGACGGCAAGCGGGGGTGGACGTCGGGTCAACGCGACCCAGTCGCTTTGGACACCACTGGCACCACCGTGGTGCAGAAAGCCACCTTGGGTGGGGATGGTTTTGCCGTGGCCGATTCGCTGGGCCTGTACACCGTCGATTTCAGTGGTCGAGCCACTCGGACCTTTCAGCCTGGCGCTTCATTGGGCACCCCGGCTGCGCCGGTGGTGTCTGGCAACGAGGTGTTGGCCGCGTGGTTGCCCAAAGAAGGCGCTGGCACATTGTGGCGGGCCAGCGGTGCGGTGAGCCTGGACTATGCCGGGTTGCACCTTGAAGAGGATGCATCGCCGCAGTTCATGCTTACCGGGGACCGGGCCGTCCTCAACGACACCAAATCGGGGTGGGCCTGGACCATGCCGGACGGCAAGCTGGTGCCGTCCAGTCAGAACTGGAAATTAGTCGATCCGCTGCAGGAGCAGAGCACCGAGGAAGGTGCCCCGGTCGAAACCAGCGAACAGAAGCCGCCGGTAGCGGTAGCCGACAGCTTCGGAGTTCGGGCTGGAACGTTGGTCAACCTGCCGGTGTTGTTGAACGATTACGATCCGAATCCGGACGTACTCACCGTCGATCCCAAAGTTCGTGACGCCGATTTGGGCTCGTTCGGTTCTTTGGTGGTTACCGACAATAACCAGCGCTTAGCCGTTCAAGTCGCTGCTGACGCCACTGGATCAGTTTCGTTTAGCTACCGGGTGAGTGACGGAACTGCGGCCGATGGGCGCTATTCCAACGAGGCGCGGGTGCGGCTGAACATCGAAACCGGAAACAAGGCCCCCGAATGTGGCGAGATCTGCCAAGCCCAATGGCCGAGTCCCGAAGTAGCTTCCGGTGGCACGATCAAGGTCCCAGTGCTGAGCGGCTGGGTGGATCCAGAAGGCGATCAGGCGCTGGTGTTGGGCGCAACCTCAGCCAGCAAATCAGCCTCGGTAGCGGCCGATCCTGAAGGCTATGTAGTTGTCCAAAGTCATGGTTCGTCGGCTGAGGAGACCATCGGCGTCGAAGTAACTGTGGCCGATGTCTTGGGGGCAGCGACTACCAAACACCTGGAGGTTAAGGTCACCTCCGCGCCCAAGATCACTGCGGATTCGTTTGCTGCCAGCGCTCAGCTGAACCAACCAACCATGATCGACGTTGGACCGCATCTCCTGGGAACAATTGGAAAGCTGTCGATCAGCGACGTGCGCACCACCGGTGACGCTAAAGCTAGTTTCACCAACGGTGCCACCGGTTTCACTTTCCAATCGCCTTCTAGTGGGGTCCGGCTGGTGACCTACACCGTCACTGATGGCACGACCAAGGCCACGGCCCAAGTACGAGTGACCGTATCGGAGGGCGTTACTCGTTTCGCCACTCCGGCGGTGGTCGCCTTCGTCCGGCCGAATGAGGACGCCACTATCGACGTGCTGAAAGTGGTGGACAACCCGATGGGTCGAGTGTTGTTGGTCAGCACGGCGACCGGCGAATCGGCCAAGGACGCCTCCCTGAGCGTTGACATTGTCGGGCAGCAGTACCTGCGGGTGGCTGGTTCCACTGCAACCGGTGCGTCCGGGAAGCTGGGCGTGGTCAAGTACACGGTGTCCGACGGGCAGGACAGTTCTGCCGACGGGCAAGCGACGATCTACCTATTGCCGACCGCGCAGCAACTGGCGCCAATCACGGTTGACGATGCGGTGACGGTGCGTGCTGGCGCCCAGTTAGACATTCCGGTGGCGGCGAATGACATCGCCCCGATGGGTGGCTCGCTGCGACTAGACCCGCGAACAGTCACGGTTTCCGATCCGGCGGCATTGGCATTCGCCTCCGGCAACGTGATTCGCACCTTGGCTCCAGCAACCCCTGGGCATTACCAGATCAGCTACGGTGCCTATTCGTTGGGCAACCCTCGCTTGGTTTCGGAGGCGACGGTGAAGGTCACGGTGGTGGCCAATACCGACAATCGCGCCCCGGTCGCCGAGACTCTTTCCGGCCGCGTGCTGAGCGGCCAATCGACCACCATCAAGTTCGACGATTTTGGGATTGATCCGGACGGTGATGCAGTCCGGCTGCAGCGGATACTGACTCAGCCAGCTACCGGTTCGGCCGCGATTTCGGCCGATGGCACCGGAATCGTCTACACCAGCGCTTCGGGGGCAGCCGGTGGCCAGGTTGAGTTCAGCTACCAGGTTGTCGACACTTTTGGGGTTACCGCAGTTGGCGTGGTTCGGGTTGGTGTGTTGAACCAAGAAGCCAGCCCTGCTCCGATCACCTATACCGACTATGCCGATGTCCAGGTGGGGGCGGAGAACAAGGTTCGGATCTCCGCCTTGGCTAATGACATTGATCCCAATGGGGGCACCCTCAAAATCACCGCCGTTCGGCCGACCGCGAAAGAAACCCTCAGCGACGGTTCGTCGAACCCGGAGTATGTCCGACTCGCGAGTCTGGTCGAGCAGTCGTCCGGGGACGTGGTCGTGGTCAAAGCTGGAGATGCAGCGGGCACGCTGTCTTTCCGTTACGACGTGGTGAGTGATTCGGACAACACCTCTAGCGGGTTGATCGTCGTGCGGGTGGTCGCAGATGAAGTGCCCAACTATCCGGTGGTGACCGACACAATTCTCACTGCTGAAACTCGGGAAAAGTTCCCGGCCGGAGTCGATGTGGTGAGCAGTAAGGCGACTTGGGCTGGGGGCGATGCGACCCGGCTGCAATTGAGCCTGTGGGGCGGGGACAAGGGAAGTTACGCCGCTGGGGTATCGACGAATGGCTGGAGTCTGGCTGGCGAACTGCCCGATAACTCCCGGATCATTCCATTTCAGGTGACCGCGACTGCGGCAGACGGCAGTCCGTTGAAGACCGCTGAGGGCAAAGTTGTTTCGACGTTCGCGTTCCTGCGAGTGCCTGGACGCAACGACATGCAGCTCACTTTGCGCAGTGAAGTCGCACCGCAGACAGTGAACGAGAATGAAGCAGTCTCATTCGATCTGGAGGCGTTGGTGGCCAAACCTTCAGGGACGAAGTTGGAGGTGGGCACTGATGGTCTGGCGGCCTCGAAGGCCCGGCCTCAGGCGTCTTGCCAGTTTGTCTCGGGCACCACAGTCGAATACCGGGCTGGGACTGGCTCGCCATGGTCTGATTCCTGCATCGTGCCGGTCCGATTGGCGGGGCAGCAGGACTTCACCTACCTTGCGGTGCCGATCAAGGTAAATCCCGGGGCGCCGCAGCCGGTGCTCAAACCAGCTTCGCTTACGGTGAGTCCCGGCGAGACGAAGACCTACGACTTGTCGCAGATGACTCGCTGGGACGGCAAATCGGATCAGGCGTCGGTGACGTATTCGCTCGGCGGTTCGGTGGCCGATTTCGAGGTTTCGCTTAGTGGCCAGCAACTCACTATCACCGGTGAAGACATTGCGCCGGTCGGGCGTGACGACAAGTTGATGATCTCGATCACCAGCCATCCTGGCGTCCAACCAGCCGCGTTGACCTTGCGGGTTGGACCGGTACCGAACATTCTCGCCAAAGGCGGGGCGGTCTCTGGGCAATGTACCCAGGCATCCGGCAATTCTTGTTCGGTGGAAGTGGTCGGCGTCGGTGGCGGTGAGGTTAACCCCTTTCCAAAATCGCCAATGAAGCTGGTCAGCGTGGCTGCCACCGGGGCCTGTTCGCAGGTGAGTTTTTCAGTGGCCTCGGACACCGCCATCGCCGTCAAATGGGAGGCTGGTGCGCCCGGCGGCACTTGTACGGCGGCCTTTACGGTGAAGGATGTGCGGGGCAACGCAACTGCCGGAGACCGCAACGGCAGCCTCACCCTGGAATTGCTCGGCTACCCGCCCGCGCCGGACAGCGTTTATCAAAGCGCCTACACCGGAGATTCGGTGACGCTGCGGGTGCGTCCGGGCACAGCTCGCACCGCGCACCCAGCGGCCACTGGTTTCGTCGTCCGGCAAGGCGGTGTCGAAGTGGCAACGTGTGATGCCGATGGCACTTGTCCGTCGATCTCATCTCCTTTGGGGGAACGACGAACCTATGAGGTGACTTCTAAGAACTCTGTCGGTGAGTCAAAAGACAATGTGCAGGTCAGTGCTTGGTCCTATGCGGCGCCACCGGCTCCGGCTGAGTTGACTGCCGTCCCAGTAGTGACTGATGGAGCGGGCGGGGTAGTGCAGCTAACGGTTTCGGGCATCGATGCCTCCCAGGTTGGCAGTCTCAAAATCACGTCTGCGGCTGGCGGCAAAGAGACGGTCGCGGTCTCTGGCCCCGTAATGGTGGGCCGTTTCAATCTGGGATCCAACCAGGCCACCAAGATCACCGTGACGCCAGCTTCGCGTTTTCAGAATCCGCCAGATCTGGAAGGCTCGGAGACTGGCGAGAGCATTTCGGTGATGGCGTATGGAATTGGTCAGCCGACCGGTTTGAAGCTTTCAGTGAAGGCCAGCGTTGTTGACGCCAACACCAGCCGCCTCACCGCGACCGGTTCGGCCGAGCGGAATGGTCCCGATTCGGCCGAGCTGAATGGTGCCGTTTTGGAAGTGCGTTATGGATTCTCCACCGGCGGTGGATGCTCGACTCAGGACACGACTAACAGTGCGACTTTCGACGTTCCCGCGGGCCGCGCCTACGGTGTCACGATGTGTGCGGCTTCCTACTACAACGGCGTCAACTACGGCTCTTCGACGGTGACCAAGTCGGTGGACGCAGTGCAGGACCCGGCTGCACCTACCGGCTACACCTTTGTGGTGAACCCCAAATCCATCGGGCCTGATGACAACCCGCAATGGGTGGTCACCGCGACCCCAACTTCAGCGGAGCGTCCACCTACCAACAATGAGGCCAAGTTCAGCAAGCCCGACGACTGGGGGAAGACGAATTTTGCCGACAGGTACAAGGTTCGCTACTGCCACAAGGAGTGGACGGATCAGTGCGGTGATTGGGGAGATGTCACGGCCAGAAGTGGCAGCGCTCCCTACCAAGTGCAAGCGGCGTTGCGGGTCAACGCCTGTGTTGCCGGAGCATCACCAGACTTGTCCCTCGGCAATACCGGGGGTGACGCCACGATGAACGTGTTGTACGGCAACGCCACCTATACCGTGGCCGGCAAATCCGTTGGGGACAAAGACGGGAAGGTGCCTCCAGGAGCAACGGCGATCAGCATTCCGGTCACGGTGGCTTGGCCAGCCGACTGGGGCCTCACCGCTCGCACGTCCACTATTACCGGCACTTGTACCAGCTAACCCGCCCAAGATTGAACCGCAGTGAGTAACCAGACTGGAGAAACCCGATGACCCTAACGCCGGAGCAACTGGCTTGGTTCCAGCGCAACTTTGCCCGGGTGGCCGATAACGTCGAACAGGCCATCATCGGCAAGCGGCATGCGGTGGAACTGGTGTTGATCGCGATGGTCAGCCAAGGCCACGTGCTCCTTGAAGACGTGCCCGGAACCGGCAAGACCTCATTGGCTCGCGCCATGGCGCAATCGGTGGACGGCACCAGTACCCGGATCCAGTTCACGCCTGATCTGCTGCCCGGCGACGTCACCGGGATCACCGTCTACGACCAAAAGACCGGTGAATTTGAGTTTCACTCCGGGCCGGTATTCGCCAACGTCGTGCTGGCCGATGAAATCAACCGCGCCAGCCCCAAGACCCAATCGGCGTTGTTGGAGGTAATGGCAGAGGGTCGGGTGACTATCGACGGGGTGACCCGTGAAGTGGGTCTGCCCTTCTTGGTGATCGCCACCCAAAACCCAGTAGAACAGGCGGGCACCTATCGGCTGCCAGAAGCGCAACTTGACCGGTTCATGGTGAAGACTTCGCTCGGCTATCCGGATCGGGCGGCCACTATCCAAATCCTTGAAGGTTCTGGGATCAGCCGCCGCGATGTGGTTCCAGTGATCACTCCGCAGACCATGGTGGAGATGGCGACCATGACCAACCAGGTCTATATCGACCCCTTGATCTATGACTACATTGCGCGGCTCCTCGACGCCACCCGGGACGCCGAGCAGGTGCGCTTGGGCTCCAGTATTCGAGGTGGCATTGCCATTACTCGGGCAGCCCGCACCCGGGCTATGTCGCAAGGGCGCGGCTTTGTGGTGCCAGATGATGTGAAACTGCTGGCCGAACCGGTGTTGGCACACCGCTTGATCCTGCATCCCGAGGCCGAATTTGATGGGGTAACCGCGGAGGCCGTGATCGGGCAGACAGTGCTCACTGTGCCGCCGCCGACTCAATCTGGGAATGCCTAGGGATGGAGTCCACTAAGTCGAGGTATTCCGAAACCGCCGAGCACACCGCAACGCATACTCGAACCGTCCTGCAGACGCGGCGCGATGGGGCTGTAGTGGTTGCCGTGGTGACCTCGTTGCGCGTGGTCGGACTGGTCCGACGATGGGCATCGCGAGCGTTCTCGCTGGCGATGCGCACGGTCACCTCGGCTGGCTGGCTGGCGATTGCGGCGGCCACCGTCGGGTTGGCGGTGGGCATCGGTTTCGGCTGGGTGGAGTGGGTAGTGGCGGGGCTGACTGCGCTGGCGTTAGTGCTGGTGGCTGTGCCCTTTCTGTTGGGACAGCCTGACTACCAGGTTGAACTGAGTATCTCCGATCAACGCGTGGTGGCTGGTAGCCAGGTCGATGGCAAGGTTCGCGTGGTCAACGCTGGTCGCAGGATTGCATTACCGGGACGGTTGGAGGTGCCAGTGGGCACCGGACTGTTGGAACTGGTGCTGCCACTGCTGCGTCCGGGCCGAGAATTCGTTGAAAGCCTGGTGGTCCCAGCCCAGCGGCGCGGGATCGTGGTGGTTGGACCGGTCACCGCGGTCCGAGCCGACCCGGTGGGGGTGTTTCGCCGGGAGATCGCCTTTGAAGATGTGCACCAGTTGTATGTGCACCCGGAGACGGTTCGGGTGCCTTCGACCAGCATCGGGTTAGTCCGTGACCTTGAAGGTGCGCCCACTCGGCAAATTGTTGATTCCGACGTTTCTTTCCACGCGATCAGGCCATATGCGCCCGGTGATTCGCGTCGCCAGATTCACTGGAAGTCCACGGCCAAGACGGGCACCTTGATGGTTCGCCAATACGAGGAGTCGCGCCGATCCCGATTGGCAGTGATCCTCAGCTGTGCCGAAGAGGAATACACCGACTCCGATGAGTTTGAGCTTGCCGTGAGCGCCGCGGCGTCGATTGGGATTCAGGCGGTCCGTGACGGCCGCGACTTGGAGGTGATCGCTAGCGCTGAGGTGCCCGGGATGCTGCGGGCTAGAGCCCGCACGGTACACACTTTGCCCACAAACACTGTGCGAATGCTGCTGGACGCCTGCTGTGAGGTGAACCAAGTTGCCTCCAGCACCCCGTTGGCTGAGGTGTGTTCGGTAGCTGGTGAATCGGTGGAACAACTGTCTTTGGCTGTGGTTGTTTGTGGGGCGCCGGTGGGCCTTCGGACGTTGCGTCAGGCCGCACTGTCCTTCCCGTCGGACGCCTCCGTCTTGGCAGTGGTGTGCGACGAGGGTGCCCCTCCATCGATGAGCCGTTTCGGTTCCATGGTGGTGTTGCGGATTGGGGTGCTGGGTGACCTCACCCAGCTTCTGGTGCGGGGGGCTGCCTGATGGCGAAACGTACTCGGCAGCTGCGGGGTGAGTTCACCAGGTTGGAGTTCGGTGGAGCGGCCTACCTTGGCGTGATGGTGCTGTTGGCCGCATTGGCGGCGTGGCCGATCTATCAAGGCGGCCAGTTCGTGGTGGTTGTGGTGTGTGCGGTGCTGGTCGCCGTGGTGATCGCAGCGATTGCGCATCGCCAGCTATGGTCAGCCGCGATCGCGGCGGCTTGGGCTGGCGGTGCACTGGTGGTGCTCGGCCTGACCACGGCAGTGCCGCTGTGGCGGGACGGCTTCTGGCGGAGCGTGTCACTATTCTTCGCTGGCCTGGTCACCTCCTGGAAAGACTTGGTGACCGTCAGCCTCCCGGTGGGGGAGTACCGCAATCTCCTGGTGCCGGTGTTGGTGGTGTTTCTGGTCGGTACTTTGGCTGGGCTGTGGCTGGCGTGGAGTCGTTCGAGGTTCTTTGTTGCTGCCGTACCCGTGGCATTGGCGATGCAGTGGTTCGGGTTGTTCTTCGGGTCTGACGTGGGAGCTGCTCCGATCCGCTTCGGCCCGCTCACGCTGGCCGCTCCGGGGCAGTCCGCAATGGGAATCCTGGGCCTTTTGGTGTCCTTGGGCTGGTTGACTTGGCGGGCTCGCAGCGATCGCAGTGAGGCTCTACATCGAGCCGCGCTGGCCAGCGGTGTGGAGTTGGTGCGACCCCAAGCGGCGGTGTATCTGCGCTCAGCTGGCTTGGCGGGTTCGTTGATTGTTGGGGCGGTGGTGCTTGGGCTGATTGGCGCTCCGGCAGTGCTCAGCGGAACCGGACGTCAAGTGTTGCGATCCGGCGTTGGGCCGCAGCAGCAGGTGGCGAATGCGGTGAGTCCGCTGGTGGGGTACCGGGCGGCCTTTACCGACGTGAACTACGACCAGGTGCTGTTCTCAATTACGAGCTCTGGGCGGCTGCCTGACCGGGTGCGATTGGCCACCCTCAACGGCTATGACGGCGAGGTGTTCACCACTTCCGGCTCGTCCTACCAACGGTTGCCCTATCGCCGTGATGCGGGCGGGGATCTGGTGCGGGTCAAGGTGACCCTCGGTGATCTAGGTTCACTGTGGCTGCCCACCGCAGGGTCGATGGCAAGCATTCAGTTCAGCGGCAGTAGAGCTCAGGAGTTGGCTGATGGCTTCTACTACGATCCGAGTTCCGGAGCGGCAGTAGACACGGTTGGCAATGGGTTGACCTCTGGCGACAGTTACACCGCCGAAGTTGCCTTGGCCGACTCAGTGCCAGTGACCGAACTCACCTCACCGGGCAACAGTCCGCAATTCGCGGCGCCGGACACGCTGCGCCAGTGGCTTAAGGATCAGGATCAGCCCAGCAACGGCGTCGGCTTGGCTGAACTGGCCAAGCGGCTGGTGGAGCGCGGCTATTTGTCTCATGCGCTCGTCAATTCGACCCCGGCTCCAGCCTGGGTTGCTGACTTGGGCGCCGATTACACTTTTCGGTCCAGTGCAGCTGGGCACTCGGAATCCCGCATCTCGGAGTTGTTCGACTCGTTAATCGCTAGGCAGGAAAGTGCTGGCGCCGGGGCCAGCTCGGCATCCCTGGTTGCCGCGGTTGGCGATGACGAGCAGTTTGCAGTGGCGATGGCCCTAGTCGCAGACCAGTTGGGCTATCGCTCGCGGGTGGTCATGGGGGCTCGGCTCAGCGGTGGAGACACCGGCATCCCTAGCTGTACCAGCGGTGTATGCCGTAGCAAGAACCTGTCGGTGTGGGCCGAGGTGCAAGGTGCCGACGGGCGCTGGGCCGCGATCGATGTGACACCTCAGCACGTCCAGAATCCTGACCAGAAGACGCAGACTCACCGGGATAAGCAGAATCAGACGCAGGTGCGTCCGATCCCAGCTGAGGAGGTGGATCCGCCCGATTCCGGAATGGGCAAGGGAAACGGCAATGCAGTGACGCCGGGGCTGAATCTGGGTTGGCTGTGGACCACTTTGCGGGTGCTGGGCAGTACTCTTCTGATCCTGGTGGTGATCCTTGGACCATTCGGCGCGATTGTGGGGGCTAAAGCGTTGCGGCGCCGTTCCCGTCGCAACCGCGCGGACCCAGCTTTGTCGATCGCTGGCGGATGGGACGAGTTGGTCGACGCCAAAGTTGACCGTGGTGCGACGGTACTGGAGTGTCAGACTCGGGGTGAGCTCGCTGCTGTGTTCGGCGATGGACGGGCGCTGTGGCTAGCTGAGGAAGCCGATCGGGCCGTGTTCTCAGGGTTGCCGGTGGGTGCGGACGAGGTTGACGAGTACTGGCGTGAAGTCGCCGACGAGCGTCGTCGTCTGAGTGAGGCAGAAACGCCTAAACGGCGGGTGTTGGGCGCGATTTCGTTGGCGTCGTTCATTCGGCCGGGGCAACGTGGGGAGAGGAGATGGCGCCTTCCGGCGCTGAGATCCAATGGGAAGTGAAGTCGTTGGTGTGGTGATCGTCGTCTTGGCCTTGGCGGCGCTGTACGTGTGGATGGCGCTGGCTCTGGGCGAGCTGTTTCGCAAGTTGGGCGAGGAGACCTTGCCAGCGTGGGTGCCGGGCTGGAACCTTGCGGTGCTGTTGCAGGTTGGCGGCTATTCGCCCTGGTTAGTCCTAGTGCCTGGCGTCGGACTGGTGTTTGTGGTGGCAGCTTGCCACCGAATCGGTGCCGGTTTCGGTTACGGGGCAGCGATGACTGTGGTGGCGACAATCTGGTTTCCGATCTGGGTCAGCGTGCTGGCCTGGGGGCCAGCAGCTTGGTCTGGGTCATCGCGGGTACGCCCGTTCACTAGCCCAGTTACCGCGCGGTCGCAGCCGCAACACGCGGTGCCAAGTCAGGTCTGGGCTACCGGTGGAAGCGCACCGAATCCGCCGATGGCTCCGGCACCGGTTGCATCGCCGGTTTGGACAGCGGTGGTCAACCCGGTGGTGGCCAGACCGGTGGTGGCCGACCCGGTGCCGTCCAATGTGACCCAGCAATTTCCGCTCTCGGTCGGCTCGTGGGCGCCAGCGTCGCAGCGAGTGACGCCGGACCCGATGGGCGAAGTCGGGATGACTCAGATCAAGCCCCTTTTTGTGGACGACGCCACTCCTGGCGGGCCCACGCCGGCGCCGAAATCGGTGCCAGCGGACAAAGACCTCACGCCTTTCGGGGCTGCGTCCAAAGAGCGTGTGCTGATAGAGCCAATGCCGATAGAGCCAATGCTGATAGAGCCAATGCCGATAGAGCCAATGCTGATAGAGCCACCGACAACGGCTGCTCCGGCGCCCAAGCCATCGCTGATGGTGGGCACTGCCGCTGACTTGGTGGCCTCGGCTTTTGATCGAATCGTGCCGCCGCCAATGCCAGCTTCGCAAGCTGCGCCGAAGCCGGAGGTCGCCGCACCGAAGCCGGAGGTTGCTGCGTCAAAGCCGGAGGTTGCTGCGCCGAAGCCAGAAGCCGGGTCACCGATGGCGGCAGAAGCTGCGCCGGTGGTGGTCGCCACGCCTACGCCGAAATCGTCACTGGATGACGATTCAGATCGCACCATGTTGGCTGCTCGGTTCCGTCCGGTGTGGTCGGTGGCGGACGCCGAGGGCGGCAAAGTTGAACTCACCGGCAGCGAAGTGGTTCTTGGGCGCAACCCTGGCCCGTTACCCGAAGCCGCCGCGGCGCAGTTGGTGACGCTGGCTGACCCGACCCGGACGGTATCGAAGGCCCATGCCCTACTGCAGCTGGTGCAGGGGGTGTGGTTTATTCAGGACCTCGGATCCACGAATGGTGTGATTCTGGTTGACGCGGACGGCACTGAGCGGCTGCTCGCTGCCGACTTTACGGAGCCGCTCACCGAACGGTTCTTCCTCGGCGACGCCGAGTTTCGCCTGAAGTCCGAGATCGACCCGGGCAGGCTGCGGTGAACCAGCAGCCCGACGACCGGACGGTCTTAGGCAAGAAGGTCGCTGACCGGTTGGATGCGCCGACGCGGATTGCGCGGCACCGGATTCCTCCGGCAGCGCAGGCCAGCCCGGAGCCCGCGACCGCGCCAGGAATTGGGGTTGATGGACCAAGCGCGCGAGTGCCGCAACCGGCCTTGGAGCGTTATGTCATTCGACGGCTGGAACCTGGCCAGTCACGAACAGAGGCCCGAATTGGGCAGCCGCCGCCGGCGGCGTCCGGAGCCGGCCCGGTCTCACCCAAGAAGCGTCGTCGCGGGTGGCTCGCGGTCGTGTTGGTAATCGCGGTGGGCCTGGTGATCTCAGTGACCGCGCTGGTGGCCTTGGTTTGGCTGCTTACTGCCCAGTCGTGACCGGCAGCGCGATAGTGAATGGCAGCACGCGGAAACCGGCGTAGAACATGGCTAGTACAAAACTGAGAACTGACAAGAGTGCATAGACCACGCGGATCGGCGGGATCAGGGCTTCTACTGAACTCCACAACGCGAACAGGGCCAGGGCCAAACCGAAGTAGATGCCCAGAGGTGGCACTGGAAAGTTCAGCACCGAGGCAGCCGCCAGGCCGAGGACGGCTATCGCCGTCAGAAATTCCAGAAAGCCGCGAACGTGATAAACCGCTGTGATCCAACGTGACACTGGAATGGATCTTGAACCTGCAGTCGGTGCCGGGCGCACCTTGGCGATTCCACTTGCTGCAAACCACAGCCCGGTCACTAAGGCAACGATCACATCGAGCCCAATTGTGCTGAGTAATGTCACTAGCCACCCCCCTTGGCGAGAGCAGTCTAGGGTGAAAGCCGCTCGTTGCGACAGAGCCAGCGGTGTGCGACTGCGGCGATGGACTCTCGCCTTGCGGTAGGTCTCGAAGCTCGAACGGCTACTGCAGCCTCGACCCGCGCGTTGACTGGTGGCGAAAACAGCCGGGGTAGCCGAGCAGGTTTTTGGTTGCGACAGCGTGGCGGCTGCCCCGGACAAAGGTCGAAGCTGGCGTGGAACCAGCCGAGCCGTTAGCGCTTTGGCCTGGGCTGCTTGGCCTGCGGGGAGGTCGCGGGTGCGGTAATCAGGGGCTTTTCCGATGAGTTGATCGAATGGAGTTGGTGGTGTCGTTTACGGTGGGCGGGAGCATTCAGGAATTGGGGAGATAAGTGCCTGTGATAGGTGTGCTGCAACCGGCTCGGCAGTTGCTGGCCGCGGTCATAGTTGGCCCGTTTGCTGGCATTGCATTAATGACTGGAGTGCCTCAGCTATTGAAGGCCCAGAACTCGCAGGAGGCCGCGTTGGCGGCTTTATTGGTGAGTGCAGGGGTGTTCTCTGCTGGTCTTACTGGATGGCTGGCTTTGACTGGGGCCGGCAGTCGGTTGTCTTGGGCAGCAGTGTCCGCGGCCGGTTCGGTGATGACGTTCGGAGTCGTCTGGTGGGCTGCGGCGCAGGGCTTTGACCGGTGGTCCGCCGAGATCGAGCGGCGAGCGGCGGTTCTGGGCCTGATCATGTTGGTGGTCAGTGGGGCGCAGGTGTGGTGGTCTGCGCGGGCGTGGAGAGTTGCGAAGGTGACAAAGAATCAGAAATGGGACGACTGGCGAGAGCCAAAGGTGATGCCGCAAGGCGGAGCCGTGACCAACATGTACGCAGACCGGCTGAAGATTGTGTTGATTGGGTCGGGTGGCTTAGCGGTGTTCACCGCGATCATCAAGGTCTTTGACCTTTCCACGATCGCGGGTGATCCGCCGGAAATCGCCACTCTCTTCTACACCGCGGGCTGGGGACTGGCTTTACTTTTCAGTGGCTTCTGGTTTGCCCATTGGTTCAGGCACATCAGCAGCGTGGGTCTGATCCTTGCTGGCCTGGTGTTGGGCGGGGCCACGGTGGTTGGCATCGTGGTGAGTCGGGTCGATCAGGGCTGGGCGCAAATGCAGTGGCTGCCGGTCTTCAGCGGCGTGATCGCCGCGATCTTGGTGCTCTGGGGAGGGTGGGCAATATGGCAGCAGGGGGCCAAGGCCCGCCGTGATGCTGCCGGGTCGGCGGTGATCCTGCGACTGCTCTCGTTGACCGATGACGAGATTGCACCAGTGTTGACGGCGTCGGTGGTCGGTGATCGTGATGCTCTAACCGACGAGTTGGAAATGCTGGTTGATGATCCGGACGTGCTGGCCCGCAGTTGTGCACCGCGTCCAGCGTGGGGGGCGATTGGCGCTGCCCTGGATCCTGGCGGTGAACAGCCGTGGCCCAGTTCGGGGGTGCTGCATGGCGATGAAGACCTGTTGCCTGGTATTCACGGCATTTGGGTGGCCCATTTGGAGCCTCCGCGGGCGCAGGAGGTTGCGGAATACCTGCAGCGGCTGGGTGGCCTGGAGTTCGGCCAGGCCTATGCGTCCATCTATCCAGAGGAGCGCTCGCCGCAATACGGCGCGGACGAAGAGCGCGAGGCCCGCGCGGCGATTGAGGAGTTGCGCATGTTCTACGCGAGCGTTGCCGCGGACGGAAATCACGTCTTGATGCGGATCTGGTGACTGCCTTGGCTGAAGTGTCCGGGTTTGAGGCCAAAGACGCCGGAGGTGGCTCCGCAATATGCCCAACGTGACAGTGGAACCAGGCGATTCGCCCAGCCAGGTCGAACCACAAGGTGCCATTCCAAACATCAAGGTTCGGATGCTGGCATCGGTGATGCTGCTGGCTGCGTGCGTCATGTTGATATTGGCAGTGGTGCGCTGGCCGGATGGCGGTCGGGCAGCCGAGGTGTTCGAGGCCGCGTTGCTTGCCGGTGGGGGTGTGCTTCTGGGTGGATTCGGTGGACTGATGCTCACGCGCCGGGCCGAGCCAAGGTTCCGGTTGGCAATGGTCACCGTGGTGGGTGGGCTGATCCTGTTGGCGACCGGTTGGTATGGCTTCGAGCACTCCGGGGAACTGCCGACGACTAGGTCACATACACCGCGTAGCTGGCCGGTTGAGACGCTGCCGCTATTGCTGGGAGCGGCTGGCGTGGTGCTAGGCGGGTTGGTGTTGCGTCGGCCGAAATGGGTTGAGCCGTCACCAGAAGAGGTTGAGTTGCTGCGCGGGTTCCGCGACTCGATCAACGCCACCTATGCCTGGCGAGCGGGTTGGCCGCTCTTGGTTCTGGGCGCTTTTGGCGTGTTTGGCGCGATCGCCACCGTCGTGGAGAGCAGTTCACGGTGGGCGGGATGGTATTCGCTAGCCCCGGTGCTGGCTTTCGGCGGTTTCGGTACCGGGCTGATGTTCTGCGGCGGTTGGCTGCTGGGCTGGATCCGAAAGGCGAGTTCGATCGGCATCCTGGTCAGTGCTGGTGTGGCGGGGGTCGGTCTGGTGTTGGCGGCTGTTCTTGGGCCGGTTGATCCCCGCTGGGCTCAGGTCATTCAGCCTTTGCTTCAGATGGGCGCGGTGGCTGTTGCCGGGTTGGTGGTTTTCGGCGTGGTGGCAGTTCTGCTTTCGGACAGAAAAGCAGGGTCCGCTTCGGCTGCCGGGCAGGTGGCTTCCGTGTCCGAGGCCGCGAAGGCAGCGTTGGCCCGCACGGCGGCGAGCCTGGCGCAGGCGGAACTGGATAGTTGCTGCGGCAGCTTGTATGACGTGACTGCTGAGGAACTTGCCCCGATTTTGGCCGCTGTTGATCGTGGCGATGGTGCGGCTTTTGCTGCGGCGTTGGCTGGTTTGGAATCTGGCCCGGGTCGATTAGGTCGCAGTCACTCCAGCAGCCCAACTTGGCAAGCCACTGGCATGACGGAACTGGCAGACAGGCTAAGCCCGCTCGCCGCCGAAATTGAGTTGTTGGAAGTCGGAACGGCCCAAGTGGCGTGGCTTGGGGCTGAGGCCGTCGCTGCCGTGGCGTCCATTCTTGAGTTGACTTCAGACTCGCCGGGAGGATCGGGCGACAGTTCCCAACAGGAGAATGAGTGTTCGGGCGAGATTGGGCAGCTGAAGCTGTTCTTTGCTCGGTCGGCGCAGGCCGGGCGCCAGATCGTGTTCGTGCCTGTGGGGCAGGATGTTGGCTAGTTCAAGCTGGCTAGTCGAGGGCGCGGCGCTGTCGTTTGAGTTCGCTGCGGCGGTGTTTGCTGGTCAGGCGGCGTTCAACTGAGGCTCGGCTACGTCGCTTGCGGCGCCGTGCTGGTGGTGGTGGGGCGATGGCCTCGCGCAGTAACGCCGCTAGGCGTTCGCGGGCGTCGGTGCGGTTGCGGCGTTGGGAGCGAAATCGGGCTGCACTGATGGTGATCACCGTGCCGTCCAATCGGGTGCTGATGTTTTCCAGTGCACGTTCACGTTGCGCGTCGCTGAAGGCAGTTGAGGTGGCCAAGTCGAAAGAGAGTTGCACCCGAGAGTCAGTGGTGTTGACGCCTTGGCCGCCCGGTCCGGAGGCATGCGAATAGCGCTCGGCAAGCTCACTTGCCGGGATCACCAGGCCGTCGGGGGCTCCCGGGCCGGGCGCGATGCGCACCTCATTCACCGGACAACCTTAGCGAGCGGGCATCCGGTTTCGAAGGTGACCCAAATCGGCATCCAGGATTGGCCAGAATCGCAAAATTCGGGTGTTGCTAGGGTACGGAAATGGCGCATGTAGCAGGATCAATCCAAATCGAAGTTGAAGTGGAGCGGGTATTCGACACTGTCGCCGATGCGCGAAATGAGCCGTCGTTCAACGAGGCCATGGGGAGTTCGGAGTTGTTGACCGCTGAACCAATTGGGCTCGGCAGCAGGTTCCGGGCCCGAATGGGCGAAAGCGACCCAGACATGATCATTACCATCACCGAGTTCGACCGTCCGCACCGGCTGGGATCAATCACCACGAGTTCGATCATGGAGACTTCTGGAACCCTCACCTTCGTTCGCGCAGGCGATGCCACGGTGATGAGCTGGGATTGGCAGGTTCGTCCCAAAGGCTGGTTCCAGGTCTTCACCCCTTTGGTGGGGCCGATGGGGCGTCGCATGGAGCGCAAGATCTGGACCGGTTTGAAACGCAAACTTGAAAACGCTCAACCGCGTTAACGCAATTCGCGCCGATCGCCTCAAGAAGGCGTGTCAGCACACCGCTATCCAAGCATCCATCGCGCCAGTTCTTGATGCTCGCATCGCTGGACATGCTCGCGCATCGCGGCAGGGTCGCGTGCTCAGTGGTTGGTCTTGATGACTTCGATGGTGCAGCGTGGGCCGGTGGCTCTGGAGAGGCGCCGGTCGCCGGTGAGCAGGGGGGCCTTGAGGGTCTCGGCGAGGGCGACGTAGGCGGCGTCGTAGATCGTGAGGTTGTCTCGCAACTCCCAGCAGCGGGCGAGGAACGGAGTGTGCTCGACGCGCTGCATCGGCATATCGCGGAGATCATCGAGAGCCAGCCCGACCCGCCGGGAATCCAGGAGGCCGCCGCGAGCGAGTCCGCGCCACACCGACGCCACTTCGAGGTCGATCAGCGCAGGCGCGGCGAGCTGCTCGCCGCGGAGCCGGTGCCGGACGGTGTCGCCGTCCGGGCCATCATCGAGGAGGGCTACGGCTAGGACGCTGGCGTCAATGACGAGCACGGTCGAACCGCAACGCGCTGACCGCATCTGCCAGAGGCAGCGCCCCGCCCGCCCGCCCGCCGGCCCGTTCGAGCACCTCATCCACTGTCGGCCGCGACGCCTCGGCGATCAGCTTCGAGCGCAGGTACTCCTGCAGTGACTGGCGTGCCGCGCTCGCTCGTTGCCTGAGCACGGCGTGCGTCTCGTTGGGCACGTCCTTGATCTGAATGTTCGGCATGGAGCCATTATGGCTCCATCGGCGCCAACATGGAAGCATCTTTCGTTTGGCATGAACGGAATGCCCCGCCAGCGGATGATTTCTTCGTGAACTCGCGCTAGCCATCTGCGGCATCGGAGGGATGCGCTCCTTCAGCGTCTCGGTTGTGGGCTCTGGCATCTCGCGAACCGAGGTGAACGTCGGCAAAGACGCGGGCGCCAGAGTCATGCCCGCGCCGGTTGCGGAGGCTGGGCCGGTAGCAACGAGTGGAAGCCGCCTGCCTCCTTCCCAAGGGCAACTCCCGCCTGGGTGGGGAGGTTGGAGGGCCACGCTCAAGAGGCTAGGCCGCGGCGCCGACACTCTCGGGGTAAGCGCGTGTAGTGGCGCGGCTGCCTGACTTGCGCGGGCCCGTCCGGCAGGCTGGGCGCATGGCGTACTTGGCGGAGGATGTTCGGCTGCTCTGGGACTCTCATGTAGCGCGGGAGTTCCCGGCGCGGCTTCGCGGGCGCGAAATCTACGGGGTCGACGTCGTCCTGCTGGATTCGGATGTGGCGGGCTTGGTCAGGTCGTGGCTGGATGCCGCCGGGGAACTCAATGCGGGGCAGGCGGGCGTCCTGCGCAGATGCAAGGCGGACCTGGCTCGCGTGTCCGGGGGTTTGACGGACCAGGTAGAGACTAAGTACCTGGCGCGCCTTACCGAAATGGTGGACGCGATATCGGCTGACGGGCCGGCACTCCTTAGCTCGTTGAGCCGAGCCTATGACCGCGCTGAGACCAACTTTCTGCGAGCGGTCTCCGACGGAGCAGATCGCAGCACACTGAGCGAGTTGGCCGACGTGGTTGCCCTCGCCGCTGAGTCTCAGATGACTGAGGCCTACCGAGCCCTGCACGCAGGAGAGGAGGCGTGGATGCCGCTCGATGAGCTCTCTGAGGCCGCCGAGCAACTCGCTGGGTTATGGGCCGATCTTGCCGCTGCCTACGCTGGCCGCCCACTCCCGGGCGAAGGAAGCCAGCGGGGCTGAGGGCTTTGCGCCATCGTGTGTCGGAGGTGGGCATAGCGCCCAGGCCGTCTGCCTGCCAGCACCATCCGGGGAGCGACCGCCGAAATCACACACTGGGCCAGATTGCCGGTCAGAGAATCGCAGGCGGCGCGACCTTTCCACGCCATTCGGCCAGCGGCTTCGAGTCGCGCAGGGGTGATCGGGGTGATCGGGGACGGTGATCGGGGACGGTTCCTAGTGAGCTGCTCATCGGGGACGGTTCTCGGCGAGACGCTCGTGGGGCGGTTCCGTCTTGTGCTGGCATTCGGAGCACGCTCACGGTCCGGTGGCTTCAAGTTGGGCACGACCCAACGGCATTCGGCGAGGCTGGTATTGGTTAGCCGCGGTGAGCTAGCGGCGCCCCGCCCCTCGCCAGACCCAACCAACTCCCCAAATGTGAAAAACTGTCTCCCGGCCCTCCGCCAGGGCCACGCCATGTCTTGAGGGAAGGCTGATTGATGACCGAGTTCACCTGGAGCGAGCTGGACCAGCGCGCGGTAGACACCGCTCGCGTCCTGGCAGCTGACGCAGTTGAGAAGGTGGGCAACGGCCATCCGGGCACGGCAATCTCGCTGGCGCCGGTGGCTTACCTGCTCTATCAAAAGGTGATGCGCCACGATCCAGCCGAGCCCAAGTGGGCCGGACGCGATCGCTTCGTGCTCTCCATCGGTCACTCCTCGCTCACCCAATACACCCAGCTTTTCCTGGCCGGTTTCGGCCTGGAAGTCGAAGATCTCAAGGCGCTGCGCACCGAAGGTTCGCTCACCCCAGGTCACCCCGAGTACGGCCACACCGCCGGGGTGGAAGTCACCACCGGCCCGCTAGGTGCTGGCGTGGGAAATGCGGTCGGCTTCGCGATGGCCGCCCGCCGCGAACGGGCCCTGCTCGATCCGTCCACCCCGCTCGATCAGCCCTCCGTCTTTGACCACTTCGTGTACGCCATCGCAGGCGACGGGTGCATGCAAGAAGGCCCGGCCGCCGAAGCATCATCCCTGGCCGGCACCCAGAAGCTCGGCAACCTAGTGCTGATCTACGACGACAATCACATCTCCATTGAAGGCGACACCAAGATCTCTTTCACCGAAGATGTTGCCGCCCGCTATGAGTCCTACGGCTGGCATGTGCAAACCGTCGATTGGACCAACCGCGGCACCGGCTACACCGAAAACTTGCAGGCCCTGTTCGAAGCGATCGAAGCCGCCAAGGCAGTCACCGACAAGCCCAGCTTCATCAAGTTGACCACCCTGATCGGCTGGCCGCTGCCAACGAAATCGGGCCACCACAGCGTGCACGGGGCCAAACTGGGCGCCGAAGAAATCGCCGGGTTGAAGCAGCATCTCGGCTTCGACCCGGACGCCCACTTCGCCGTCGAACCCGAGGTGCTGGCTCACGCCCGCAATCAGGCCGCCGACCGCGCCGCCGCCGCCAAGGCTGACTGGACGCCGGCCTACACCGCCTGGCGCGAGGACAACCTCGACCGAGCCGAGCTCTACGACCGGCTGGCTGCTGGTGCCGTCCCAGATCTAGGCGCGGTGCTGCCGGTCTACGGGCCGGGCAAGAAAGCCACCCGCGCCGCGTCCGGCGAAGTGCTCACCGCGATCGCTGAGGCCATGCCCGAACTGTGGGGCGGCTCGGCCGACCTGGCCGGCTCCAACAACACCACCATGAAGGGCCAAGCGTCCTTCCTCCCGCCGGAGCGATCCAGTCACGACTTCGCCGGCGATTTTGCTGGCCGCACCCTGCACTTCGGCATTCGTGAACACGCCATGGGCAACATTCTCAACGCTATCAACACCGGCCTGACCAGGGCATATGGTGGCACGTTCTTGGCTTTCGCCGATTACATGCGCGGTGCGGTGCGCCTGGCTGCTCTGCAGAAGATCCCCAGCATCTTCGTCTGGACTCATGACTCGATCGGCGTCGGCGAGGATGGCCCCACCCACCAGCCAATCGAGCATGTCGCCAGCTTGCGGATCATGCCTGGCATCGACGTGATCCGGCCAGCCGATGCTAACGAAACCGCCCAAGCCTGGGCCTTGGCTTTGTCGCACAATGACCGGCCAAGTGCGCTGATCTTGTCGCGTCAAGATCTACCGATCATTGATCGTGCCGCGGCCGGGGTCGCACCAGCCACCGAGGTGGCCAAGGGCGCCTACACGCTGATTGACGCCGAAGGCGAACTCGAAGTCGTGATCATCGCTACCGGCTCGGAAGTTTCGGTGGCTCTGGACGCGCGCGAGGCGCTACAAGCCGAAGGCGTGGGCACCCGGGTCGTTTCGGCGCCCTGCCTGGAATGGTTCAATGCTCAGCCGGCCAGTTACCGGGCCGCTGTGCTGCCCGCTGGGGTAGCCAAGGTGGCCGTCGAGGCTGGCGTCCCATTTGGGTGGCGCGAGTACGTCGGCGATACCGGCGAAATCGTGGGCATCGATCACTTCGGTGAATCTGCATCAGGTGCGCTGCTGTTCGCCAAGTACGGATTCACCGCTGAGAACGTGGCCGCGAAGGCCAAGCTCGCGCTTTCCCGGCTTGGCTGAGGTGAGCACGGCACAAGCCCTCCACCATCTGAGCGGACGCCGGGTCCGCGCCAACGGCGCCCTGCTGCTGGCCTCGGCCTTGTGGGGGTTCGCCTTTGTCGCCCAGCGCGTGGGTGCTGGATTCGTTGGCCCATTTAGCTTCACCAGCGTCCGTTTCGCCTTGGGCGTGATGGTCGTCCTGGTGGTGATCTGGGTGCGTTCAACCACGCGCAAGGTGCCCATGGCGCGACGGCGCCTCGCCTGGCGAGCTGCCCTAGTGCCTGGTTTGTTGGCTGGTGTGCTGCTGACGATCGGGGTGAACCTGCAGCAATCCGCGATGGCGAGCGTCCCGGCCGGAAATGCGGCCTTCATCACCGGGCTGTACATGGTATTTGTGCCGGTGATTGCAGCATTTAGGGGGCATCGCAGTAGTCCGGCCACGGTGATCGGCGTAATTTCCTCGGTCATTGGGCTGTACCTGATCGCGGTTACTGGGGCCTTGACTATCGGTCTCGGCGAGATCTTGCTGATCGCCTCAGCTGTGGTGTGGGCACTGCAAATCCTGGTGATCGACCATTACGGCACCAACCTTTCGGCGTTGCGCTTTGCTGCGGTGCAGTTCATTACCTGCACGGTGTTGTCGAGTGTGAGCGCGCTGGTTTTCGATCCGGCACCGTTTGCCGGTCTCGATCAGGCAGTCGTGCCGCTGCTCTATGGCGGATTGCTCTCGGTGGGAATCGCTTTCACGCTTCAAGTTGTAGGCCAGCGCGATGCCCTGGCTACCCATGCGGCGCTGATCATGGCCATGGAATCAGTATTCGGTGCGCTCGGCGGTGCGCTGATTCTGGGCGAATCAATGGGGCTGCGCGGCTATGTTGGCGCGGTGCTAATGATTACCGGAGTGGTGGTTGCGCAGCTTGGGGTTCCTCCGGAAAAGGCTGCCGAAATTACCTGAATCCAACTTGGATAGTTGGTTTTTCTCAGGGGCCTGTCAGTAGCGGCTGGTAGTTTCTGCGGTGGTCAACAGGTCGAGGGGAAGCAATGGAGCTGTCGGACCTGCAGCGAGACCGGGCGTCCGGGGTGCTGCTGGGGCAAGCGATTGGCGACGCTTTAGGCGTGCCATATGAGTTCGGGTCGGCGCCGCTAAACGGGCCGGCCCAGATGATCGGTGGGGGACTGGGCCCCTACCGACCTGGTGAATGGTCTGATGACACCCAGATGGCGATCTGCATTGCCCAGGTTGGGGCGATCAGGCGAGATCTAACTAGCACGCCTTCGCTAGATGCGATCGCGGCCCAATTTGTGAATTGGCGCCATCACGGAGCCAGCGATATCGGCACCGGCACCCGTTGGGTGCTGGACGCGGCACTTAGCGGCGAGGGGCGACTGAGCCAGCGAATGCTTCGGGCCTCGCAGGCCTATGCCGAAGGTGGTCGAGGGGCCGGTAACGGTGCGCTGATGCGTACCGGGATCGTTGGGTTAACCAACTTGAGCGATCGGGACGCGACTGCCGCGGCAGCCAAGGCGATCGCGGCGCTCACCCACGCCGATCAACGCTGTCAAGATTCGGCAGTGCTGTGGTCGGAAGCGGTTCGGGTGGCAGTGATTGATGGGGTGCTCGACCTGCGTTCCGGATTGGATCTGCTCGGGGAAGACCAGCAGGCATTTTGGGCTGCTGCGATCGACGAAGCTGAGCGCAACGATCCGTCCAGGTTTCGACCGAATGGGTTCACCGTTACCGCGCTGCAGGCAGCCTGGAGTGCGATCTGGGCCACCAAGGATGCAGGCCCGGGGGCGCATTTTGGGGCGGCAGTGCAGCGTGCCATCCAGATCGGTGACGACACCGACACTGTCGCAGCGATTGCTGGGGCGCTGCTCGGTGCGCAATCTGGAGCCTCGGTTTTGCTTGCCGAGTGGGTCGAGCGGGTGCATGGTTGGCCAGGGGGGATTGGCAGCGATGCGCTGATCGAACTCGCCTTGGCCACTGCGGGTGGCTGATCTGGTTATGGGGTAGGTCGCAGGTGATTGTCGAGCGGAGTATTCAGACTGGTCCAGTTGACTGGATTCAACGCAATACCCTCGATAGTGGGGCCGGGGTTATCCGGTGGCAAGTGGTAATGGCAAGGTAAAACGGAGAGGCCATGGGCGAACAGTTGCAGCCCAGCGCAGGCGAGTCTGCCAGCGCGCTGGTGGCGCGCGCCTGGCGAACCGCAAGCCAGATCGTTGCCGGACGCCCCAGTTTGTCGGTCACCTGGGCCGACTACTACGAGGAACCCGATCACTTAGTCGTCCACGACGGGGCCTGGGGTGCCGCACTGCATTTTGATGGGGACGCCGGGCCCTACTGGGAGTCTCGTGGCGATTCGGATGTGCAACTGAGCTGGGCTGATCTGAGCGAAATGGATGACCCCACCCCATTCGCGTTGGTCGATTGGGTGGGGGCTTGGGGCCGGGCGGTATATACCGATGGGCTGACCGCTAAAGCGGCGATTTACGCCCTAATTGCCAAGCTGCTTGAACTGAACGACGACACCGAACGCTGGGTTGCGCGTCCAGCCGAGCTGTTGACCGAGGAGTTCACCGAAGAGCCTGGTTCGGCTTACGCACTGTGTTCAACTTTTCCATCGTTGACCACCACCGTGGAGTGGTATGCCTCTCAGGTCGTTTTGCTGCTGCGCCGGGCCTCGATCACCGGAGAACAGGGGCATTGGCATGAACCGCTTTGGCTGATTACCCGAGACGGTGAACCGTGGTTAGTGCTTGACGAATCCGGACGCGTGCACCTGACGACCAATAGCTGTCGAGCGATTGGGAACGCCACCAGGCTATTGGTGGCTTCGATCGAACACGATGTGCGCTGGGGCGGGCTGTCGTTCGGTTTGGTGGAGCGGTTGCCGCTGATTGATGGTGGTCTCGACGAGCTGGCTGAGATTCTGGCGGGCAGCGTCCCGGTATTGCGGCGGGTTTGGTGACTCAGCAAGCACGATCGCTGGCGCCTTCGCTTGGGCGGGCTCAGCTAGTTGTGGAGGCTGTGAAATGGGGCTCCACTTCGGTCAGGTCCGGTGGTGTTAGTGGGCCGCTCCATGATGAATGGACGGTCCGGATCTGCGCACGCAGCAAGGACGAGCCGGTTCGAGCGGCCATCTATCTCGAATCCGGGGCGGTGCGGTATTACGACAAGTCGAAGTTCCGGAAGGCAAGTGACTGCCTCGAAATTGAGGTGAAGTTCCAGCCTTGGAACTGGGCGTCATCGGATTACTTCTCAATCGGGGGCTGGGGCGTCAGAGTCGAGGATCCAGCGTTGCACGGGGATCTGCCGGCGGCTATCACGATGGCGATTGGCCCCGGTGAGGTGATTCGAACCGGCACTCCGACTCCGATTCTGCGCCACGATCGAAGTCGAACCACCCTCGGGCTGGTGGTGGTTTGCAGCGCCGATACGGCAGTGGATCGGATGCGGTGGCGGCTCAAGCCACGGTTTGCGCCGGACTTGGCGTCCCATTCGTATTTGCAGGTCGGCAGCTTCAGCGGCCAGGAGCCGATTGGGTCTTAGAACCCCGCCAGTCGCGCCAGCACACTGTGCAGGTGAGGACGGTGGCAAAACAGGTCCAGGCGGCGTAGACGCCCAGCAGCTTTCCGAACCTTGGTCGCGCGGTTGCGGCCTGGTTGGCCAGTTGGATTGAACTGGCCGCTAACACCCCAGCGCCAACCGTGGCGGCGGTGAGGTTGTGGGCTCGGAAGAACAGCCAGCTCCAACCGGCATTTAGCGCAAGGTTGGTGGCTAGGGATTTGCGGTAGGCGGCAGCAGCCTCAGGCTCGTCGCGGCGATCGAACTCGTTGAGTACGGCGGTTGAAGTGACGGCAATGTTGGCGTAGAGCGCGCTCCAAACAATGGGAAAGATGACCGCCGGAGGCTGCCAGGAAGGCTTATCGAGGCTTTGGTACCACTCGGAGTCCGGCTGCGAGGCGAGGGAACCGGCGACTGCGGCCGCGGTTACGGCAGCGCCGGCAAAGCCAGCATTGATCAAGTTTTGGGTGGGCATGGCATCTCCTATGGGGTGAATCCAGCTTGCCACTGGGGCCGGGACTTGGTGCGGGTTTGGAACTGCTGCTGTGTCAAGGCTGTTTGTGGGGTTGTGGATGGGGCTTTGCAGTTATCCACAGATTCGAAAAAGTGTTCGAAAATGTGGGTGGGGCGGGTGAGGATTGATCTATGACCGGGACCGCAGCAGTCAAGACCGCAGCAACCAAGCATTGTTTGGAGGCGATCGAGGCTGCCCTGGATTCGATCGAGCCGGAGCGGACTGGTGCGACTCCTGGCATGCGGTTGGAGCTGGTGCAGCTTTCAGGCAGGGTCCTGAGTCGACTGCAGGTGCTGAATGCGGTGCTGATTGGTGAGGCTGACGCTGTTGATGCGGCGCAGCGGGTGGCGGGTACGCCGCTGAGCTCGTGGCTTGGTTTAGGGGCGACGTTTTCCAAGCGGGAGGCTGCGGCGGCGGTGGGGCAGGGTAAGTGTTTGGTTGGGCATCGGTTGGTTGCTGGTGCTGCTCAGGATGGACGCATCGGGGCGGGGCAGGCTCGCTCGATTGGGAAGGTGCTGGACGGTTTGGGGCCGCAGTTGGATTCTGCCCAGCAGCAGCAGGCCGAGCAGTTGATGGTTGGGTTGGCGGGGCATCTGGATGCTGATCAGTTGGCGAGGTCGGCGCCGCAGGTCTTGGCGCAGGTGGTGCCAGTGGCGGCCGATGAGATGTTGGAAACCAGGCTGCAGCGTGAGGTGGAAGCCGCGCAGCGGTCGAGGTCGTTGCGGTTCTTCAGTGAGGGTGGCGCGATTCGTTTTGATGGTTCGTTACCCAGAGTCGAGGGCGAGCGGTTCATCGGCCTATTGAACGCCCAGGCTGCGTCTTTGCGACGCACCGCGATTGAGGCTCGGGGTCAGGTCGGGGAGCAGGTCAGCCCGCAACAGCGTCGCGCGGATGCGCTGATTGCGTTGTTAGGCAACCTAGGGAAGGCCAAGTCGGTAGCCGGGGTTGGTGGGGCCAAGGTGTTGGTGAAGCTGGATTACCACCGGTTGCGGGAGGGTGCGGCTGGGGCTGGACTGATCGGTGCAGATCAGCTGGTGTCTGCTGGGGAATTGCGCCGGTTGTGTTGTGATGCTGAGTTGATCCCGGCCGTGCTGCGCGGGGCGAGTGAAGTCTTGGATGTCGGGCGTTCGGCCCGGTTGGTTACGCCGGCGATTAGGGCGGCTTTGGTGTTGCGGGATGGTGGTTGCGCATTCCCGGGTTGTGATCTGCGTGCTGAGTTGTGCGAGGCCCACCACATTGTTCCGTGGTGGAACGGTGGCGGCACTGCTTTGCAAAATTTGGTGCTTTTGTGTCATCACCATCATGGCCTGATCGAACCGGCCAAGTATGGCGTGCGAGACCAGTGGGCGGTGCGGATCTGTGGCGATGGTGTCGCCGAGTTCATTCCCCCAGCCAGATATGACCGAGAGCGAAGACCGATTCGCAAGAAGGATCAGCGACAAGAGCAAGTCGCGCTGCCGCCGCCGCTGCGGAGCACGGCCTGATCCGACGTCGGGGTTGGGGTTGGTGAAATGCCCACCTAATGGGTCAGCTGGGAGGGTGGAAGTTGGGCTGCCAAAGGTGGGCTGTGGAAGTGAGGGGATGTGGGGGCCGTCCGGGAGTTGGGCAGGCGGGTTGGGCAGGCGGGGTGGGCAGGCGGGGGTGGGGAGGGGGGGGGGGGGGGGGGGGGGGGGCGG
>DHWU01000041.1:6579-29153 GCA_002413345.1 Propionibacteriaceae bacterium UBA5174 | reverse complement strand
CGAACATCACCCCGATCTTCTCGCGCAACTGGTTGATGAAGATTGCAGTGGTGCCAGCTCCGGACAGCGCGCCAGTCATCTTGCGCAACGCCTGGCTCATTAGGCGAGCCTGCAAGCCAACGTGGCTGTCCCCCATTTCGCCTTCAATCTCGGCCCGCGGAGTTAGTGCGGCTACCGAGTCGATCACGATCAAGGCCAAAGCGCCCGAGCGCACCAAGGTGTCGGCAATTTCAAGAGCCTGTTCACCGTTGTCGGGCTGACTGACCAGCAACGCGTCGGTGTCTACTCCCAGCCGGCCTGCATAGTCAGGATCTAGAGCATGCTCGGCGTCGATGAAGGCACAAATGCCACCTGCCGCCTGCGCACTCGCGATCGCGTGCAAGGCCACCGTGGTCTTACCCGAAGACTCCGGGCCGTAGATCTCAACCACTCGACCACGAGGCAGCCCGCCAATACCCAGCGCTACGTCCAGCGCGATTGACCCGGTTGGGATCACCTCGATCGGCACTCGGGCGTCATCGCCCAAACGCATTACCGATCCCTTACCGTGAGCCTTTTCTATCTGGGCCAGCGCTGCTGCGAGCGCCTTTTCCCGATCTGCCACCGCCATGTCTTAGTTTCCTCTCCGTCTGCAACCGTCGCCTTCACCTTAGGCACCGCCTCTGACATTGGTTCACCCAAGTTTTGAGGCTGTGGATAACCCGCGCATCGAAGCTGACAGCGCTAGCCTAGGCGAACAGGTGTTCGAAATGCGACGACACGCCGGATCTCACAGATCAGCGTCTGGTAACTCCAATTCGGCCCACGCACTTCGCCACACCTGCTTGCAGGGCACCCCAGCAGAAAGGGCTTCGTTCACAGTTCGTTGACCCAGCCCGGCCATCACATGCGACTGAGCCCACAGCACCGAAGAAGGAAAAGAAAGGTGCCGGTCTAGCAGTCCGCGGAGCTCGGCTTCGCGCATCAGGCTCAGGCTGCTTCGACCCGCGAGCTGCGCAGCGGCAACTGCCGCACACCAGCCGCATCACGGGCGTCAATCCGATCCGAAACGCGACGAAGCACTCCAGACAAGGAAACACCCAAAGCGCCACAGATAGCGTTGAGCAGCTCCGAGGAGGCTTCCTTCTGCCCGCGCTCAATCTCAGACAGATAGCCCAGACTCACCTGTGCCCGACCCGAAACCTCACGCAAAGTCAGACTTTCGGACGTACGCAACTCACGCAGTGACTCACCGAGGATCTCCCTCAGGATCACCGGACGCTCACGCACTTCGGAAATCATGACCCAACCCTACCCGTCTGCCCCTATTGATCTGGCCTTAGTCCGACAACGCCACGCAGGCCTGTGTTTGTTCCTCAACCCGAACTTCAGAAAGCGCTTGGCCTCAGCAGGTCCAGCAACATCGAAAACGTAGCTGCCACCGTCTGGGCTCGAATTTCATCGCGCGAACCAACCAACTCCAGCCGATGGGCGGTAGCCTCCGCTTTCGGATTGGCCAAACCGACCCACACCTCACCGGGAGCGTGCCCATCTTGTGGGTCTGGCCCGGCCACCCCAGTTACTGCCACCGCCCAATCGGCGCCAGTGGCGGCCTGGACGCCCAGCGCCATCGCTGTCGCGGTAGCTGGCGATACCGGCCCATATTCGGCCAGCACCGCAGTGGGCACCCCAGCCAGCACGTGTTTGAGCTCGGTGGCATAGGTGATCAGACCACCCAGGTAAGCCTTCGATGCCCCTGGCACCGAAGTGAGCTCGGCCCCGATCAAGCCTCCGGTCAGCGATTCGGCAGTCGCCAGACTCTGCCTGTTTGCCGTCAACGCGTCAATCACCGCCGCCGCGGTCAAGTCAGGACTCATCGCCATCGGCGGCCACGGCGGCTTCCCGCTTCAGCTTCAGCGCGTCGAAAACGTACATCGCGCCAGTGACCACCGTCAGCGCGAAGGCCACCCACATCACTATCCAGCCGATCCAGAACCACACCGGGGCGGCCGCGAGGGTCAGACCGATCGGATAGGGCAGGAACATCAACAATGCGATCGATTGCATCAAAGTCTTGAGTTTGCCCGCCGGCGCGGCCGCCATCACCGCGTACTTCAGCATCACCACCCGCATCCAGGTGATGCCCCACTCCCGCGCCAGAATCAGAATCGTGACCCACCACGGCAACTCGCCAAACACGCTCAACACGATGAAAGCGGCACCAGTGAGCGCCTTGTCGGCAATCGGATCCCAGATCTTTCCGAAGTTGCTCACCAGGTTGTAGCGCCGAGCCAGCCGACCATCGAAGAAGTCGGTGAGGATCGCTACTCCGAAGGCGACGGTGCCAGCCAGCCGCCAGCCAAAACCAACGTTAGGTTCGACAAACATCAACCCTACGAAGACCGGTACTAGCACCAGCCGCAGCACAGTCAGTGCATTCGGCAGTTGGGGCCAAATCGTGTTTGCCGGTTCAGCGTCCCCACTCATTACGCCTCCAACTCCGCGACCAGATCTACCCCGTCCGCGTCGCTGACGATACCCCACACCAGATCGCCGGTAGCGAGCTTGCCCGGCGGTGTCTGCAAAGTGATTTGCCCATCAGTTTCGGGGCCTTGGTGGGCAGCCCGTCCGAGCGGGGCCCCATCCTCGTCGACCTCTTCCACAAGCACCTGAACTCGTGAACCGATTCGGTTCGCAGCCCGGTCTGCTGATACCGCCTCCACCAGCGTGGAGATCCGATCCACGCGTTCGGCGATAACTTCGTCGTCCACCTTCGGACGTAGCCGCATCCCCTCAGTACCCTCCTCATCGGAGTACCCAAACACTCCGACCGCATCCATTTCGGCCGCAGCCAAGAAGTCGGCGAGCACGTCGACCATTTCATCGGTTTCGCCAGGAAAACCCATGATCACATTGCTGCGAATCCCAGCCTCTGGCCGCTCCGCACGGATCCGACCAAGCAGATCCAAGAAGGACTCCGGGTTGCCGAAGCGGCGCATCCGCCGCAATAACGGCTCCGCAGCATGCTGGAAAGGCAGATCGAAGTACGGCACCACATTGGGCAAGGTGAGCATCACATGCAGCAACGACGCGTGGATCTCCGCGGGCTGCAGATAGCTAACCCGAATCCAATCCAGCCCGCTCACCCCAGATAGCTCAATCAGCAGGGTCTCCAGGTTGGTGCCAAGATCGCGCCCGTACCCGGTCGAATTCTCGCTGACCAGAACCACTTCACGTACGCCGGACTCGACCAACCAGCGAGCTTCGGCAACCACCTCACCGACCGGACGCGACAGGTAGGAACCGCGAAAGCTCGGAATCGCGCAGAAGGCGCAGCGCCGATCGCAACCAGAGGCAATTTTGAGCGGAGCGCTTGGCCCAGCGGACAGACGTTTCCGCAGCAACCGCGGCCCGCTGACCGGAGCCAACCCAGCGGGCAGGTCAACCACCAGGCCGCCGTGCCCCGGGACCGATCCGGCGTCCGCTGCCCGTAGCGACGGCGTCACCGGCAACAAGGTCCGCCGATCGCGGCGATCATGAGACTTGGGTCGATCCCCTGCCAAGATCGCGGTCAGCCGAGCCGCAATTTGGGGATAATCGTCGAAGCCAAGCACCGCATCGGCCTCGGGCAGAGCGTCGGCAAGCTCGGCTCCATAGCGCTCGGCCAGACAGCCCACCGCCACCACAGCTTTGGTTTTCGACCCCTTGTGCTCGGCGGCATCCAGCAGCGTGTCGACCGAGTCCTTCTTGGCGGCATCGATAAACCCGCAAGTGTTCACCATGATCACCGCAGCGTCGTCAGGATCGTCTACCAGCGCGAAGCCATCCGCGGCCAGACGTCCGGCCAGTTCTTCCGAATCGACCTCATTGCGGGCACACCCAAGACTAATCAGGTGAACCGGGACTGGGCTGGACGCTGACTCACTCACCTGGTCAGGCTACCCGGATCACGGCGATAGTCGTGCCAAACCGATTCAGCTCAGCCTTCGCGCAGCGCGGCCATGACCTCTTCGAGATCATCAGGTTTGACCAAGACCTCGCGTGGCTTCGAGCCCTCGGACGGTCCGACCACTCCCCTGGTTTCCAAGATGTCCATCAACCGTCCGGCCTTGGCGAAACCAACCCGCAGCTTGCGCTGCAACATCGAAGTGGAGCCCAACTGCAGGTTGATCACCAGCTGACACGCTTCCAACACCAACTCCAAGTCATCGCCGATGTCCTCAGCCACCACCCTGGATTCAACCGGTGCGGCGACATCTTCGCGGTACTGGGGAGCGAGTTGACCACTGACCATCTTCACCACCGAGCGGATTTCGGCTTCGGTAACCCAGGCGCCTTGGACGCGCAGCGGCTTGGACTGCCCCATCGGCAGGAACAAACCATCACCTTGGCCGACCAGCTTCTCCGCACCAGGCGTGTCGAGAATCACCCGAGAATCGGTCATCGACGAGGTAGCAAAGGCCAACCGGGAGGGCACATTCGCCTTGATCAGTCCAGTCACCACATCCGTGGACGGACGCTGGGTAGCCAGCACCAGATGAATGCCCGCAGCCCGGGCCAACTGAGTGATTCGGACAATCGAATCCTCGACGTCACGGGGGGCGACCATCATCAGATCGCTCAACTCGTCGACGATCACCAGCAGGTAGGGATAAGGCGCCAGTACCCGCTCCGACCCGGGCGGCAGGGTCACCTGGCCAGCGCGAACGGCCTTGTTGAAGTCATCGACATGCCGGAAACCGAAAGCGGCTAGGTCGTCGTACCGGGCGTCCATTTCGCGCACGACCCACTGCAATGCTTCAGCGGCCTTCTTGGCATTGGTGATGATCGGGGTAACCAGGTGCGGGATGCCCTCGTAGTGGGTCAGTTCAACCCGCTTTGGGTCTACCAGCATCATTCGCACTTCTTCAGGCGTGGAGCGCATCATGATCGAGGTGATCATCGAGTTCACGAAGCTCGACTTGCCCGAGCCAGTGGCACCAGCCACCAACAGGTGCGGCATCTTGGCCAAGTTGGCCACCACATAGCCGCCCTCGACATCTTTACCCAACCCAACGGTGAGCGGGTGATGGTCGTTACGGGCCCGATTTGAGCGCAACACATCACCCAAAGAGACAATTTCCTTGTCAACATTGGGGATCTCGATCCCGATCGCCGACTTACCCGGAATCGGCGACAGGATCCGAACATCAGCCGAGGCCACCGCGTAGGCGATGTTCTTGCTGAGCGCGGTTACCTTCTCAACTTTGACGGCATTGCCCAGTTCCACCTCGTAGCGGGTCACTGTCGGGCCGCGGGTGTAGCCGGTGACTGTGGCGTCGATCTCAAATTGCCGCAAGACCTCAGACAGCGCCCGAACCACCTGGTCGCTGGCAGCCGTGCGAGCTTTTGGCACACTGCCAGGCTTGAGCAGGCTGGGATCAGGCAACTCGTAGACCACATCACCGCTCAGCGGTGGCTGCTCTGCGCGTAACGGCCCAGCCGAGATCTCTGGCACCTCCAGCTGCGGCTTGGCACCCGGCTTGGTCTTTCTCACGGTGGACGGCTCAGCCAGTGCCACGGTAATGGCTTCATCGTCATCGTCAGGTGCTGGCTCATCGACCAGCGGAGTGTCATAGGCGCGCTCGTCGACTCCGTACTCGATGTCGTCGCGCGCCGGCCCGCGCAGCCGGACGGCCAATTCAGCGACCCGATGCCCAACCTCGTTCAACGGAATCCCCAAGATAACCAGCAGGCCCAGAACCGCGAAGACCACCAGCAACGGCACCGCCAGCCAAACCCCGAGCAGGTCCACCAACGCCGACGACGACAGGAAACCCAGATACCCGCCAGCTTCACGCACCAACGCTGGCTCATGCCCGCGAGGTAGGCCCCGGGCGATATGCACCAGGCCCAGCACCGAAAACAGTCCGAGCGTCCAACCAACCACCTGCCGCCCGGCCGTCCCGTGGCGTTCGGGATGGCGGAAGGTTCGCCAAGCCATCGCCACGGCCAACACCGGCAAGGCATAGGCAAACGACCCCACGACGGTGGTGACGCCGGTGTGCACCCACTCGCCAACCATTCCGGGCAGACCGAACCAAAACTCAGCGGCCACTAGACCGCCAAACAGCAGCAGCGTGAAACCAGATCCGTCGTGCCGCTTTTCGGGTTCAAGATCTTTCACCGAAGGGCCAATAGCCCGAATCAGGGCGCCAAGAGCTCCGGCTATTCCGCACCACAGCGCAGTAATCCCGCGGCCGATGCTGGCAAACAGCTTCGACAGCCCTGATTGCTCGGGCTGCTTGCGGGTATTGGTCTTTTTTCTTCCGCTACTCGTGGAGGCGCTTCGACGCGTGGACGCGCTGTTGCGGCTCCGCGACGGGGAAGACGCACGGGTCGCCATACCGCCAACCTAAGCCAGAATCGGTGCGTTGCTGGGTTTCCACGCCGGGGGCATTGGCATTCCGGACAGCCAACCCTCAGCTGCGCTGCTGGAAGTGCTGCCAGCCTGGGGTGTTGGTCTGCGATACTGCGCCGTCAAGCAACACCGCCGGCTTTCCGGCGCTCACTTTGCCCAGAACTTGCCAACCTTCTGGCACCGCCGTAGAGGCAAAAGTTGCCACTAGCGCGTGGTCATCGCCGCCGGTGAGCTGAAAGTCCAACGGGTCTCCCCCACCCAGGGCCGCAGCCACGGCCTGCTGGGGTTCGGCGATCTCAAAAGCGGCCGAGTCCAGCTCGATCTGCACCCCAGAGGCTGCGGCCACATGCCCAAGATCAGCCAACAGCCCATCAGAGATGTCGATCATTGACGTGGCGCCAGCCTCAGCAGCTCGCAGCCCCTGTCCGTAGGGCACTTGCGGCACTCGATGGGCCACCACGACTGATCCCGGCGAACGGAATCCGCGCGACAACACGGCTAGTCCCGCCTCGGCCCAGCCCAAGCGTCCAACCATCGCCACCACATCACCAGGACGCGCCCCGGACCGGGTCACTGGTGCCCTGCCGCCAAGATCGGCGAGCACGGTGGCGGTGATCACGATCTGCGGCGCCGAGGTGGTGTCACCACCCACCAGCCGAGCGCCACAGCGGTCGCACTCGATCTGTACGCCGACTGCAAAACCGTCGATCCATTCGATCGGGGTATCACCAGGCAACGACAAGGCGATTACCACCGCGATCGGCACCGCCCCCATCGCCTCAGCATCGGCTACACAGGCCGCGACCGCCTTGTGGCCGACATCTTCAGCACTCGACCAATCTCGTCGAAAGTGGACGTTTTCAACCATGGTGTCAGTGGAGACCGCCAAATCGCCAGCCAACCGCAACACCGCGGCATCATCACCGACGCCTAGGCGTACCGGGCCACTAGCACGAAGGCCAGCGGTGATCCGATCGATCAGCCCGAACTCACCTAGGTCACAGACGTTTCCCGCGCTCACCGCAGCCCCAGCGGTCGGTTCATGGCCAGCTGGATCAAGGTGGTGATCAGTTCGCAATACTCCAACCCGGTGGCGGCCCACAGCATGGGGAACATCGAAGTGTGGGTGAAGCCGGGCATGGTGTTCAGCTCGTTGACGTACAGCTCACCTTCAGTGGTGAGGAATAGGTCAATTCGGGCCAATCCCTCCACCGCCATCGCTGCGAAGGTGCGCCCAGCCAGTTCCCGAACCCGAGCAGTAGTGCCCTCATCGAGTTTGGCTGGCACCTGCAGACTGACAACCTGGCGTCCGGGCAGGTATTTGGCCTCAAAGTCGTAGAAGGCGTCCGGATCACTTAGCGCAATCTCACCGGGCAGCGACGGACGCGGCGGCCCCTCGGGATTACCCAGGACGGCCACCTCGATCTCACGGATACCAACAAAGCCCTGCTCGATTACCAGCTTTGGGTCGTATTGCTGGGCTTCGGCGATCGCCGCGGGCAATTCAGCTGGCGCGTCCACCTTCACGATGCCCAGGCTGGAGCCACCCCGGGCGGGCTTAACGAACACCGGAAACTGCATTTGCTCGACTCGAGACAGGCAAGTGTCACGATCATCACGCCAATCGGCAGCAGTGATCGCTAGCCACGGCCCCACCGGCAGTCCGGCCGCGGCAAGTGCCCGCTTCATCAGGTCTTTGTCCATACCGATGGCGCTGGCGGCGACCCCGGACCCGACGTAACGCACCCCAGACATCTCGAACAATCCCTGAATGGTGCCGTCCTCACCGAAGGGACCGTGCAGCAGAGCGAAGGCAACATCAAATTCGACCAGGTCGATCAGCCGATCGCCATCGCGAGTGGCCACTGCCGGACGCACCCCAGGCAGCAACACGGCATTTGGTCGATCTGAGGCGACTTCGGGAAGCTGAGCGTCGACCACTTCGTAGCCAGCGAACTCCTCGACCGGGATCCGCACCCAGGCACCGGTGTGGGTGATCCCCACGCCGATCACTTCAAACAGTTGCGGGTCGATCGCGCGAGCCACACCGGCAGCGGTGAGACAACTGATTTGGTGCTCAGAACTCGCGCCACCGAAAACAAGGAGCACCCGCGAACGGTTGTGCTGGTTCGACATCTGACCTCCGGGTTGGACTGCGCTACACCCTAGCGGGACTGGACTGGTGGCACTCTGGCGCCCACCCGGAGGTCATAGACCAACTCGGGGGCGGATTCGCCGCGAATCTCGGCAACTAGTTCGGTGATCGCAGCCATGATTCGACCACTGGCCAGCTTCACCACCTCTGGGTCTTGGGGATCACCCAGACCTGACAAATCAACTGGGCGACCCATTCGATAGATCATGGTGCGCCGAGGAAACAACTTTGGCCACACCGGCTTCTTCCCCGGCATCACATAGTTGGCACCCCATTGCCCCACCGGGATCACTGGGACGCCGGTCTCCAGCGCCAACCGGGCCGCACCCGGACGGGGAGTCATCGGCCAGGTGTCCGGATCTGCGGTGATGGTGCCTTCGGGGAAGATCACCACGCAGGCACCAGCGGCCAACGCCTCACGGGCATGTATCAGCGCATCTTTGGCCCGCTCAGTGCCACGCTGCACCGGAATCTGGCCAGTGGCGCGGGCCAATCGTCCGATCACCGGAACCTTCCACAGATCAGACTTGGCCAATGCACGCGGCCAGCGGCCGTGCCAAATCAGGTAATGGCCCAGGCTTGGCGGGTCAAAATTGGAGATGTGGTTCGAGACCACGATCACCGGCCCGGTGGCTGGCAGTGCGACGGCAGCATCCCAGTCTTGGTTGACCAAGCGACGCAGCAACCAACCGACGAATCGAGCCAGCCGACGGTAGGTCGGCTGAACCGCGGACGGGTTGGCCTTAGCCAGGGACAGTCGAGACCTTTGACGCACTAGCCGATCTTGACAGGCAAAGTCTTCGGCAACCAACCCGGACGCTTCGCCTCAAAGGCCGAAATCTCGGCATCATGGGTCAAGGTCAGCGCAATGTCGTCTAGACCCTCCAGTAAACGCTGCCGGGTGTAGTCATCAATAGCGAAGTCGAATACGGCCTCACCAGCGGTGATGGTCTTGGCTGCCAGGTCGACGCTGAACTCAATGCCAGGGCTGTCTTCAGCCAGTTTCCACAAGGTTTCGACCACGTCCTGGCCAACCATGGCGATCACCAATCCGGCCTTGCCCGCGTTACCCCGGAAGATGTCGGCGAAGCGGGAGCCGATGACCACCCTGAAGCCGTAGTTCTGCAGCGCCCAGACCGCATGTTCACGGGAAGATCCGGTACCAAAATCGGGACCAGCGATCAAAATCGAACCGGCGGCGTAGGCCGGCTGATTGAGCACGAAGTCCTGATCTCCGCGCCAAGCCGAGAACAGACCGTCTTCGAACCCGGTGCGGGTGACCCGCTTCAGGTAGACCGCCGGAATGATCTGGTCGGTGTCGACATTGCTACGACGCAGCGGCACCGCGATGCCGGTATGTGAGCTGAACTTGTCCATTTCAGTTCTCCTTTACAGGTCTGCCGGGGAGCTCAAAGTGCCGCGAATCGCGGTGGCCGCGGCCACTGGTGGTGAGACCAGATGGGTGCGTCCGCCCTTGCCCTGGCGTCCTTCAAAGTTTCGGTTAGAGGTCGAAGCCGAGCGTTCGCCGGGGGTCAATTGATCGGGGTTCATACCCAGACACATTGAGCAGCCAGCCTCGCGCCATTCAGCCCCGAAGTCGGTGAAGATCACGTCTAGGCCTTCAGCCTCAGCTTGAACCTTGACTCGCGCCGAGCCGGGGACCACCAGCATCCGCACCCCGTCGGCGATCTTGGCACCCTTGAGGACAGCAGCGGCGGCACGCAGATCTTCGATCCGGCCGTTGGTGCACGAACCCAGGAAGACGGTGTCCACCTTGACCTCACGCAGCGGTGTGCCCGCTTCCAGGCCCATGTAGGTCAAAGCCCGCTCAGTGGCGGCTTGCTCCACCGGATCAGTGAAGTCGGACGGCGAGGGCACCACGGCACTCAGCGGTGCGCCCTGGCCAGGGTTGGTGCCCCAGGTGACAAATGGGGTCAACTGAGTGGCATCAATATCGACCACCGCATCAAAGACCGCGTCAGCATCACTGAACAGGGTCTTCCAGTCGGCGACCGCAGCGTCCCAGTCAGCGCCAGCCGGAGCGTGTGGGCGTCCCTTGAGATAAGCGAAGGTGGTCTCATCCGGCGCGATCATGCCTGCCTTAGCGCCCCACTCGATGCTCATATTGCAGATGGTCATCCGACCTTCCATCGACAGGTTCTCGATGGTGCTGCCGCGGTATTCCACGATGTAGCCCTGGCCACCGCCGGTGCCGACCTTAGCGATCAAGGCCAGCACGACATCTTTAGCGGTGACACCCTCGGCCAGTTCGCCGTTGATGTTGACTGCCATCGTCTTCGGACGCGCCTGCGGCAGGGTCTGGGTGGCCAGCACATGTTCAACCTCTGAGGTGCCAATACCGAAGGCCAGCGCCCCGAAAGCACCATGCGTGGCGGTGTGCGAGTCGCCGCAGACCACGGTCAGACCGGGCTGGGTGAGACCCAGCTGCGGCCCAATGATGTGCACCACGCCTTGATCAGGATCACCCAGGGAGTGAATCCGCACACCAAACTCAGCGGCGTTGGCCCGCAACGTGTCGACCTGCAGTTTGGAGACTGGGTCGGCGATCGGGGCTGTGATGTTCACCGTGGGGGTGTTGTGATCTTCGGTGGCCATGGTCAGATCAGTGCGACGCACCTTCCGCCCGGCTAGCCGCAGACCGTCGAACGCTTGCGGACTGGTGACTTCATGCACCAGATGCAGATCGATGTACAGCAGGTCGGGCTCACCCGCAGCTGTACGAACGACGTGGCGTTCCCATAACTTATCACTCAGGGTCTGTCCCATCGGACCTCCATTGCTCCCCAGAAAACTTCACAAGACTTCTTCTAGTCTAGCGCTTGCATATCATGATCCGAGACGGCAGTCTTAGCCTATGGACGGTTCTTCTGGAGTTGGCGTTCTCGACAAGGCAGCCCTGGTGCTCACTGCACTGGAACAGGGACCCACCACTTTGGCCGGTTTAGTCACCGCCACTGGGCTGGCTAGACCCACTGCCCACCGCCTGGCTGTGGCCCTCGAGCACCACAGATTAGTCAGCCGCGATCTGCAAGGACGCTTCGTTCTGGGACCACGGCTTACCGAACTAGCTTCGGCTGCTGGCGAAGATCGATTGCTTGCCACAGCAGGACCTGTCTTGGCCCGGCTTCGCGACATCACCGGCGAATCGGCCCAACTGTTTCGCCGTCAAGGCGATATGCGGGTCTGCGCGGCAGGTGCGGAGCGTCCGGTCGGACTGCGCGACACCGTCCCGGTAGGCACCCAACTGACTATGAGCGCTGGCTCGGCAGCCCAGGTGCTGCTCGCCTGGGAGGATCCCGACCGAATTCAGCGTGGCCTGCAAAGCGCCTCATTCTCCGCCGTCGCGTTGGCTACCGTCCGTCGACGCGGTTGGGCACAATCGGTCGCCGAGCGCGAACCCGGCGTCGCCTCAGTATCTGCACCAGTTCGCTCCCCCGGTGGCAAAGTGATTGCCGCGGTGAGCGTGTCTGGCCCGATCGAAAGACTCTCCCGTCAACCCGGACGCCTGCATGCCCCGGCAGTGATCGCGGCTGCGGAACGGCTTTCTGAAGTATTGCGGCGTAATGGCGGCGAGAGTTAGCCACTAAACCTAAGTCGGCATCAGAGTCTGGTGGCGACTTAGGAGAAGATTGACCAGCGTGAGGGGGATCACAGCCGGCCGCACTCCCGGTACCAATGGGTGCGACAAGGAAGGAAGCTTGATGAAGTCCCAGCCCACGCCCAAACTTCGCGCTGCGGTAGCCGGATTGCCCGCCTACATCGCCGGACGCAAAGCCGACTCAGCCCTGGTGGAGCCATTAGCCGCCAATGAGAGCCATTACCTGCCACTGCCCTCGGTACTGTCGGCGCTGGCCGCAGGTGCGGTCAAAGTGAATCGCTACCCAGATATGGCGTCGGTGACGCTCCGCACTCGGCTGGCCGAGGAATTCGAACTCGACCTTGATGAGATCGCCGTGGGCCCCGGCAGCGTCGGTGTGTTGTCGCAACTGATTTCGGCAATCTGCGACCCCGGCGACGAGGTGATCTTCGCCTGGCGCTCATTCGAGGCGTACCCGATCCTGTGCCAGATCGCTGGCGCGGTGGCCGTCAAAGTGCCGCTCACCGCCGACGAACGCCACGATCTTGGCGCCATCGCTGCCGCGGTGAGTAAGAAGACCAAGGTGGTACTGCTGTGCTCCCCCAATAACCCCACTGGCACTTCGATTTCGATCGCCGAACTCACCCAGTTCCTGGACAAGATTCCGCCGCGTGTGCTGGTGGTCGTTGACGAGGCCTACCGCGAGTTCGCCCCCGACTTGGGCGGCGACACCCTTGCCTTGTACCGCAAATACCCGAACCTGTGCCTATTGCGCACCTTCTCCAAGGCATACGGGCTGGCGGCACTGCGGGTCGGCTACGCAATCGCTGGTCCCGAAATCGCCGAGGGTCTGCGGCGCACTCAAGTTCCGTTCTCAGTCAGCGCCCTGGCCGAAGGCGCGGCGGTGGCCGCCATTGCTGCCTCCGATGACATGACGAACCGAGCAGCCCAGGTCATTGCCGAGCGAGATCGAATGATTGCTGCCGCCCGCGAGTTGGGCTGGACGGTGCCCGACAGCACCGCGAACTTCTTCTGGCTTCGCCTGGACGATTCGCACCGCGAACAGCTGGTTACCGCTTTTGATGCCGCCGACATTCTGGTTCGCGGCTACGCCGGCGATGGCGTCCGGATCACGATTGGCACCCAGCAAGCCAATGACCGGGTGCTTTCGGTATTGGCCGCCCAGCGCGAACTCACCAACTAGCGCTGCGCCCCGCCCAGATCCGCCGCAAGTCAGGCACCTTGCGGGCTTCACCTGGCCTCGCCAGGTAAGGGATGGGGCGTGCCCCCGTACGCCTCCCAGATTTTCCGGCGCCTGCGTGGGAACAACAAAACCCCTTGTCGGATCTTGCTCCGACAAGGGGTTTTGCCTTGTAGCCCCGAGGGGATTCGAACCCCCGCTACCGCCTTGAGAGGGCGGCGTGCTAGGCCGCTACACAACGGGGCCAACGGTGATGTTGCTTTCACAACGCCAGCGAAGGTTAGCGCAACGCATCCGACTCAGCGAATCGGCCAACTCAGCGAAATACTCTTCACTGCGTTGGGGTACTAGGACTCGAACCTAGACTGACGGAATCAGAATCCGGCGGGCTGCCAATTACCCCATACCCCATCGTCTATCAGTGATCACTGCAGCCGGATCACGGCCCTTGCGCCACTCATAGACTTGCTGGCCTGATGGGGCCAGCGAGGAATCACCTTACTAGAGGCACACTCGAGCTTCCAAACTGAGACAGCGGCGTTTTGGTAGCCAGATTCATTCGTTTGGCCAGCCAGACTGCAACTGCGGCAAACGCAGCGAACGCAGCCAGGTCGATCGCAACCGGCAGCCAATCGGCGAAAACAATCGACCTGACCTGGATCAGGGTTCCGGTGAAGATCCCCACACCGTAGGTGAGTATGTTATTCACGATATGGACCGCGATCCCCGCCTCCAGACCGCCGGTCTTGACCACCAGCCACCCCGTAATCAGCCCAAAACCGAATCGGTGGGCAAACAATGCCGGGCTCTGGGTGCCGTGCAGCATGGCGAACACCAAGGCCGATCCAACCACCCCAAACCACTTCTGATAGGTGCCAATCAGCCATCCCTGAATTCCACTACCGGCCGCAGCCCCGCCGGGGGCTGCCGAATGCAACGCCTGGATCAGGTAACCCCGAAAGAAGAACTCTTCACCAGCGGCCTGTAGCGGGGTGAGTAGCAGCACCACAGCCAAGTAGGCCCACAGCGGATTCTCCGGTGCCCAGACCCACGGCTGACCCATTCTGGAGATGATCGCCCCCATAATCAGGATCACCGAGGCAATCAGCCAAGCAGCAATCAAGTAGCGCCACCGAATCCCCGGCTGCACTGAAGTCAGCCATCGCGGGTTGAACCGGTGAGCCAGAAGCACCAATGCCATCGTCAGTGGGATCGCCAAAGCGACAGCGATCGCCTTACTGGCCATAGTGAAGACCGGGCCCGGCGCCACGAGGGAGACCAATTGAGGAAGTCCCGCCACCAACCAGACGTAGCCATACACGGCCAGCAGCGCACCCCCGATACCCAAAGTGAGGGACCGCATTGGCGTCCGATCCTTGGCATCAACTTCCAAGACTCGGCGGTAATCGACCCCCGGCTTGGGTTCAAACTGTGCAAATCGTTCAAGCAGCTTCATCTGTTCAGTCCTCCGCCAGGATCGGGTTAGTCAGCGTGCCGATGCCAGAAATCGTCACCGAGACCTTGTCGCCAACATTCATCGGACCGATCCCCGCAGGGGTCCCGGTGAGGATCACATCCCCAGGTAACAGCGTCGTGAAGGCCGAGACATGGGCGATCAGGGTGGCAATCGAATGCACCATGTCCTCGGTATTGCCCGACTGCCGGACTTCCCCGTTGACGGTCGTGACGATGTCCAGCTTGCCAGCCTCGGCCAGATCAATGTGGGTGGCAATCCACGGGCCCAGCGGACAGAAGGAGTCAAAACCCTTGGCCCGGGCCCACTGACCATCGGCTGATTGCAGATCCCGGGCAGTCACATCATTGGCCACCGTGTAACCGAAGATCACCTCAGCGGCCATTTCGACCGGGACGCGGCGACAGATGCGTCCGATCACGACGGCCAGTTCGCCTTCGTAATGCAGATTCGCAGTCTCGGGTGGGTAGACGATCGGTTCCCCAGGCCCAATCACCGAAGTGTTCGGCTTGAAAAACACCAACGGCTCACTGGGGACCTCGGCCTGCTGTTCGGCGGCGTGCTCAACATAGTTACGCCCGATACCGACCACTTTGCTTCGTGGAATCACCGGCGCCACCAGGCGCACATCAGCTAGCGCCAGGCGTTCCCCGGTGTACTTCACCGGCCCAGCCAATGGATCACCGCTCAACACCGCGACAGTTTCGGGAAAGGGGCCTTGGTCCTCAGCTAACTCAACCACCCCAAAGGTGGGATCGCCCTGGGCCACAAATCTGGCAATACGCATGGCGATTACCCTAGCTGCCTACCCACCCAACGACACGCACGTGAGTACGCCAGGCACCCCACTAACGCGGAGTGCCTGGCGCGACTCTTGCCCGGTCAAAACCCCTCAGGCAAGCACGGGACGCATCGCGGCCAGATCGGCGGCCACTGTGGTGGTGGGACGCAGCCCAAACTCGGCGACCAAGACCTCCAACACCTCCGGCGACACAAATGCCGGCAGGCTGGGACCGAGGTAGATGTCCTTAACACCGAGCGCCAGCAGACTCAGCAACACGCAGACCGCCTTTTGCTCGTACCACGACAGCACTAACGAAAGCGGCAGCTCATTGATACCTACCCCGAAGGCGTCGGCCAGCGCGGCCGCCACCTTCACCGCCGAATAGGCGTCGTTGCATTGCCCCAGGTCAAGCATTCGCGGCAGGCCAGCGACACTGCCTAGGTCGAGGTCGTTGAACCGGAACTTGCCGCAAGCCAGGGTCAAGACGATTGAGTCTTCAGCGGTGCCCTTCACCAAGTCGGTGAAGTAGTTGCGCCCATGCAAGGCACCGTCGCAACCGCCAACCAAGTAGAGGTGTTTCAGCTCACCGGACTTGATCGCATCGATCACCACATCGGCAACGCTGAGCACCGACTGGTGACCAAAGCCAGTAGTCAGTTCGGCGCCCCCGTTGATCCCAGTGAAGCTCCTCACCTCAGACCAACCTGCCAACTGCTTGGCTTTGGCGATCACCGCAGAAAAGTCCTTACTGCCATCATTTGCCGCTGGCACGTGAGCTAACCCGGGATGGGAAACCATTGCGGTAGTGAAGATGTTGTCGGCATAAGCGGGCAGCGGCGGCATCAGGCAGTTGGTGGTGAACAGAAAGGCACCTGGCACCCCAGCGAACTCTTTGCGCTGGTTTTGCCAGGCGGTGCCGAAGTGGCCCTTCAGGCAGCTGTATTTGGCCAGTTCAGGGTAGGCATGGCCAGGCAACATCTCACCGTGGGTGTAAATCGCCACTCCGGCGACCTCGCACTGTTCGGCAAGCATCGCCAAGTCGTGCAGATCGTGGCCGGTGACCACGATGAACGGACCGGGCTGCACCTCCATCGTCACGGTGGTCGGCACTGGGTGTCCGTAGCTGACGGTATTGGCTCGATCCAGCAGTTCAAGGCAGGCGAAGTTGACTAGGCCGAAATCGTGCAACAACTCCAGCCAGGTTCCCACTTCATGCGATCGGGACGCCGCGGCCATCCCCGCGATCAGCCAGGCGTCCACTGCAGCATCCCGAAAGCCCAGTACGTGAGCGTGGTAGGCATAGGCGGCCATACCGCGCAGCCCCAACACCAGCAACGCGCGGCAACTCGGCTCAGCACCGCCAACGGTGAAGATCGCTGTTGGCCCCGAAATCGCCTCCAGCACGGTGTCAGCGCCGCCGGTAATCTTCTCACGCTTAGCATCGATCTCGGCCGCCAGTGCGGTGCAGCCAGCGGCGTCGAAGCTCACATTCGTCACCGTCGTGAATAGAGCTTGCATGAACAGCTCTGCCAGCTCAGTTTCGCGGCCAGTACCCTCTGCGGCCACTGCCAGCTTCATCAACTCGTAGGTGATCTGATCTTGCGCGTCAGAAGTTTCCACGGTCTTGCCGCAATTGCTGGTCTCGCGGCAGGACAGCCCGCCGACCGTCTGCTCGCACTGAAAACAGAACATTTCCATAGCTGAAATTGCCTTCCTGATCAGGGCCGTTGCCCGGAATATGCGTTTCTTCGCCGAAAGGCTAGATTCGTCGAACCGGGCACGTCTGTTGCCCGGGCAACACTTTGGAGAAGGCATGGAAGATGCTTCCGGCCAGCGCAGCCGCCCGGTCGCGACTGCCGCAGATCAGGAGGCCTTCGCCGCCTCGGTGCTGGGACAGGGGCTACGCCCAGACGCGCTCACCCAACTATTAACTGATGGCTACGCCCGCTTGGCGTCGTGGCCGACCGGTGCGGTGCTGGCTCACCGAGCAGAGCCCCAACAGGAGTTCTTCATTGTGTTGTCTGGACGCCTCCAAGTGGTGCGCACCCGCACTGATGGCAGCCGGCACATCATCGACGTGGTCAACCCCGGCGGCGCCTGCGGCGCAGTGACTGCCTTTGCACCCAATCCACGCTGGCCAGCCGATGTGCATGCGGCCAAACCAGTGCGAGCGTTGGTGATCAGCCTCGGGCAGCTGATGTCAACCGCCCAGCCGGAGCAACTCCGGCAGCACCTGTTACAGAATTGCGCCCGACTACTGGCCGAACGAGCCCGGCACCTAAACTCCCGCGGCGAGTTGCTCACCCGCAGAGGATTGCGAGCTCGACTGGCCTTCTACCTAATCGGACAGGCCGACGCTGCCGGCCGAGTGCCTGGATCGCTCACTCGCCAAGAAATGGCCGATCATCTGCAAGTCTCTCGGGCTTCGATGACCACAGAGCTTGGCCGGATGGCTGCGGAAGGTTTGCTGCTGATTGAGGGGCGTGCCTTTCAGCTGCGCGATCGCGACCAACTCAAAACCCTGGCACGCTGAATCAGACCTGCCGCCAGCCCTCATCCAGGACCTAGGGTTCAACCATGAGTGATGCGTCCGTCTTCGATGCGGTTGAACTGATCCGGCGTAAGCGCGACGGCAACAGCCTGAGTGGCGAGGCGATCAAGTGGTTGATCGCCACCTACACCGATGGCGGGGTCAGCGCAGAACAGATGTCGGCCATGGCCATGGCCATCTTCTTCCAGGGTTTGTCCCGCGAGGAACTGGCCGCTTGGACCAAGGCGATGATCGCCACCGGCCAGCGGATGGATTTCTCAACACTTTCCCGACCTACGGTCGACAAACACTCCACTGGTGGCGTTGGGGACAAGATCACCTTGGCGCTGACGCCGCTGGTGGCCGCGTGTGGGGCGGCTGTGCCGCAGTTGAGCGGACGCGGGCTTGGCCACACCGGCGGAACTTTGGACAAACTCGAGTCAATTCCGGGCTGGCGAGCCGAGTTGAGTAATGCCGAGATGCTGGCCCAACTCAACGAAGTAGGCGCCGTGGTTTGTGCGGCCGGTGCTGGCCTAGCCCCGGCCGACGCCAAGCTCTATGCGCTACGCGACGTCACCGCCACCATCGAGTCGATCCCGATGATTGCCGCTTCGATCATGAGCAAGAAGATTGCCGAAGGCACCGCCAGCCTGGTGTTGGACGTCAAGACCGGCTCTGGTGCCTTCATGAAGACCCACGATGATTCGCATGTCTTGGCCCAGACCATGGTGGAGATCGGCAGCGATGCCGGGGTGAAGACTGTGGCACTGATCACCGGCATGGACACTCCCCTAGGCCGTAGCGCTGGCAATGCGGTGGAGGTAACCGAAGCCCTCGAGGTCTTGGCCGGCGGCGGTCCCAGCGACGTTGTGGAGCTGACCCTCGCTTTGGCCGCCGAGATGCTGGCCGCTGCCGGGATCGAAGCCGATCCGGGGGTGGCCCTCGCCTCCGGCGAAGCCATGGACACCTGGCGGGCAATGATTCGAGCCCAAGGTGGCGACCCGACCGCTCCCCTACCCCAGCCGAAGTTCACCGAGGTGGTCACTGCCAAAGCCGACGGCTACCTCACCGAAATGGACGCCATGGCGGTCGGCGTGGCGGCTTGGCGTTTGGGCGCGGGACGAGCCAGACAAGGCGATGTGGTGCAAGCATCCGCCGGAGTCACCTGGACGGCCAGCCTCGGCGATCTGGTACACAAAGGCCAACCACTGTTTGCCTTACACACCGACACTGCGGAGCGAATCGAACGGGCAGAACAGGCCTTAGCTGATGCGGTGAAGATCAGCCCACAGCCAGCTTCGCCGCCACCAATCGTGCTGGAACGGATCAGCTGAGCTCAGTGGGCGGCCCGGCGCAGATCCCAGCGGCTGGCTGGACGAGCCCTAAAACTACCCACCGCCAAGGCGCCCCGCACCATGAATAGCGGGCATCCTTCAGCAGGCTGACTAGGCACTTTCAAGATCAATGAACCCATGCCTTTGGCCACGCGGTCGGCATTTACCGCCCAACCCTCTGGCAGCACGAAGAGCACGCTGCCAAGTTCGCCGTCCAATTCGACCTGGATCACCGGAGCCGCCGGTGTCGCCTGCAGGCAGTTGAGCCGCACACTTCCTACCCCAGCCTGAATCTTCACAAAGGGCGGGATTGTCCACGCCCCGCTGCGTTGATCATTCGAAACCCCCGCACTCAGCAGCAACGGGTCATCGGGGAGATAACCAGCTGGCAAGGTGGCCGTGGCCGTCGCTAAGGACGCCTGGTCGCCAGATTCCAAAGCGGCCAGGCGCTGATCGAGCTGGCCCGGGTCGATCAACCCTTCCTCGGCCATGCTGCGCAGCTTCGCGCGGGCGCCAGCTAGGTCGTGGGCATTCGGGGCAAACGACGGATCTTCCATAGCCCTGAGCCTAGGTGATCAGCGAGGTGTTCAATCCCGCTTCAGCAGACCCCATCGGTAGGCGTCGTACAACGCCTCCCATGAGGCCTCGATCACATTCGTACCCACCCCGACTGTGGTCCAGGTTCGACTGCCATCAGTCATGTCAATCAGCGTTCGGACGATCGCATCGGTGCCATGGCCTTGATCCAAGATCCGCACCTTGAAGTCAGTAAGCTCAAAATCGTCCACCGCCGGGTAGGCCTGGCGAAGTGCTCCGCGCAGTGCAACGTCCAAAGCGTTCAGCGGGCCGTGTCCTTCGCCCACCAAGTGCCGCAACACACCTTTGGCGAGCAGCTTCACAGTGGCTTCGGAATCGCCTTCTGGTTTCACCTCATGGCCGGTGATCACTCGCCAGCTGAGCACTTCAAAGAATTCTTCCAAGAGGCCCAACTCCGAGCGCAGCAGCAACTCGAAGCTGGCGTCTGCCGACTCATAGGAGTAGCCGTCCATCTCGCGGGCTTTGACGGCCTCGGTGACCTTGGCAGCTAAGTCACGGTCGGAAAGGTCATAACCCAGCTCAGATCCCTTGATCTGAATGTTCGCCCGACCAGCCATGTCGGAGACCAGCATTCGCATGTCGTTGCCGACCAGCAACGGATCAATATGTTGGTAAAGGTTGGCGTCCACCTTGATAGCCGACGCATGCAGGCCAGCCTTGTGGGTGAAGGCCGAAGCCCCCACATAGGGCTGGCGGTTATTCATCGCCACATTGGTCACCCCGGCCACGGCATTTGCGATCCGGGTGGCGTCGGCCAGCGCCTCTGGCGGAACCAGTGGCCAGCCGTATTTGAGCTGCAAGTTAGCCAACACCGTGATCAGGTTGGCGTTGCCAGTGCGCTCGCCGTACTCATTCAAGGTGCCTTGGACGTGAATCACGCCGGCGTCCACTGCTGCCATCGTGTTAGCCACCGCGCAGCCGGTGTCGTTGTGGCAGTGAATCCCCAACTCCACCCCGATTGCGCCCGCGGCCGAGACCACATCGCCCATTTGGGAGGGCAACATGCCACCGTTGGTGTCGCACAGCACCACCACTTCAGCCCCGGCCTCAGCGGCAGTTCGGATTACCTCCAAGGAATACTCCGGGTTTGCCTGGTAGCCGTCGAAGAAATGCTCGCAGTCAACGAACACTCGCCGTCCTTGGGACACCAGGTGAGCCACTGTGTCGGCCACCATCTGGAGGTTTTCGTCCAAAGTGGTGCGCAACGCCCTCAGCACATGCTCATCGTGACTCTTCGCCACGATGCAGATCACCTCGGTGCGCGCAGCCAACAGGGCTTGCACCTGCGGATCTTCGGCGGCCGTAGTGCCGGCCTTGCGGGTAGCACCGAAAGCCACCAATTTGGCGTTCTTCAGCTCCACCCCACCATCGGCGACTGCAGCAAAGAAAGCCGTGTCATTGGGGTTGGCTCCGGGCCAACCGCCCTCAATAAAGCCAACACCTAATTGGTCAAGGTAACGGGCGATCTTCAGCTTGTCGTTGACATTGAGTTGCAGCCCTTCCTGCTGGGCACCGTCGCGCAGCGTGGTGTCGTAAACATGGAAGGTGTCCGGCATGGTGGGCAAGATAGTCATCAACAGGCCTCGTCGTCGTTGGCAAAGTGGCAGGGATTGGCGCAGTGGCGGGACGCAGCGATCACGCCCGCCAATGCTACGGCGCCAACTCGCGTACCGAAATGGGCATTCTCAAGCACGGACGGATCAGACGACGCGTTGCAGCCAGCCGCGGGTGTCTTCGGCCCGTCCGTACTGGACATCGAGGATCGCGTTCCGGATCGCCAAAGTCTGTTCGCTGCCAGCAGGCAGCTTCCATTCACCATTGGTCGAGCGGAACGCGCCAATCGGGGTGATCACCGCGGCGGTGCCACAGGAAAAGGCTTCCACGGTGGTGCCGTTGGCGATGCCATCAAAGAGTTCATCGGGGCCAACCCGGCGTTCCACCGGGGTCAAACCGAGGTCGGCGGCCACTGCCAGGATCGACGAACGAGTGATCCCGTCCAAGATGGTGCCGGTCAATGCTGGGGTGATCAGCTTGCCGTCATCGGTAACCAGGAAGACATTCATGCCGCCAAGCTCCTCGAGCCGGTCTTTGCCTGCGGCTTCGATGAACAGCACCTGGGAACAGCCGTGTTCATAGCCCTCGTATTGGGCGATCAGCGAGGCGGCGTAGTTGCCGCCGCATTTGGCCGCACCCGTACCGCCGATTCCAGCGCGGGCATATTCATCAGTGACCCAGATGTCGACTGGCTTCACTCCGCCAGCAAAGTACGGTCCCGAAGGCGAGGCGATCACGCTGAAGGTGACCCGCTGCGCGGCCCGGACGCCGAGGAACACCTCGTCGGCAAACATGAACGGGCGCAGGTAAAGGCTCTTTTCTCCTTCAGCTTCCGGCACCCACCGACGGTCGGCGCGGACAAGTTCCGCAACCCCGTTGACGAAATCTTCGACTGGCAGTTCGGGCAGCATCAACCGAGCCGCCGAAGCCTGGAAACGCTTGGCGTTGGCTTCAGGACGGAAGAGGTG
>DHWU01000041.1:5119-6276 GCA_002413345.1 Propionibacteriaceae bacterium UBA5174 | reverse complement strand
ATCTCCTGGGCGTAGTGCAGCACGGCACCAGCCGGATCAATCTGGAAAGGACCATAAGGACGCACCTGGGCGTAACCCCAGCCGTCGGCTTTGGTCCAGGTCGCCACCGCCATGTGATCAGTGAAGTGACTACCAAAACCCGGGTCGGCCAGTACTTCGGCCGCCACTGCCTCGGGTCGGGGCGCAGGGTTAGGAATCAGTTCGAATTGCAGTGGCATGCCCGACATTTTACCCCTTTGGTGAGACAAGATCGTCCACAGTGCGAGCGTCAAGGTAGCCTCGCGCGAGTGAATGCACAGACAGCAACCCAGAAACCAGTCATCTCTGTCATCGCCGGTGATGGCATCGGCCCCGAGGTAGTGGCCGAAGGCCTGAAGGTGCTGGCTAAGGTGGTCGGCGCCGACACCTTCGACTTCATTCACCACGATTTGGGTGCCGAACGCTGGCAGCGCACCGGCGAGGTCTTGCCAGCCGCAGACCTGGAGCAGCTCGCCGCCAGCGACGCGATCATTCTTGGCGCGGTGGGCGCAGCGCCGGGTTCGAAAGCGATCCCTTCTGGCCTACTAGAGCGCGGTCTGCTGCTGAAACTGCGCTTCGCCTTCGATCATTACGTGAACCTGCGCCCGTCCAAGCTGTACCCCGGAGTGCCCACACCGCTGGCCGAATCAGTCACGTCGCGCGGACCGATCGACTTCGTCGTGGTGCGCGAAGGCACCGAGGGCCTCTACTGCGGCAATGGTGGTGTGTTCCGCCAAGGCACCGAGTTCGAGATCGCCAATGAGCTGAGCGTGAATACCGCCCACGGCGTGGAGCGAGTGATTCGCGACGCCTTCGACCGTGCCGAAAACCGGCGCAAGAAGGTCACGATGGTGCACAAACACAATGTGTTGGTTAATGCTGGTGGATTGTGGAACCGGCTGTTCCAGGCCGTCGCCGCCGAGCACCCTGAGGTGACCACCGATTATCTGCATGTCGACGCAGCCACCATCGCTTTAGTTCAGGATCCACAGCGCTTCGATGTGATGGTCACCGACAACCTTTTCGGCGACATCCTCACCGACCTGGCTGGCGCAATCACCGGCGGCATCGGGTTGGCAGCCTCGGCCAACATCAACCCCACCGGCGCTTTCCCGTCCATGTTCGAGCCGGTGCACGGC
>DHWU01000041.1:0-4866 GCA_002413345.1 Propionibacteriaceae bacterium UBA5174 | reverse complement strand
CCATGTTCGAGCCGGTGCACGGCTCAGCCCCCGATATTGCCGGACAAGGAATTGCCGACCCGACGGCGACGATTTTGAGCATGGCACTGCTGCTGGAACATCTGGGACGTAGCGCTGACGCGGCCCGAATCGAGGCTGCCGTTGATGCCGACATCGCTGAACGGGGTACGGCCAAGCGTTCAACCTCGGTGGTGGGCGACGAGATCACCGCGAGGCTTTGAACTCCGGCAAACATGTGACCATTCGGTCACCCATTGACCTGGTTCCCCCCGCTGGTGAAGTCTTCAGAGCACTCGCCGACCCCACCAGGCGGGCCGTCCTGGACGCCCTGCTGGTCGAGGACGCGCAGACTCTGAGCCAGCTTTGCAGCGGACTGCCGAGCCTGACCAGGTTCACCGTCATGAAGCATCTGGGCGTCTTGGAACAGGCTGGACTGGTGGTGACCGAAAAGGTGGGTCGACACAAGCGGCACCACTTGAACCGGATACCGCTGGAGCAGGCCAATCGTTGGCTCAGGAAGTTCTTCGGCAAATCATCAGCCACCATCGGCGTTGATGAGCTGTTCCGCTCAACCGAAAGCACTGCCCAGCTACAGCTTTGGTAGCAGCTCTTGCCAAGTGCCCTAGTCGGCCAGGCTGCCGAAGATGTGCCGATGCCGTCCGGTAATCCGTCCAGAGATCCACCACAGTGCTTCGATTACGATGATCGCAACCAGCCCCGACCAGAGCGCAGTGCCCATCATTGCCGGATTCAGTGGGTCCAACTGGGGGTTCAGCTTGGTCAGCCACGGCCACGATCCGACGCCGGCCAGATACCAACCCGGCATCAAGAAGATGGTGAGGTAGGCGGCCAACGAGCACAGCCCAATCATCAGCAGCTTCCACCACTGATACGGGCGGGCATTGGTGACCATCACCCAAACCCCACCGATCATCAAAGTGGTCAAGGTCGCCGTGCTGGCCTGAATGCCCGCGACGTCGTCGAGGCCGCTAGTCGGTTTGGTTAGCAGGTAGGTGGCGAAGGAAGTGACCGCCACCACAATTCCAGACGGGATCGAAAAGCTCAGTACCCGCTTCAAGAACCCGGGGCGTGCCCGCTCCGCATTCGGGGCCAGAGCCAAAATGGTGGCCGGAATCCCGATGGTGAACCAGCTCACGAAGGTGATGTGGATCGGCACGAAGGGGAAAGGCACCCGCCACAACACCACCAGCAGAGCCAAGAAGACCGAATACATCGTCTTGGTCAAAAAGAAGTTCGCTACCCGCTCGATATTGCCGATCACTCGGCGTCCTTCGGCCACCACGTGCGGCAAGGTGGCGAAGGAGTCGTCCAGCAACACGATTTGGGCCACGGCCCGAGTGGCAGCTGCCCCAGAGCCCATCGCCACACCTAAGTCGGAGTCCTTGATCGCCAAGACGTCATTTACCCCGTCACCGGTCATCGTCACGGTGTGACCTCTGGACTGCAGCGCGGCCACCATCTGCCGCTTCTGCTGCGGAGTCACCCGGCCGAAGACTCCTGCGGTTTCGACCTTGTCGGCGAAGGCAGTCTCGTCTTCGGGCAGGGTTCGGGCGTCCACCACCTCTGCGCCGGCCACCCCAAGCGAACTGGTGACCGCCCCCACCGAGGCAGCGTTGTCGCCCGAAATCACCTTCACCGCTACCCCTTGGGCAGCGAAGTAGGCCAAAGTGTCGGCAGCCTCGGGTCGAACCTTCTGGGTCAACACGATTAGGGCAACCGGGCTAACCCCGCCTAGCGCGCCAGCGGAATCGACCAGGCAGTCAGTTTCGGCCAGCAGCAGCACCCGCCGTCCGCTACTGCCGACGGCTTCGGCCCGCTTAGCGGTGTCACTATCGAGGTCGGTAAGCACATCGGGCGCACCAATCACCCAGTTGCCCTGGTCAACGAAGCTAATTCCTGACCACTTCTTCGCTGAGGTGAACGGCGCCATCGCCGCGACCTGCCAAGCCTGCCCAACCAACACTAGGTCGGTGGCAATGGCGTGCATCGAAGCATTCGGACGGGGATCGGCGGCAGCCAGTTGGGCCAACACTTGTCGGATTCGATCGGCATTGGCACCGTTCAGAGCTTCCGCATCGCCGAATTTGAGCCCGTTCTCGGTGAGCGTGCCGGTCTTATCAGCGCAAACCACGTCAACCCGGGCCAAGCCCTCGATCGCGGGCAGTTCCTGAACCAACACGTTGAGCTTGCCTAGTCGGATCACCCCAACGGCAAAGGCCACTGAGGTCAGCAACACCAAACCCTCCGGCACCATCGGCACCAGCGCTCCGGACATGCGCAACACGATCTGCTGCCAGGATTCGCCTGGGTTGTTGGTCCACTGCACCCAGATGGTGGCCAGCCCAACCGGAATCAGCAGCCAAGTGATCAGCCGCAAGATGGTATTAACCCCGGCCTGCAACTCCGACTTCGCCAGCGAGAATTTGGACGCCTCGGCAGTGAGTTTGGCCGCGTAAGAATCGTGGCCCACCTTGGTGGCTCGGAACGCACCTACTCCAGCGACCACGAAGCTGCCAGACATCACCTGATCGCCAGGTTGCTTCACCTCGGCGTCCGACTCACCGGTGAGTAGAGATTCGTCCACCTCCAGATAGGAGGCTTCGACCACTTCACCGTCCACGACGATCTGGTCACCAGGCCCGATCTCGATGATGTCGTCAAGCACCACCTGATCGCATAACAGTTCGGCCGCGACACCGTTTCGGCGCACCACCGGCTTACCTTCACCGACCACCGCCAAGTTGTCGAGGGTTGCTTTGGCGCGCAGCTCCTGAACGATGCCGATGCCGGAGTTGATGATCACCAAAAGGCCAAACAGGGCGTTCACGATGCTGCCAGTGCTGATCACCATCACAAACAGCACCGTCAACAAGAAGTTGATCCGGGTGAAGACATTCGTCTTCACGATGTCCCACGCAGTGCGCCCCGATCGCGGCGGCAACTCGTTAGTGAGACCTGCAGCGACCCGCTCAGCGACCTGTGCGGTGGACAACCCGGACGCTGGCGCGGCGATCTTCATAGGCGCCAGCTTGCCAGACCTGAACAAGCCCGTCTGACCGCCCACTATCCGGCAGCAGCTTCACCCCAAAATGCGCAGGAGCTCTCGGGAAAGTCCCGAGAGCTCCTGACGACCGCTGAGATTAGCGAGCAGCGCTGCCTTCGACGTAATCGGCGTCAGTCGGCTTCACCCAAGAGAACAGCTTGCGCAGTTCCCGACCAACCGGTTCGATCGGATGGTTCTGGCCAGCTTCGCGCAAGGCCTTGAACTCCGGTGCGCCGGCGTCCTGATCGGCGATGAACCGCTCTGCGAACGCCCCGGACTGGATATCACCCAGGACGGCCTTCATATTCTCTTTCACCCGCGGATCGATCACCCGAGGACCGGAGACGTAGTCACCGTATTCAGCGGTGTCGGAGACCGACCAGCGCTGCTTGGTGATGCCGCCTTCATTGATTAGGTCAACGATCAGCTTCAACTCATGGAGCACCTCAAAGTAGGCAACCTCAGGCTGGTAGCCAGCTTCGGTGAGAGTCTCGAAGCCGTATTGGATCAGCTTAGAAACCCCGCCACACAGGACGGCCTGCTCACCGAACAGGTCGGTCTCAGTCTCCTCGGTGAAGGTGGTCTTGATGCCACCAGCGCGCAGGCCGCCGACCGCCTTGGCGTACGACAGAGCCAACGGCCAGGCATTGCCGGTCTCGTCCTTCTCTACCGCCACGACCACCGGGACGCCACGACCCTCGGCGTACTCACGCCGAACCAAGTGCCCGGGCCCCTTCGGAGCGACCATGCACACATCCACGCCAGCCGGCGGGGTGATGTAGCCGAACCGAATGTTGAATCCGTGAGCAAAGAACAGTGCATCACCAGCCACTAGGTTCGGCTCGATGGCCTCTTTGTAAAGGCTGCGCTGCGCCTGGTCAGGTGCCAACACCATGATCAGGTCGGCTTCTTCCACCGCCTGCGCCGGGGTAAGGACTCGCAAGCCCTGCGCCTCAGCTTTGGCCCAGCTTGCTGAGCCCTCACGTAGACCGACCCGTACGTCAACTCCCGAATCGCGCAGGTTCAACGCATGGGCGTGACCCTGGCTCCCGTAGCCGATAATCGCGACGTTGCGCCCCTGGATCACCGAGAGGTCGGCGTCAGTGTCGTAGAACATCTCTGCCATAAGGTTTCTTCTCACTCCTGATTAGTTTGCCGGGCCATTGGCCGGACGGGTCTTCTCGATCTTGGCACGATCTGATAGCGAACGCCCACCGCGACCAAGTGCGACTAGGCCAGACTGCACCAATTCACGCACGCCGTAGGGCTTTAGCATCTCCAACAGAGCCTCCAACTTATCCGGAGACCCGGTCGCTTCAATGGTGATCGCATCGTTGTGCACGTCGACGGTCTTGCCGCGGAACAGCCGCACAATCTCAATGATCTGGCTACGAGTGGCCGGATCTGCCTTCACCTTGATCAACATCAACTCTCGCCGCACCGAAGCTTCTGGTTCCAGTTCGACGATCTTGAGCACCTCAACCAGCTTGTTCAGCTGCTTGACGATTTGCTCCAGCACCTGCTGATTACTCACCGCCACCTGAACGGTGATCCGGGAGAACTCCTCGTTCTCGGTCGGACCCACGGCCAGGGATTCGATGTTGTAACCACGCCGGGCGAATAGGCCAGAGATCCGGGCAAGCACGCCGGACTTGTTCTCCACCAGCACGCTCAGAGTATGGGTGTTCACAGTTCTTCCTCCCCGCTCCAGTCGGGAGCCAGGTCCCGAGCAATGTTGATGTCGTCATTACTGGTGCCAGCCGGAACCATCGGCCAGACCATCGCGTCCTTGTGGACCACGA
>DHWU01000037.1:3796-4489 GCA_002413345.1 Propionibacteriaceae bacterium UBA5174 | reverse complement strand
GACGAACTCCCCGTCACCGCGCTGTGCCGCTTCAGCCGCGCCGGTGAGGGCCTGCACCGCTTCGTCGTCCCGGTCGATGACCGCATCTACTGCTACACCCAGCTCGAAACTGCCGATGCCCGTCGGGTCTATGCCTGTTTTGACCAGCCAGACCAAAAGGCCCCCTTCACGATCACTGTCCTGGCGCCAGCTACTTGGACGGTGCTGTCGAACTCGCCAGCAGTTGCCCCGACCCCTCAAGCCGACGGAGTAGCTCGCTGGGAATTTGCACCAACTCCCCCAATTTCGACCTACATCACCGCAGTTATTGCTGGCGAATTTCATGTCATCACTGATGAATATTCCGGACCTGCCGGACGAATTCCAATAAGTCTCGCTTGCCGACAATCTCTGGCAGTCAATCTGGACGCCGAGCGCATCTGGGCCACCACCAAAGCCGGATTCGAAGTGTTCACCGAAGCTTTCGGCCGAAGCATGCCGTTCGCTGACTACGCCCAGGTGTTCGTCCCTGAATTCAATGCCGGGGCCATGGAGAACGCCGGCTGCGTGACCATTCGCGATGAGTACCTTTACCGATCGCGAGTCACCAAGGCCTCCTACGAAGCCCGCGACAACACGATTTTGCACGAGCTGGCCCACATGTGGTTCGGCGACCTAGTCACCATGACTTGGTGGGACGACCTGTGGCTGAAC
>DHWU01000037.1:0-3553 GCA_002413345.1 Propionibacteriaceae bacterium UBA5174 | reverse complement strand
GGTGGGACGACCTGTGGCTGAACGAATCCTTCGCCGAATGGGCCGCGCACTTCGCCCAAGCCGAGATCAACAAGCGCACCGGCCGCGGCGATGATCCCTGGGCAACCTTCACCAATGCCCGGAAGAACTGGGCCTACCGGGCCGACCAGTTGCCGTCCAGTCACCCAGTGGCTGCCGACATGGTCGATCTGGAAGCCGTGGAACTGAACTTCGACGGCATTACCTACGCCAAGGGCGCTTCGGTGTTGCGCCAGTTGGTTGCTTTCGTTGGCCAAGACGCATTTCTTGACGGCGTGCGGGCGTACTTCGACAAGCATGCGTGGGGCAATACCCAGCTGCCCGATCTGCTCGCTGCGCTAGCTAAGGCGTCCGGCCGCGATCTGTCGTTCTTCGCCACTGAGTGGCTGCAAGCCGCTGGCGTGAACACCCTCAAGGCCGAATTCGAAGTGGACGCCGAGGGCCGCTTCACCCGCTTTGCGATCCGGCAAAGCGCTCCTGAGCAGTGGCCGACGTTGCGCCACCATCGCCTGGCGATCGGCTTTTACGACGACGTCGACAATGGGCGACTGGTGCGCACCGACCGGATCGAAGTGGACATCGCCGATGAGCTCACCGAGCTTCCGGAGTTGATCGGCAAGCCCCGCGGCGCGCTCGTCCTGCCGAATGACGATGACCTCACCTACGCCAAGCTTCGCCTTGACCACACTTCACTCGAATCTGCAGTGAACGGAATCGCCACTCTCGATTCGGCCCTTACTCGGGCACTGCTTTGGGGCGCGGCCTGGGACATGTGTCGCGACGCCGAAATGGCACCAGCGGATTACCTTTCTTTGGTGCTCGCCGGAGTTGCCGTTGAGACCGACCTGACCGCCGTGCAGTCGGTTTTGGCCCAGGCCCGCACCGCGATCGACTACTTCTCGCCGTTGGCGCTTCGAGCGGAGTTGAACGACCAGTTCGTAGCTGGATTGGCGCGACTGATCAAAAACGCCGTGCCCGGCTCAGATCATCAGTTGACCTATGTCAGAGCCTTGGCGTCCGCGGCCCGCACCCTTGATGTGGGCATGGTGCTCCAGGCCTGGCTCCATGGCCAAGAAACCCCTGAAGGCCTAGCGGTCGACACCGAACTGCGTTGGCACCTGCTGACCAACTTGAGCCGAATCGGTGCCATTAGCGAAACCGAGATCAGCGCCGAATTGGAACGCGATCGCACCGCCCGTGGCGCTGAACGTGCAGCTGGCGCCCGGGCGGCCTCGCCTGATCCAGCGATGAAATCTGAGGCTTGGCGGCTGGCGACTGTGATTGACACCGCCAACGAGACCCAGTTCCAGATCTGCAGCAACTTCTGGCAGTTTGAGCAGGACATGACGCTGACTCCCTACTTGGAGGCTTACACCAAGGTCGCCGCGGCGATCTCGTCCGGCGAGGACGGTTGGGCTGATCGCAGCTCGGCGATTCGCCAGCATGTGCTTGGGCTGCTTTTTCCCCGCACGGCAATCCACACCGCAAGCCTGGCCGCGATTGATGCCTGGCTTGGGTCGGTACAGCTGACTGATGCGGTAGCCCGCCAGGTGCATGAGCGCCGTGACGATCTGGCTCGGGCGCTGCGCTGCCAGCAGGCGGCGTTGTAGGTCCCGCTGGGGTGGGCTCGGGCGCTGCGCTACCAGCAGGCGGCGTTGTGGGCCACTGGGGTGGAGGTTTGGGCTGGGTTGGCTGTTTGGTCCTTACCCGGTCGAGCATTGCGGCGCGCTGACGGCAATCCGACGCCCGTTCGGATGAACATTCGGGCCATTGCCACTGGGCGGCGATTGCGTACGATCGGAGCGATCCGCGCGGGGTACGGACGCGGATCGCTTTGCCGGAGGAACGACTCGACTTGGACGACACCGGCTTTACCAGTTCCGGCCTAGTCGGCGACGACTTGCCGCACCTGGGCCGGACGCTGGCAGAGGCTGCGGAGGTCTGCAGGAAGTGCCGGATCAGGCCGTGTCAGCGTTTGATCATGGAGGCGAGTTCGCCGATTTCTAGGGTTCTGTTGCCGGTGTAGATGTGGTCGAAACTGCCAGCCTGGCCACCAGTGGACCAATCGATGCGCCAATGTGTTTCGGCGCTCACTGTGTAGGGGTGGCCTTTCGGCGAAGCAGCGTCGTAGATGTAGCCACACGTGGGTGAGGGGCTGCCGGGTTTATCAATGTGGGCCGGATACACGCTGGTGTTGGTACACGTCTTGGTGTGACCATCACCCAGGTTGAAGGTGGTTGAGGTCCAGGTCGCTTTCAAAGTGAACGTGAGCCCGTCGTTGGTGGCAGTACTAGTCACTGTTCGGGGGCTGTCTGTCCACAGCCAAACAGGAAAACCCACAGCCAGCATCTTCCACTCGTTCACACTCGGATCAGGGCCAAACCGTGGCGTGGGGTTGGGGAGTTTGAGTTTGGTGGCGACTTGGCGGAGTTGGGATTCGAGGGTGGCTTTCTGTCTTTTAGTGGGTTGAGTCTCAGCCAGGCGGCGCAGCGCTTGTTCGTATGGCGTTAAGGGGGTTGTTGCAGGCACGGTCTGCTTCGGCGATGTGTTGCCGACCCCTTCACTGGTTCCCGAATCGCCAGACAACGGATTCTTCAGTTGTTGGCCTTGGCAGTTGCCGTTGCTGTCGCAGCTCTGGTTGGTGGCCTCGCCTATGGTCTCTGCTCTGGCTTGTCCAGATGTGGTCAGCAATAGGGCCAGTGTGAGAGCTGTTGCGCAAACCGCTTTCAGCATGTCGCCACGTTCTTGTTGTAGGTAGAATCGGTCAGCTTGAGGGAGCCGCCGTCGCGAACAAAGAACCCCGTCTCCTCAAACACAGTTCCGGGCCGGGGCTGCTTACCCTTCGCACCCATCGTCACAGTTCGGTTATCGAAGCAGCCCTTCAAGGCCACGATTGAGCCAGCCCTAACTTGGTCTGGGACGCGTTTGAACCAGACAATCTTGAACTCTCCACCGATCGACGTGCCCTGGGTTCGCAACACTTGCTGGTAGTTCGCGAGTTGACCAGCCAGATAGTCACCCGTCGCGGTTTCCGACAACACAGCAGTCGGAGTGTCCGTGCCACCAGACCGGTAGATGCGTTCATCCTCGGCGAGGAACTTGCGGTACACAGCCTCGGCTTCGGCATACAGCTTGTTGCGTTCAACCATCAGGTCGTACTGCTCTTTGACACACGCATACGGCTCACCACCAACCTCAGGCGTACACGAATAAGTGGCCTGGTTCGGTGCCGCACAACCAGGCACCACAAAAGTGGCCACAACAGCAGCAGCCAAGACAGACTTCGGGATTGCCACGAGCAACTCCTAGGGGTGAATAGCTGCCACCCTTACACAATCAGCACACAGCCTCAACCCAAATTCCCGACTTATCCACACCAAATTCCGACATAGATCGTCGGCCGCTTAGTATCGAACAGAATTTCCGCAGGATGAATCACCCTGGGATTTCGAGCGCACCCAAACAACCTCGCGTCCGAAGGCGCGTTCCCCGCACGCGCGCCCTGCATGCTGGTGCTGCCTGCATTCTCCTGGCG
>DHWU01000082.1:51041-52743 GCA_002413345.1 Propionibacteriaceae bacterium UBA5174 | reverse complement strand
GCCGCCAGCGCCAGGCAGCCGTAGAAGGTGATCCGGGTCGCGCGGTCGGTGACCGTCCAGGTCAACACGGCCGGCGTGGCTTCCACGCGAACGCAACAGAGCCGCCCGCTGACGCGGACGGCTCGTCGGGGACCTGCGTCAGCGGGTCTCGCGGTGCGCGGTGTGTGCGTGACACTTCGGGCAGAACTTCTTCAGTTCCATCCGGTCAGGGTCGTTGCGGCGGTTCTTCTTGGTGATGTAGTTGCGCTCTTTGCACACCGTGCACGCCAAGGTGATCTTGGGCCGAACGTCGGCTACCTTCTTGGCCATCGCTTCCTCTTCTCCTGCGTCTGCATGGTGGTAGCGGGAGCGGGACTCGAACCCGCGACACAGCGATTATGAGCCGCTTGCTCTACCGCCTGAGCTATCCCGCCCCAGTTCGGATTGTCCCATTTCTGGGGTTGCGGGCGGTAACTCCGCCAATCCGAACACAGAGCCCCCATGCGGAATCGAACCGCAGACCTTCTCCTTACCATGGAGACGCTCTGCCGACTGAGCTATAGGGGCCGGACAGCGGTTGACTGTACCTTACGTCGAGCGTGGTCCTCAAATCGGCCCAGCCACCTGGTTGAACCACCGGCAAAGTGCACCATTTCGGCGCCCCAAAACCGGCTCTCGGCCTAGGTTGAAGACTACCGCTGCGCCGCTGCCGGGAATCCAAACTGGCCCCGCTGCGCTACTCAAGGTGAAGGCGAAGGGAGACAGGCGATGACCGAATTCCGAATCGAGCACGACACCATGGGTGAGGTCCGAGTGCCCGCCGCCGCCCGGTACGCGGCCCAAACCCAGCGGGCGGTGGAGAACTTCCCGATTTCTGGACGCACCTTGTCCAGCCACCACATTGCCGCTCTCGCTCAGCTCAAACGGGCCGCTGCCCTGACCAATGCCGAGCTAGGGGTGCTCAGCGCCGAGGCGTCGGCAGCCATCGTGGCCGCTGCCGACGAGGTCATTGCCGGGAACCACCCCGAGCAGTTCCCGGTAGATATCTTTCAGACTGGCTCCGGCACCTCCTCGAATATGAACGTCAACGAAGTGATCGCCGCTCTGGCCTCGGCCAGGCTCGGCCGAAAAGTTCATCCCAACGACGAGGTGAACGCCTCCCAGTCATCGAATGACGTGTTCCCATCCTCGATCCACATCGCCGCGGTGCAGGCGATCACCGACGCCTTGCTGCCCGGCCTTGCCCTGCTGGCGTCCACTTTGGAGGCGAAATCGGTTGAGTTCGCCCGAGTAGTCAAATCCGGGCGCACCCACCTCATGGACGCCACCCCGATCACTCTTGGCCAAGAATTCAGCGGCTACGCCACCCAGATTCGCAATGGCATCGCCCGGGTGCAGGCAGCTCTCCCCCGGCTTCGTGAGCTCCCTTTAGGCGGCACTGCGGTGGGCACCGGAATCAACACCCCACCTGGTTTCGCGGCTCGAGTGATCGAATTACTGAACGAACAGACCGGATTGGCCTTTACCGAAGCGCCCAATCACTTTGAGGCCCAAGCCGCCCAAGACTCGCTAGTGGAAACCTCGGGTGCGCTGCGGACGGTGGCGGTGTCGCTGGTCAAGGTCGCCAACGACCTGCGTTGGATGGGCTCTGGCCCGCGCACCGGCCTGGGCGAAATCGCCCTGCCGGACCTGCAACCAGGTTCCTCGATCATGCCGGGCAAGG
>DHWU01000082.1:42496-50808 GCA_002413345.1 Propionibacteriaceae bacterium UBA5174 | reverse complement strand
ATCATGCCGGGCAAGGTGAACCCTGTGCTGCCCGAAGCCACCGTGATGGTGGCTGCCCAAGTGATCGGCAATGATGCGACCATCACTTTCGCCGCAACCCAAGGAAACTTCGAACTGCTGGTGATGCTGCCGGTGATGGCGGCAAACCTGCTGGAATCGATCACGGTGCTGGGAAATGTCTCCGCACTGCTGGCCACCCGCTGTGTGGCTGGGATCACCGCCGATGCCGATCGCTGCTTGCGGTTGGCGCAGTCTTCGCCGTCCATCGTGACCCCGCTGAACCGAATCATCGGCTATGAGGCGGCAGCCAAAATCGCCAAACACGCCGTGAAAGAAGACCTGACCGTCGCCGAGGCGGTGCGGGACCTGGGCTACGTGACGCGTGGCGAGATCACCGAGGAACAGCTCAGCTCAGCCTTGGACGTGACTGGCATGACTGGCATCACTGGCCAATGAGGGCACTAGCCCAAACCCCGCCCAAGGCCTGGCCGCGATCAGTCCGGGTCAGGCTGGCAGGGACGGTCTCACCGTCAGAGGCGCTTGATGAACTCAGCGGCGGGCTGGAGCGGAACCGGCTCTGACCGAAGCAACTCGCGGGTGGCTTTCACCGGACCGCTCCGATCACCATCTCGCAGCAATCGAAGCCGCTCCTGGTCTGCCGGACACTCCGCAAGCATGCGCTCCACCGACGATCCGTACCTGGATTGAAAATACGCCGTCCGCAGAGCTCGACGTTTCGTACTCGCGCTGACACCCAACACCAACGAAACCAGCGCAACACTCCACGACACCGCGAGCAGCACCCACGTCACTAAGCCAATCCCCGATGAGTCGCACATCTTCGCCCCCCACACCTTCACCTGAAGCAATCCGACCGCCTGTCAAGCGATCATGTAATCGCTTGACAGGGCTGGGGGCAACTCCGGACTGCCGAAAGGGCACCCGCGAAGGGCGGGGTGTCCAGGTCGCTGCGGTGAGCCCACCACGGAACCACGAACGCCCCAGTCAAAGTGGTTCTGACTAGGGCGTTCGGTGGTGGCAGGTGTAGGGTTCGAACCTACGTAGGCTGAGCCGACGGTTTTACAGACCGCTCCCTTTGGCCACTCGGGCAACCTGCCGTGCCGGGACACTGTAGCAAAGCTCGCCGAGTACTTTCGAATCGGCGCCGACCCCCAAGAGTTGGGTCTAGGGCGGGCCTGCGGCCACAATGGTGGTCCCCGGACCAGGAGGCAGACAGTGGCAGGCGAAAGCTCTTTCGACATCGTCAGCAAGGTCGATCAACAGGAGATCGACAACGCGCTCAACATGGCCGCCAAAGAGGTGCGCAACCGCTTCGATTTCAAGGGCACCGATTCGTCCATCAAAGCCTCCGGTGAGGCGATTGAGATGGAGTCCAACGGCGAAGAACGAGTCAAGGCCGTGCTGGACGTTTTCCAGAGCATGCTGGTTCGCCGGAAGATCGACCTGAAATCTCTGGACGCCGGTGAACCACGGCTGTCGGGCAAGATGTGGAAGATCACGGCCACCACCAAGCAGGGCATCAGCCGCGAGAATGCCTCCAAGGTCGCCAAGCTGATTCGCGACGCCGGACCCAAGGGTGTGCGAACCCAGGTTCAGGGCGAAGAACTGCGGGTGTTCAGCAAGAAGCGCGACGACCTGCAGGCGGTGCAGCAACTGGTCCGGGAAGCCGACTTCGACTTTGCCGTCCAGTTCGACAACTACCGGCACTAGCCTTCGCTGATGCGAATCGCCACGGTCAACGTCAACGGGATCAGGGCTTCAGTGCGGCGCGGGTTCGTTGATTGGCTCACCGAACGCGAGCCCGACTTGGTCGCACTGCAGGAGGTGCGCGCCCCGGCAGATCTGGTGCCGATCGAGGCAAGCACGGGCTACCACTTCGCCTACCACCCCGGGGCTCGCGCCGGACGCAACGGGGTGGCACTACTCAGCCGCACCCCACCGGTGGCGGTTCGCGAGGGCTTCGGCAACCGCAGCTTCGACGCCGAGGGCCGCTATCTGGAGGCCGACTACGACCTCTGCGGCTGGCAGTTGACCGTGGGTTCGCTGTATCTGCCCAAGGGTGGCCGGGCCGATGACACCCCCGAGGAATTGGCCCGCTACCAGCGCAAACTCGCGTTCATGAAGTCATTTCGGCCATATCTGACCAAGGCCCGGCTGGCCGCCAAAGCCAAAGGCCGAGAGTTCCTAGTGATGGGTGACTACAACATCGCCCATACTCGCGCCGACGTGCGCAACTGGCGCGGCAATGCCAAATCGGTGGGCTTTCTGCCCGAAGAACGCGAATGGCTAAGCACCATCCAGAGCCCGCGAACTTTGACTGATGTGGTGCGCCAGCTACACCCAGACGTCGAGGGGCCCTATTCCTGGTGGAGTTGGATGGGCAATGCCTTCAATAACGACACCGGCTGGCGAATCGATTATCACATGGCCAGTTCACAGCTAGCCAAGGCCGCGATCAGCGGCGGCACCGATCGGGCCCAAAGCTACGAGGCCCGGATCAGTGACCACGCCCCCGTAGTAGTCGACTACGCCGATCGAAGCTGATCAAAGCCCGAATGGATTTGTCGGCAACCAGCTGACATGGCGCGCTTTCAGCCGATCCCGTTCGGCAGCGCTGGGCGCAACCACATCGCCACCACCGTCATAGGGGGCGTACAGCCAAGTCAGGCTGTGATCGAAGAAGAACATCCGGTCTTGGTCGTCAGCAACCAGCCGCAGCAGTGCCAGCAGCGCTGGGGCGTCTAGACCGATCGTGCCAAGATACAAATGGGCCCAGGTAGCACCGAAGTCCTCGTCAAAGTCAGTCAGCACACTGGTCCACGGCTCGCTGCTGACCAAAGCGGCAAGCTCAGCCTCATGCTGCGGCACTTCTGCGGAATCCGACCAGCCGTAGGTGACGATGAATACCTCGCCAGCCCCTCGAGCTAACTCCCCCAGTACCGTCAGATGCCGCCCCAACAGCTCCTCGTATTCGGCCTCATCGTCGGCATATCGCTTGGAACCGGGCAGCGAATGGAATCGCACCCAACGCTCAGGTTCAACGCTTCTGAACTCATACCAAATGGGCCGACGATGCGGCCACGCCCGGTGCCAATCGGCAATGGTCGGTTTCACAGCGGATCGAAGTAGCTGAGCACCTCAGCCCGACTGACTTCAGCCAAGCTGGGGTGAGCCCACTTCGGACTGCGATCGCGATCAACCAACTGGGCGCGCACCCCCTCGGCGAACTCGGGCCCACTGGCCAGGCGGACGGCCAGAGCCAGCTCTTGGTCGTATTGGTCACCTAGCGTTGGGAAGTCCAACGAACGCCGCAGGGCTTCTAGGGTGATCGCCACCGACAGCGGTGAGCGGCGCGCGATTTCTGCCGCAGCCGCCCGGGCGTTCGGATCGGAATGGGCGGCAAGCCTGCCGATGATCTCAACGGGGTCATCGCTGGCATAACACTCGCTGATCCAGGCCCCGGCCAGCACCGGGTCAGGTTCGGGCAATGGCCCCACGCATCGGTCAGCCAAACCCAGCCTGATCGCATCAGCGGCATTCACGCTCGCCCCCGTCAGCGCCAGGTGGGTACCGATTTCGCCAGGGATACGAGCCAACAGATGACTCACGAATACATCTGGAAACAGCGCGATCTGAGTCTCGGGCATCGCCAGGACGCTACTGGCGTCAACCACCCGATCGCTACCGTGCACACTCACCCCCAGACCACCACCCATGGTGATCCCGGTCATGATGGCGCGGTACGGCTTGGGATAGTCTGCGATTGCCAGATTCAACCCGTATTCGGTCACGAAGAACTCGGTAACATCTCCCCCGGACTCAGCGGTTTGCCGCAATTCGCGAACGTCGGCACCAGCACATAGGCCGCGATCGCCGGCACCAGTCAGCTCGACCTCGCGAACCTGGTCATCGGTAGCGAGTTCCCCCAAAGCATCCGACAGTTGGTGCAACATCGCCAGGTTGAGCGCGTTGATCGCCCGCGGACGATTCAACGTGATCAGGCCGACCCCATCGGCCACCTCAACGAGCACCTCGGGATCGTTCATTGCGTCGCCTTCGCTTGTCGGGCCAATCTGGCAGCGTGTTCCTGTTTGTGCCGATAGACCAGCACGATCATCAAAGCGACTGCAGCAAAGCTCAGTCCAACTGCGCCGTTTCGATAGGCCAAGTTACCCGCCTCATAGGCCAGCAGCACTGCAGTAGTAGTGACTGCGGTACCAATGATCCGCGCAGATGGTTTAGTCAGCGGCAGCAGCAGGCCGCCCCAGGTGAGGTACCAACTGTTCAACGCGATTCCACCGAAGGCGAAGGTGAGGTAGGACCAGCTCAGGAAAGTGATCGGCTTGCGGCGCCCGATCCCCAAAGCCAGCACCGCGATCACCACTGCAGTCAGCAACAGGCCCACAGAGCGCAGTACGGCCTTCACGGCATCCCCGACCCCTGGCATCGCGAAGTACTCAAACGCCATCCGCAGCCCTTCACCAAGCAAGCTGAACGGAGCCAGCGTCACCACCAAACCAGGCACATCGGCGGCAGAAACCCAGCCGAAACCCAAACCGGTCGCGAAGCTGATCGCTACGAAGGTGCCCACCGCCACCGCCAACGAAATCGACAATCGGACGCCTGCCCGCCAGGTATCGGGCCAATGCAGGCTCCGCCAGGGGTGGCCAATCAACGCGATTGGGTAGAACGCCAGCAGTGCTGGCTGCTTGATGCTGGTGGCCACCCCGATAATCACTGCGGCCAACAGGAACCACTTTTCCGCAACCAGCCAACTCAGTGCCTGACCCAACCTGCCAGCAAGTCGACCCGATCGACGAATGGTTGATCGAGCTGGCAGATAGGCCGTCCAAAGGGCCAACACCACCAACCCCATCATCACCGCGTCATTGTGAGCGCCGCCGACTAGATCGATGATCACTAGCGGGTTCACCGTGGCGAACCAGGCTGTCAACTGGACATCAGCACCAACTCGGCGCGCAATCCGCGGCAGCAAGTGGACGGTCAAGGCGACCCCGATCAGGGCTGGCAGCCGCATGGCGACTGCCGAAAGGTAGGGATCGTTGCCGGCCATCGCCACCAAGCCGTGGAACATCTGCAAACTCAGTGGCGGATACATCGCGGTGTGATAGCGCCACAGCCAGGCGGCCTGGTCAGCAAAGGCCCCAGGCAGCACCGAAATGGGCACATCGTATGGATTCAGACCGTTCTGCAACACCCAGCCCTCGGCGGCGTAACCGTAGGCATCATGGCTAAAGATGGGCGGCGCAAACAGCATTGGCAGCACCCACAACAATGTGATCGGCCAGTGCTTCACCTCGTGATAGAGGCTGGGCCGCAGTCTGAACCAAGCTTCCACCAGCAAGGCAACGCCAGCGACCACCATCGTGGTACCGAACAGCGCACCCAACGAAACGGCGACCTCCTCAACCGCCTTCATTGCGTCCACTACCGACAGCGATGCACCTAGTTGCACGCTATTGCCCCACCAAGTAGACCCAACCCAGCCAGTCAGATCGAACCAGCTCTGCTCGATCCACCAGAAGACCTCCCACCACGGAGTGCTCTGGGGCAGGTAGGCCGGGGTCAGCGACCCCAACACCAGCAAGATCGACCCATAAAAGCCGCGCCGGACGGCGGCGTAGGTCCAGGCGCGCTCGAGATCGCTTCGGGCGACACTCACCCGGGTACGGGACCTACTCAGCCAGGACGCGGCTGGCTTACTCATTTGCGTGGTCACCATCGCGGCAGATCGGTAGCTAGCACGCGCACAGCCTAGACCGAGCTGTCATGTTCGCTCATTATCACCACTAGCCACTTGGGACTCCACCACTCGGAATCAGTTCAAATATATGGTTCCCAACCCCTAGGTCCCGCGCTATCCTCCATAGCGCTTGGCGCCATAGGAGATGCTCACCGGCAGGTCCTTGCGGCGCCATGCTGATTTCGGTCCCGACTAGGGGTAACCGATGTTGGAATTTGGCTAACACCACTGGCTGAATCCCGGGTTCTTTTCTGTCCATTACTACGGCTGCGAGCGTCCTGCTTCGCACCCGGGAGGGCCGCCCAATATGACCCAAGTGACCACCATTGACCACGTCGTAATTCGCTTTGCTGGCGATTCCGGTGACGGAATGCAACTGACCGGCGACCGCTTCACGCAAGACAGCGCTGTAGCTGGCAACGACTTCGTGACCTTGCCCAACTACCCCGCGGAGATTCGGGCGCCAGCAGGAACCGTGGCTGGCGTGTCCAGCTTCCAGGTCCACTTCGCCGATTACGACATTCACACCCCTGGCGATCACCCCGAAGTGTTGGTGGCGATGAACCCGGCTGCGCTGAAGGCCAATATTGATGACCTGCCCGTTGGCGGCCTAGTGCTAGTCGACACCGCGGACTTCACCACCCGCAGTCTGGCCAAGGCTGGCTATGACGCCAACCCACTTGAAGACGGCAGCCTCAGCAACTACCAAGTCCACGCGTTCAATCTGACCGCGGCCGCAACCACTGCGGTGGAGCCGTTCGGCCTGAGCCGCAAGGACGCTGCCCGTACCAAGAACATGTACGCCCTGGGTGTGTTGGATTGGCTCTACGGACGTTCGGTGGATTCGACGGTCAACTTCTTGACCAAGAAATTCGCCAAGAAGCCCGAGATTCGCGACGCCAACGTCGCCTCGCTCAAAGCTGGTTACTACTTCGGCGAGACCTCAGAAGCTTTTGCGGTTCGCTACGAGATCGCCAAGGCCCCGGCCGAGTCGGGCACCTACCGGCAGGTCACCGGAAACCGCGCAGTTGCCTACGGGCTGGTCGCGGGCGCGGCGAAGGCCGGGCTGCCGCTCTACCTGGGCGCCTACCCGATCACCCCGGCAACCGAGGTATTGCAGTACCTGGCTGAGGCCAAAAGTGCTGGCGTGATGACCTACCAGGCCGAAGATGAAATCGCGGCCATCGGGGCAGCTCTTGGCGCATCGTTCGCTGGCTGCCTGGGTGCAACCAGCACCTCTGGCCCAGGCCTGGCACTGAAGGCTGAAATCCTCGGCCTGGCAGTGATGATGGAACTGCCCCTGGTCGTAGTGGACGTGCAGCGAGGTGGCCCGTCCACCGGCATGCCCACCAAGACCGAGCAGTCCGACCTGAACATCGCATTGTTCGGACGTCACGGTGAGGCGCCGATGCCAGTAATCGCCGCCCAATCGCCAGCTGACTGCTTCGCAGCCGCCTTCGAAGCCGCCAAGATCGCGGTTGAATACCGCACCCCGGTGTTGGTCCTCACCGACGGCTACCTGGGTAATGGCGCCGAGCCCTGGCGGGTGCCTGAGATGGACGATCTGCCCAACATTGAACCAAATCTGACCACCGAGCCCAATCAGCCCGATGGCAGTTACTGGCCCTACGCCCGTGACGAAAAGCTGGCCCGCGCCTGGGCAATACCGGGCACTCCCGGACTCACCCACCGCATCGGCGGCTTGGAGAAAGCCGTCGGGACCGGCGCGGTGTCCTACGACACCGACAATCACGAAATGATGGTGCGCACCCGGGCCCAGAAGATCGAAGGGATCGTTCGCGAGATTCCCGACGTGGTCGTTGACGACCCAAGCGGTCAAGCCAAGGTGCTGGTCTTGGGCTGGGGCTCAACCTTCGGGCCAATCCAGGCAGCGTCTCGTCTAGTCCGCAACAGCGGACGCAGCGTGGCGACCGCCCATCTGCGCTACATCAACCCGCTGCCAGCCAACCTCGGCGAGGTGCTGGCCAGCTACGACCGGGTGATCGTTCCAGAGATGAATCTGGGCCAGTTGGCCCTGTGGCTGCGAGCGACCTACCTGATCAACGTGGAGAGCTACACCCGAGTCAACGGCTTGCCACTGCGGCAATCCGAGCTCGCCGACAACCTGAACGCGATCATCGATGAGGAGGCTGCAAAGTGACCGCAACCATTCCAACCGCAAAGAACGGCCTAGGCAGCATCCCGCTGGCGATCACTCCGCTCACCCGCAAAGACTTCACCTCACCTGCTGAGGTTCGTTGGTGCCCAGGCTGCGGCGATTACCCAGTGTTGTCCGCCTTCCAAGGAATGCTGCCTGACCTTGGTATCCGTCAGGAAAACCTGGTGGTGGTCTCCGGGATCGGCTGTTCGTCCCGTTTCCCCTACTACGTGGAGTCCTACGGGATGCACACGGTTCATGGACGAGCGCCGGCTCTGGCCACCGGTGTCGCGATGGCCCGCGAGGACCTGTCGGTCTTCGTGGTGACCGGTGACGGCGATGCACTGAGCATCGGCGGCAACCACCTGA
>DHWU01000082.1:31494-42246 GCA_002413345.1 Propionibacteriaceae bacterium UBA5174 | reverse complement strand
ACCACCTGATCCACGCGCTGCGCCGAAATATCAACCTGACCATCTTGTTGTTCAACAATCGGATCTACGGTTTGACCAAGGGCCAGTACTCCCCAACCTCAGAGCAAGGCAAGGTGACTAAGTCTTCACCGCAGGGCTCGGTGGATCGGCCGTTCAACCCGGTCGCACTGGCTCTCGGGGCCGAGGCGACCTTCGTGGCTCGGACCCTGGATTCCAACCGGGCGCACCTGACCGAGACTCTGAAAGCTGCGGCGGCCCACCGGGGCGCCTCGCTGGTGGAGATCTATCAGAACTGTGTGATCTTCAACGACGGTGCGTTCGATCCGCTCAAGGCCAACGAGGGAATGATCAAGCTCGTCCACGGTGAACCGGTGGTGTTTGGCCCCGACAACTCGATGGGCGTCACCCGCCTAGCTGACGGCACCTTGAAGGTGGCGCCGGTGGCCGAGATTGGTGCGGAGAACCTGCTGGTTCATGACGCCCACGCCGAGAATCCCCAGCTGGCTTTTGCTTTGGCCCAGCTCACCGATTCGAATGCACTGACCCGCTCACCAATCGGCATTTTCCGCGATGTTGACCGACCGGTTCAAGACGATCTAGCCCGGGCCCAGGTAGCCACTTTTGATGACGAGTCAGCGAAGCTGGCCGCGGTCGCCAACCTGCTCAAGGGCAACGACACCTGGGAGCTCTGACCAGCTTTCAACTAAACCGGCCCGTCGCTCAGATTATCGATCTGGGCGACGGGCCGGTTCGGCATTCTCTCCCGGTGAGTCGATTGAGGCCAACCGATAACCTTGCGCAGTGACCGAATTTGACCTTACCCCCGCCATTCGTCCCGCCGATGACCTTTTCGGTCACGTGAACCGACGTTGGTTGTCCACTGTCTCCATCCCCGACGACAAACAAGCCGCCGGAGTGTTCATGGACCTTCGTGACGCCTCCGAATCGGCCATCCGTGACATTGTGACCGGCCTCGCCGAATCTGCTCCCGGCACCGAGGCCTACCTGGTTGAACACCTCTACGGCAGCTTTCTGGATACCGAGCGAATCCAGGCCCAAGGTCTAGACCCGCTGGCCCCGCTGCTGGCTGAGATCGAGGCCGTCGCCAGCATCGAGGATCTCCTGGACTACTTCGGACGCAGCATTCGACGCGGTACCGGGGCCCCAATCGGCCTGGGGGTGGACGCCGATCCGGGCGATCCAAGCCAATACGCCTTGTTCATCGGCCAAGCGGGGATCGGCCTGCCCGATGAGGAGTATTACCGCCTCGCCGAACATTCCGACATCCTGGTCAGCTACCGCGACTACGTGAATCGCACCCTGACCATCGCCGGACTCACCGCCAGTGGCGCCGAGATCATAGTCAGCCTCGAGACTGAATTCGCAGCCAAGCATTGGGACAAGGTGCGCACCCGCGATCTGCGGGCCATGTACAACCCAACTTCGGTTGCCGATCTGGACGCCAACTTCGCCTGGAGCCGGGTACTGACGGCGGCGGGCGTTCCCGAAATTGCCCAAGTGATCGTGGCCCAGCCGTCCTACCTGAACGAGTTGGCCACGCTGCTCGTACCGTCCAGGCTGGCTGATTGGAAACAGTGGTGCCGCTGGAACCTGGTGGCCACAATGTCGCCCTATCTACCTGATGAACTAGCCGAAACCCGCTTCGGCTTCTATGGCACCGTGCTGCAAGGCATTCCAACCATCAAAGCGCGTTGGAAGCGCGGCGTCGAACTAGTCGAGCGCAACCTAGGCGAGGCGGTCGGCAAACTGTATGTGGCCCAACACTTTCCACCTGCGGCCAAAGAGCGCATGGATGAACTCGTGGCCAATGTGCTCGCTGCCTACCATGACTCGATCCAGGACCTGGACTGGATGGGGCCCGAGACCCGAGCTGAGGCGTTGACCAAGCTGGCCAACTTCACCCCGAAGATCGGCTATCCGGACCGCTGGAAGGACTATTCCGAACTAGTCATCGTCCCCACCGACCTGTTCGGCAATGTGCTGCGCGCTGCCGAGTTCTCCGCCACTGACGAGTTGAGCAAGTTGGGCGGCCCGATTCGTGCCTGGGAATGGCTGATGACCCCGCAAACGGTCAACGCCTACTACCACCCGCTGCGCAATGAGATCGTCTTCCCCGCTGCAATTCTGCAACCACCATTCTTTGATCTTGAGGCTGACGACGCCCTCAACTACGGTGCGATCGGCGCGGTGATCGGGCACGAAATCGGCCATGGTTTCGACGACCAGGGGTCAACCTGTGACGGCACCGGACGGCTACGCGATTGGTGGACGCCAGCCGACCGAGAGGCCTTCAGCGACCGAACCAAGGCACTTATCGACCAATACTCGGTACTCCATCCAGCGCAACTCCCGGAGGTGAGCGTCAATGGCGAGCTGACCATTGGGGAGAACATCGGCGATCTGGGCGGGCTGACGATCGCCTACCGCGCTTGGCGGCTGGCCGCTGGCGAAAACCCGCCCCCCGTTGACGAGATTCCGGCAATCCAGCGATTCTTCTATGCCTGGGCTCGGGCCTGGCGAACCAAACGCCGGGACGAAGCTCTGCGCCAACAAGTCGCCACCGACCCGCACTCTCCCGAAGAGTTCCGATGCAACCAGGTGGTGCGCAACCTGCCGTCCTTTTACGAAGCCTTCGACGTCACTGCGAGCGACGCTTCCTGGCTGGAACCGACTGCGCGGGTGAGGATTTGGTGACTGAGCAACCAAATGCTCCAGTAGTCCTGGCGCGAGGCGCCTATCGCGAGTTCGTGCGGATCAGGCAGATTCTGCGGCGAGAATCAGTGGGCGGCATTCTGCTGCTGATTGGCGCAGCGGCGGCAATGGTGGCGGCTAACTTCGCGCCAGATTTCTACTTTGCACTCCGTGACCTTCATCTAGGCGGGACCGTCCTTGGCTTCGACTTAGACCTTTCGCTGGGGCACTGGGCCGCTGATGGCTTGCTGGCCGTGTTCTTTTTCCTAGTCGGACTGGAGCTCAAACATGAGTTCGTGGTCGGCGACCTGCGGGACCCGAAGACGGCTCTAGTTCCCGTGGTTGCGGCCGTGGGTGGAGTCGCGGTACCTGCGCTGATCTATCTCGCTTTCACCTTCGCAGATCCGTCGGCTGCCAAGGGGTGGGCTATCCCAGCTGCCACTGACATCGCCTTCGCCTTAGCGGTGTTGGCCGTAATCGGCTCGCATCTACCGGCCGCACTGCGCACCTTTCTACTGACTCTGGCCGTGGCAGACGACCTGATTGCGATTGCGATCATCGCCTTCTTCTACTCCCACGACATCGAACCGGTGTTCCTCTTGGCCGATCTCGTGCCGTTGGCCGGGTTCGCGCTGATTGCCTACAAGGGTCAGGCCTTTTTGCTCAAACACGTCTGGGCACCCTGGCTGCTGCTACTCCCGATTGGCCTAGTGGCGTGGGTGTTCACCTATGCCTCCGGTGTCCACGCCACCGTGGCCGGAGTGGTGCTGGCGTTCTGCATTCCGGTACGGCCGCCACGCAACTCCGGCCTTGATTCCGGCCTTGGCGATACGCTCGAGCACCAACTAAGGCCCTTCTCGGCCAGCGTTGCAGTGCCGGTATTCGCATTCTTCTCTGCCGGGGTTGCCGTCGGCGGGCTCGACGGCTTTTTGGGCGCAGTCGCCAGTCCGATTGGACTGGGCGTAATCGTGGGTTTGGTGGCTGGCAAAGCTATCGGCATCAGTGGTGCGACCTGGCTGGTCACGCGGCTGCGACATGCCAGCCTCGACCCAGATCTGGCCTGGATCGACGTGTTCGGTTTGGCCGTGCTCGGCGGCATCGGCTTTACGGTGTCGTTGTTGGTCAGTGAACTTAGCTTCGGCCTTGGCAGCGACTCCGACAACATCGGCAAGGTCGCAATCCTGACCGCCTCAGTGCTGGCCGCGGTGCTGGCCAGCCTCATTTTGGGCTCGCGTAACAAGCACTACCGAGAGATCGAGGCCGAAGAAGAGCTTCACTGCGATGCGGACGGTAAACCCGAGAAGTTCCAGCGCTGACCTCAGCAGTGGATCCCGACCGGGTCGGCAACCACGAATGGGTGTTGCCAACCAACCGCGGCTTCCAGTTGCGCGGCCAGGCTGAGTAGCCGGGCCTCCTCGCCGAATCGACCGGTGAACATCACCCCGATCGGCAGGCGGACGCCGTCGATCACGGCGGTGTGCAGCGGTAAGGAAATCGCCGGGCGCCCGGTCAGGTTGGCCACACTCGTCCAAGGGGTAAACCTGGTCTGGGCGGCGAAGTCGGCGGCCGGGTCAAGGTCGTTGCGCAGCGCCCCTACCGGCAGCGGAGGCTGGGCCAGAGTCGGAGTCGCCACCGCGTCAAAGCCGTCCCAGACCATGGCGACTTCCACGGTCAGCCGCTGAACCGCCGCCAGCGCTTCGGCATAGGTGGTGCCGCTGATCGTTCGACCGCGTTCACGCAGCCAACCGGTGAGGGGACGCAGCATTGCCTCGGCTGGTTCCGGCAGCGGAATCAGCGCGGCACCTACCGCCCACAACGACTCGAACGCCTGCCAGCGATCTGGGCCGAACGGTACAGGCGCTTCGACGACTTCATGACCTAGCCCGGCCAGTACTTCTGCGGTGCGCCGCACCGCATCCAGGCAGCTTGCATGAACCTCGGCATCGGCGATCACCGGCGTGGCCAACACCCCGATCCGGCACCGTCCAGGTTCACGAGTGGCAGCAGCCTCGAAGCTCTGTGGCGGCCCTGGTACCTGATAGGTCTGTCCGACTCCTCTCCGGGCCAACACGTCCAGAGCAATGGCGGTGTCAGCAACGGTGCGGGTGAGCACCCCATCAGTACTCAAACCCGGACCAGGTTGGCGCAACCGCCCCGAAGTAACCCGACCCCGACTCGCCTTCAACCCCACCAATCCGCAACAAGCCGCCGGAATTCGAATCGAACCACCACCGTCGGAGGCATGCGCTATCACTGCCATGCCTGAGGCCACTGCTGCCGCGGCTCCCCCACTCGATCCGCCAGCCATTCGCGTGACATCCCACGGCGTCACTGTCGGCGGCGCCCCAGCCACTTCGGTGTAACAAGGCAGCCCAAATTCGGGGGTAGCTGACTTGCCGGTACAGATTGTGCCCGCCTCAGACAGCCAGCCGACGATGTCATCATCAACCTCAGCCACGTTGCCTGCTAGCGCCGCGCTGCCCGCCTCGAAGCCCACTCCGGCCACCGGATTGAGATCTTTGATCGGACAGGGGACGCCCAGCAACGACCCGATCGCCGTACCCGCGGCCACCTCGGCATCGATCCGTTCAGCGGTGGCCATCGCGGCCGTCTCGCTGACCGTCGCGAAGGCGGCCAAAGTGGGGTTCAGGCGTTTAGTTCGATCCAGATGCGCCGCAGCTACCGTGGTGGCGCGCAAATCGCCGCAATGCACCAGGGTGGACACCTGCACCGCGCTGAGCGCAGTGAGTTCCGTCATGGCTTAACCATGCAGCACAGTGGCGAGTTGCCGCTACTGCTGTGGAATGCCACCTGAGCTATCGCCGACTGGAATCACAGTTCAGGCAGAGCGGGTGATGACCGCGTCACACAAGGTGGCCAGAGCATCCTTCGCCGCACCATCAGGAAGTGGACCCAGATGCGCCCGAGCGACTTCTGCACGATCGCGAATTACCTCGCGAGCATCCTCCATTACCGAATGAGCCCGCAACAACCCTAGAGCTTCAGCCAAGTCCGCGTCCGCGGAAAGATCAGCGTCCAGCAACTCCAACAGGCGAGCGTCAGCGGGATCAGTTGAGGTTCGCACCAGCAAGATCGGCAAGGTGGGCACCCCCGCGCGCAAGTCAGTTCCCGGGGTCTTCCCGGACGTGTCCGAGGCGATGTCGATGATGTCGTCGCTGAGCTGGAAGACCACGCCGATTTCTTCACCATAAGCAGCCAATGCGGCCAAGGACTCACTGTCGAAATCAGCGACCATGCCACCGAAAGTGGTGGACGCAGCGATCAGCGAACCGGTCTTGTCTGCCACCACCTGCAGATAGTGGGCCAAGGCGTCTTCACCTGCCGCTGGGCCGCGAGTCTCAGCAATCTGGCCCTGGACCAGCCGTGCGAAGGTGCGCGCCTGCAAATCAACGTAGCTGGTACCCAAGGTGGCCACGATGGTCGAAGCCCTGGCAAAGAGGAAATCCCCGACCAAAATCGCCACGGTGTTGTCCCACCGGCTGTTGGCGCTGGGGGCACCTCGGCGCAAGTCTGCCTCGTCCATGACATCGTCGTGGTACAGGCTGGCCACGTGGGTGAGTTCCATCACCAACGCAGCCCGGACGATTTCCTCGTCGGCGGCCCGACCCAACAAGGCAGCCAACACCACCAACAACGGACGGAAACGTTTGCCGCCAGCGTTGATGATGTGCTGAGCAGCTTCAGTAACGAAGGCGCTGTCAGACTCGGCCGCCTCAGCCAAGCGGGTTTCGATCTGCTCAAGTAGTGCAGTCACCCGCTCGGTGAGCGCCGGATCCACCTCGCCAACGAGATCAGAAGTTCGATTCGGGGTCACGGCCGACAGCCTACCGTCAGCGGAAGAAGACGCTGAATGCAGTGACTAGGTCGATTACCGGCCCAGGGAATAGTCCGAGGTAGATCGACGCCAATGCACCAGTGGCAATCGGCACCAAGGTGAGCAGACTGGCATTGCCCACCACGACACCTTCGGCTTCTTCGGAGAAGAACATCGCCACGATCACTTTCAGATACACATAGGCAGCGATCAGGCTGGCCACAATCGCGACCACCACTAGCCAGGAATAGCCACCCTGCCAAGCCGCGGTGAATACCTCCCACTTGCCGATGAAACCACCGGTGAGCGGGATACCCGCGAAGCTCAGCATCAGCACCGCAAAGGCGCCAGCCAGCAGCGGGTTCTTCCGCCCTAGCCCAGCCCAACTAGTCAGATCGCTGGCTTCACCCGCGGAATTCCGAACCATCGTCACTACAGCGAACGAAGCCACCGTCGCGAAACCATAGGCCAACAGGTAGAACACGATGGCGGCGATGCTGTAACGCGAGTCGGCAGTATTCGCCACACTGGCGCCGGTCACCGCGACCAAGACAAAGCCGGCATGCGACACCGAGCTGTAGGCCAGCAGGCGTTTGATGTCAGTCTGGGTCAGGGCCAGCAGCACGCCGACAACCATCGTGAGCGCAGCCACTGCAGCCATCACCGGCTGCCAACTCCAACGCTCAGCGCCTAGCGCCACGTAAAAGAACCGGACGGTGGCAGCGACAGCAGCCAGCTTCACGCAGATCGCCATGAAGCCGGTCACCGGCGTGGGCGCCCCGACGTAAACGTCCGGCACCCAGTTATGGAACGGCACCGCGCCGATCTTGAACAGCAGTCCCACCGCCATCAGCACGCTGCCGGTTAGGAGCAGGCCACGCCCATAGATGGGGTTGGCGATCCCGAGGTCAATCCCGGCGTACTCGAAAGAACCGGAGTAGCCGTAGATCAGCGCCATGCCGAACAGAAAGAAAGCTGATGCCAGCGATCCCAACAGGAAGTATTTCAACGCTGCTTCCTGGCTGAGGAGCCGCCGACGGCGAGCCATACCAGCCAGTAAGTACAGCGGCAACGACATCACTTCTAGGGCGATAAAAGCCGTGATCAGGTCGTTCGCGGCAGCAAAGACCATCATCCCGGCCAGCGAAAACAGCGCCAATGGGAAGACTTCAGTGTGCTCATGGTGAGCAGCCACTGCCTCCGCCTCGGCCGGACTGCCTGGCACGCTCGCTGCAGACGCAGCAAAGGCCGAGACCCCGTTGGTGAGCTTGCGCTCTCCGAAGACCATTAGCGACAGCAGCCCGAACACCAGCAAGGACGCCCACACCAGATAGGTGACGCCGTCCAAGCTGACTGCCCGCATGGCCAGCAGCCCGGCGCTGCCCGACTTGAAATTCCAGGCCAAGAAGCCCATTGCGATCAGCAAGGTGCCGATAGTCAGGATCAGCTGGACGCCAAAGCGGCGGCTTTGCGGCAACACAGCCTCAAGGACCACGCCCAGGCAGGCGCCAGCAAGCACTACTAGCACTGGGGCTAGTTCGAACCACTCGAAGGTGGGAGCAATCACGATTACTTGCCTTCCTCTCCAAGCGGGGCCACCGGATCGGTGACGCCTACGTGGCTCAACGTTTGCTCAGTGGTGGGTTGAATCACGCCTAGCGCGAGATTCGGCAGGAAACCGAGCAACAGAATCACCGCTACTAGCGGTGCCACCACCCATTTCTCCCGCATGCTGGCATCGTGGGTGAACCGCTCGGCCACACCATCGGTGACCGGTCCAGTCATGGTCCGCTGGTACATCCGCATGATGTAAACCGCGGCTAACACGGTGCCCAAGGCAGCCAACGCGGCCACCCAAGGCTGGCGTGACCAAGCCCCAGCCATCACCATAAATTCCGATACGAAGCTGGACATTCCTGGCAGAGCTAGCCCAGACAAGCCGGCCAGCAGCAGGAATCCAGCCAGCACTGGCGCGACCTTCTGAACCCCGCCGAAGTCGGCAACCTTGGACGAGCCACGCCGGGCGATCAGCATCCCGACCACCAAGAACAGCGCCGCGGTGGAGAAGCCGTGGTTGACCATGTAGAAGATCGACCCCGAAATGCCAGCGGTGGTGAAGGTGTAGATGCCCAACACCATGAAACCGAAGTGGCTGACCGAGGTGTAGGCGATCAATCGAAGTAGATCGGTACTGCCAATGGCTGCGATCGCGCCGTAAAGGATGCTCACCAACGCCATTGCCACCATCACCGGAGCCACCCAAGTGCTGGCCTCAGGGAACAGTCCCAGGCAGAACTTGATCATCCCGAAGGTGCCGATCTTGTCCAGGATGCCCACTAGCAGCACCGAAGTGCCTGGGGTGGACTGTTCGGTGGCAGTAGGCAGCCAGGTGTGCACCGGCACCATCGGCGCCTTAACGATGAAGGCCACCAAGAAGCCGACCATCAGCCATCGCCCAACATCAGTAGGCATGGTGAGCTTCATCAGATCTGCCAACAAATACGACGGGACGCCCAGCAGCCGGTAGGAATAGACATAGATCCCAACCACGCTGATCAGCATCACCAGGCCGCCGGCCAGGCTGAACAACAGGAACTTCATCGCCGCGTAAGCCCGCTGCGGCCCGCCGAAGCCACCGATCAGGAAATACATCGGGATCAGCGTGGCCTCGAAGAATAGGTAAAACAGCAGTACGTCGGCGGCCAAGAAGGTGTAGATCGACAGGCTTTCCAGCAGGAGCACTAGGGCCACAAAAGCCTGCGGTGTCCAACGTCCAACGCTTTCGAGCTTCCATTCAGCCAGCAGCACCACCGGGGTCAAGGCGACGGTGAGTAGCACCATCACCAAGCCCATACCGTCCAAGTTCAGCGCCCACCAGGCACCGAATGTCGGCATCCAAGGCACCTGCTCGGCGAGCGTGGCGCCGCCGAGTTGCATGCCGGTAATCACGATTGCGGCCACTGCAGTCAGCAGCGCAAAGAACATGCCCAGGTAGCGAGCCAGTTCTTTCACCGGAAGCAGTAGCGCACCGGCGCCGATCAGCGGCACTAGGCCGAGCAGAGTTAGCCAAGGGACTGTCATCTAGATCTCCTCCCTCAGCCCAACTGACTGAGAATCATCACGACACCAACCAGGACCACGCCTATGGTCATCGTCAACGCGTAGCTTCTAATCTGGCCGTTCTGCAGCCTGCGGACCTGCGTTGACAAGCCACTGAACATGGTCGCCACGCCCGTCACGCTGGCGTCGATCACTGAATGGTCGACAGCCACTGCTCCCCTAGCCGCCAACAAGGTGGGCTGTACCACCAAGGCGTCATTCACCGTGTCGCCGAACAGGTCATTGCGGCCCATCACAGTGAAGAAATTGTGTGAAATTGGCGCAACCTCGGGCACCGGACGCCTGCCGAAGAAGAACCAGCCGACAGTCACGCCGATCGCCACCACAGCCATAGTCGCCCAGCCAACTGCAGTGGGCACTAGCGACAACTCCTCGACGTGGCCACCAGTGGCTGGCTCCAGCCACTCCTGAATCCAGGAGTTCATCAGGGCACCACTGATCACGCTGAAGACCGCCAGGATGATCAGCGGAATGGTCATCACCTTCGGTGATTCGTGCGGATGGACGCCGTCGCGCCAGCGCTTCTCACCCAGGAAGGTCATCAGCATCAACCGCGTCATGTAGAACGCGGTGATCCCAGCGCCGATCAGCGCTGCCGCACCAATCCACACGTTCTGGTGGAAGGCCGCTTCGATGATGTGGTCCTTGGAGAAGTAGCCAGAGAAGAACGGGAACCCGATGATTGCCAAGTAGCCCATTGCGAAGGTGAGGAAGGTCACCCGCATCACCTTCGACAGCGCACCGAAGTGGCGCATGTCGACGTCGTCGTCCATCGCGTGCATCACCGAACCGGCACCCAAGAACATATTCGCCTTGAAGAAGCCGTGCGTGAGCAGGTGGAAAATGGCGAAGGCATAACCGGCCGGCCCGATTCCAGCGGCCAACATCATGTAGCCAATCTGGCTCATGGTTGAACCGGCAAGCACCTTCTTGATGTCGTCCTTGCTGGTACCGATCCAAGCGCCAAAGAGCAACGTGACCGTGCCGACAATGACCACCGCAGTGGCCGCGATCGGCGCGGCTTCGAAGATCGCATGGCTACGCACCACCAGGTAAACACCAGCGGTCACCATGGTCGCGGCGTG
>DHWU01000082.1:23225-31245 GCA_002413345.1 Propionibacteriaceae bacterium UBA5174 | reverse complement strand
ACCATGGTCGCGGCGTGGATCAGTGCCGAAACTGGGGTCGGACCCTCCATGGCGTCCAAGAGCCAGCTTTGCAGCGGCACCTGGGCTGACTTACCACAGGCACCCAGCAACAGGAACAAACCGATCGCGGTAGCCCAAGCTGGCGAAACCTCAGCCGCAGCAGCATTTACTGCTTCGAAGGATGAACTGCCGAACAGCGCCAACATGGTCATCACGGCCATCGTCATGCCCAGGTCACCGACCCGGTTCATCACAAATGCCTTATTTGCAGCGGCGGCAGCTGACGGCTTGTGTTGCCAGAACCCGATCAGCAGGTAGGACGCTAGGCCCACCCCTTCCCAACCGACGAACAGCACCAGGTAGTTGTCGGCCAACACCAGGATCAGCATCGCGGCGATGAAGAGATTCAGATAGGCGAAGAATCGGCGGCGGCGCTCGTCGTGGGCCATGTAGCCCACCGAGTAGAGGTGAATCAGCGCACCCACGCCGGTGATCAGGAGGGCGAACAGGATCGAGAGCTGATCGATCAAGAGCCCAGCCGAGATCTGCCACGAACCCGCCTGTATCCACTGATACAGCGGCACCGACACCGCGCGGCTCTCCGGATTGGCGCCGAGTAGCTCAACGAAAAGCCAGGCGGCGATAACGAAGCTGACGGTTACCGCAGCCACCGACAGCCAATGCCCACCTCGGTCGAAGAACTTCCCGCTGACCAGCAAGATCGCCGAAGCGACCGCGGGCAATGCGATCATCAGCCAGGCCACGGAAAACATGCCTGCAGCGGCAACAGTTTCGAGTGCGATCATGTGTTCTGACCCCTCACAGTTTCAGCAGGCTAGCGGCGTCCAACGAAGTGGAACGCCTAGTGCGGTAGATGACCATGATGATGCTCAGCCCAACTACGACTTCGGCAGCAGCCACCACCATCACAAAGAAGGTGGCCACCTGTCCGTCCAAGCCACCACGAGCCATGGAGAAAGCGACCATCACGAGGTTGGCGGCGTTCAGCATCAGCTCCACCGACATGAATGCGACCAGTGCGTTGCGCCGCACCATCACTCCAATCGTGCCAAGAGCGAACAGGATCGCGGCCAGGTAAACGTAGTATTCGGGGCTCATTCGCCCTCCTCCTCGTTCTGCGTGGACTCAATCGAGTCGAATAGCTTGGCGGTCGCCTTGCTCAACGCTGGCGAATCCACCACCGCGCCTCGTTCTGCCAAGACAGCCGAGATCGAATGCTCACTCGCGCTGCCATCGGGCAATAGGCCGGGAGTGGCGATCGAGTTGTGCTGAGCGACCACGCCCGAGTTCGGCAGCGACCCAGGATGGGCACCAATCTCGGCGTAATCCTTCAGCCTTTTCGCGGCCAAGTCCTTTTGAGTGAGCTTGCGGTGAGTCCGGGCCCGCTGGCCCAGGATCATCGCCCCGACAGCCGCTGTGATCAGCAGCGCCGAGGTGAGCTCGAACGCGAAGACGTAACGTCCGAACAGCAACGCGGCCAGGCCTTGAATGTTTCCGCCATAACTGGCGTTGGTGACGATTGCTGGGTTGTCACTTTGCCCCAACCCGATCACTGGCAATCCGACCAGCGCACCACCGATCCCAAACACGATCAGGCCCAGCAGGCCGAAACCGGCCAGACCGGCCCAAATCCGTTGCCCCCGCAAGGTTTCGACCAGCGAGTCTGGAGTGTCGACGCCGATCAGCATCATCACGAACAGGAACAACATCATGATCGCGCCGGTGTAGACGATGATCTGCACGAAGGTTAGGAACTCGGCGTCCAAAGTGGCGTACAACACCGCAATGTTGATCATGGTGAAAGCCATGCTCAACACCGCGTAGACCGCCTTGCGGAAAAGGATCAGGCCGATGCCGCCCAGGACTGCCAACGGACCAGCAATCCAAAAGGTGACCTCGGTCAGAGTGGTCAGCCCAATCATCGAGTGCCTCCGGGTTCGTTGGAGTTGATCGGCGTGCGGTTGTCGGGCTTTCCGGTCGGCGGCAGCCCCAGGAAGTAGACCTTCTCGTCAGCACCCAGGCGACGTGGATGGGGCGGCTGCTCCATTCCCGGCAAGAGCGGAGCCAACAACCGGTCCTTGGTGTAGATCATCTTCTCGCGGGTAAAATCGGCCAGCTTGAAGTCGTTAGTCATCGTCAATGCCCGAGTCGGACAGGCCTCAATGCACAGCCCACACAAAATGCAGCGCAGGTAGTTGATCTGGTAGACCCGCCCATACCGTTCGCCTGGCGAGAACCGATCGTCGTCGGTATTGGCTGCACCCTCGACATAGATGGCGTCTGCTGGGCATGCCCAAGCACACAGCTCACAGCCCACGCACTTCTCCAAGCCATCGGGCCAGCGGTTCAGCTGATGGCGTCCGTGAAAGCGGGGCGCGGTGATTTTCTCCTTGCCCTTCTCGGGGTATCCCTGGGTGAAGGTCTTACGGAACATCGTCCGAAAAGTGACCCCAAACCCGGCCCAGGCGTCGAACATGCCCATCTACTCATTCCTCTCGGCCACAGGCTCGGCTGGCTCGGCAGTGGAAGCCACCACCGCACTCAATTCGGGCAGCACTTGTCCAGGCAATGGCGGCACCGGGTAGCCACCGGCGAAGACGTCAACCACACCAGTGGGAATCTCCTCCGGTTCGGGGTCTGGTCGGTCAAAGGCCATCACCGCACCGAACACCAACAGCGCCAGCACGCCAATCAGTAGATAAATGCCCGGACCCGATGCCATTGGCGGATAACTGCGCATCCACTGGAAGGTGGCGAAGACCACTGTCCAGATCAGGGCCACCGGAATCAGCCCCTTCCAGCCCAAGGTCATGAACTGGTCGTAGCGGAATCTGGGCAGCGTGCCTCGGATCCACACAAAGAAGGAAATGAACAGCTGCACCTTAATCACGAACCAGATCGGCCCAAGCCAAGGGTTGTTCAGCGGTTCGATCAAGTTGAAGGGCCAGATCGGCAGGTAACCACCCATGAACAAGGTGGTCGCGATTGCTGAGACCGTGGCCATGTTGATGTATTCAGCCAGGAAGTAGATGGCGTATTTGAAGCCGGAGTATTCGGTGATGTAACCCGACACCAACTCAGACTCAGCCTCCGGCAGGTCAAAGGGAGCGCGGTTAGTCTCGCCGACCATCGAGATCACATAGATCACGAAGGACGGCAGCAGTACCAGCCAGTTCCAGTTCTGCAAACCTAGGTTCAAACCGAAGGGGGTGACCGTGGTGCGCTGCGCCTCCACGATCTGGTAGGTGGACATGGACCCGGTGTAGAGGAACACCGCAACCAGCGATAGTCCCATCGCGATCTCATAGGAAATCATCTGGGCGCTTGAGCGCAAGCCGCCCAACAGCGAATACGGCGAGTTCGAAGACCAACCCGCCAACACAAAGCCATAGATCGCCACCGAGGTGACCGCCAACAACACCAGCACACCAACCGGGAGGTCAGTGACCTGGAGTCGAGTGGTAATGCCGAAGAACTCGACTTCGCCGCCGAAGGGGATCACCGCCCAAGCGGTGAACGCTGCCGTACCGGCGATCAGCGGCGACACCACGAACAGCACCCGGTCGGCCCTCGACGGAATGAAGTCCTCTTTGAAAAGACACTTCATACCGTCAGCCAGCGCCTGGCCCAGACCGAAGGGGCCGTTCAGGATCGGCCCGAGACGGTGCTGCATCTTGCCGACCAGGCGGCGTTCGAACCAGACATTGAAGATCGTCCAGGTCAGCAGGATCACGATCACCAAGATGACCTTGATCAGCATTAGCCAGATTGGATCGTTCATTCTTCACCTCCAAGACTTAGGCCAACTTCGTCGCCGTGGACGACGCCAAGTTCACCCAACGGTGTACCCGGAGAGTTCATTGGAACCCACACGGTGCCTTCAACCATCGATTCGTTGATCGCCGCAGAAAGCCGTAGCCAGGTGTCACCACTACTGATTACGACCTGCCCACTCTCGGCGACGCCGAGCTTGGCAGCCAGTGCGGGACTCAGTTGCGCCACGGTCGGCTTCGCAGTCGCCGCGAGGGCTTCTTCACCGTCCTGGCCGCGTCCGCCATCAATCAGCCGGCGCCAGGTGGCCAGCTTGACCACCTCGTCTGATTTCGGTGGGAATCTAGGTGCCCGAACAAAGGCCCGAGCGCCGGGAGCCACCACCGCAGTGAGGTCCCAGATCCCAAGCGCGGCCAACTCAGCGCTGGCCTGTCCCGCGGTGCGGATCCCCAAGCTCGTGCCCAGCGCATCGGCCAGCGCGGAAAGCACCCGTAGATCGGTCATCGGCGCCACGGTCTGCTTGACCACGGTATTGACCCGACCGACGCGATGCTCCCAGTTCAAGAAACCACCGGAATGCTCCTCCAACAAGGCCACGGGGAAGACCACATCGGCCCGCTCGGTGACTTCGGAGCGTCGAGACTCCAACGAGACCACGAATCTCGCACCGTCGATGCCAGCCCGAGCCGCTTCGGCATCGGCGAAGTCGGCCAATTCAACGCCAGCCACCACCAAAGCCTCCAGGTCACCAGCCGCAGCGGCACCGAGGATGCCTGGGCCTTCCAGGCCTTCCAGCGGGGGCAGCGAATCCGATCCCCACTGAGTTGCCACGTCCACTCGGGCAGCCACATCAGCCACCGGGCGACCACCGGGCAATAGCCCCGGAAGACACCCAGCTTCGACCGCACCGCGATCGCCAGCCCGTCGGGGCACCCAAGCGAACCTGGCACCAGCGGCATCGGCCTTCTTGACAACCGCATCCAAAAGACCGTTCACCAGTGCGCCGCGCTCCCCCACCAGGATCACATCGCCGGGGGCCAACTTGAGCTTGGCCAGCGCAGCTGCTTCTTTCCCGGGCACCGTGGGCACCAAATTGGCGTTGAGCTTTCGGCTGCCTTCGCTGGCCAAGGCCGCGATGGCAGTAACCGAAATGCCGAACTTGCGCACTGCCTTACGCAGCCGCAAGAAGATCATTGGCGATTCCTCTTCCGGCTCGAAACCCACCAGCACAACCTGCTTGGCCTGCTCCAAGTCGGTGTAAGTGACGCCGTCACCCAAAGTGCGACCGGCCACCTGGTTGGCCAAGAAGGTGGCCTCACCCTCGCCGATCGGACGCGAACGGAAGTCAATGTTGTTGGTACCGAGCACCATCCGGGCGAACTTGGCGTAGCCGTAGGCGTCCTCGATGGTCAACCGACCACCAGTGAGCACGCCAACACTCTGCCCCGCAGCTGACAACCCGGCGACTGCCGCGTCGATGGCTTCGGGCCACGAAGCTGGCCGCAACTCACCGTCGATCCGCACCAGCGGGCTGGTGATCCGATCGTCACCGCGACCGGCTACGAAAGCGAACCGGCCCTTATCGCAGTTCCACTCTTCATTGATCTGCGGAGCCTCACCAGCCAAGCGGCGACGCACCACCGAATGGCGGTGATCGGTGCGTAGCTGACAGCCCGCCGCGCAGTGCTCACAGGTGACATCGGTGCTGACTAGATCAAACGGACGGCTCTGGAAACGATAGGACGCCGAAGTCAGCGCCCCCACCGGGCAGATCTGCACCACATTGCCGGAGAAATAGGAATCAAACGGCTGATCGGCGTAGCGGCCGACCTGCTGCAGGGCTCCTCGTTCGACCAGCGCGATGAATGGGTCACCAGCGATCTGGTCAGCAAAACGCGTGCACCGTGCACACAGCACGCAGCGTTCGCGATCGAGCAAGATCTGCGCCGAGATCGAAATCGGTTTGGGAAAGGTGCGCTTGACTCCCTCGTAACGGGACTCACCGCCGCCGTTGCTCACCACCTGGTTCTGCAACGGGCATTCGCCGCCCTTGTCGCAGATTGGGCAGTCGAGAGGGTGGTTGATCAAAAGCAGTTCCAGCATTCCTCGCTGGGCTTTTGCGGCAACCTCGGAGGTGTGCTGGGTCTTGACCTGCATCCCCGGCATCACCTCGATCGCACAAGATGGCTGCGGCTTGGGGAAACCCCGACCGTTACCCATGTCGGGGATCTCCACCATGCACTGCCTGCAGGCCCCAGCTGGATCCAACAACGGATGGTCACAGAACCGCGGAATCGCGATCCCAAGTTTCTCCGCCGCACGAATCGTCAGCGTGCCTTTGGGCACCGATACTTCGATGCCGTCGATGGTGAGAGTGACCAACTCGACGGGAGTCGCGCCTTGTTCGGGCTTTGCCTCCACGCTCATGCGTGCGCTCCCTTCGTCTGGTCACCCGCGGTTTCGGGCACTTCGAACAATGCGCTGCGTCCGTATGGGAACAGCTCCCAAGCCGGCGTGGTGTAGCCAGCTTCGAACTCATCGCGGAAATGTCGGATTGCACTGGTTACACAGGCCACCGCACCGTCGGCCAAGGCGCAGAACGACTTGCCACCGATGTTGGACGCCACGTCTTCCAGCTTCTCCAAGTCACCTGGCTGGGCAGTACCCGCCTCAAATTTTCTCAGCATCTGCACCATCCACCAGTTGCCTTCGCGACAGGGAGTGCATTTTCCACAAGATTCGTGCTTGTAGAACTCCGCCCAGCGCAAGGTGGTGCGAACCACCGATGTGGTCTCGTCGAATACCTGCAGCGCTTTGGTGCCCAGCATCGTCCCGGCCCCGGCCATGCCCTCGTAGTCCAGCGGGACGTCGAGATACTCGTCAGTCAGGATCGGCGTGGACGAGCCTCCCGGCGTCCAGAACTTCAGCTTGTGGCCAGCGCGGATACCGCCGGAAAGCTCCAGCAGTTCGCGCATGGTGATGCCCAGTGGGGCTTCGAACTGCCCTGGACGAACCACATGCCCACTGAGGGAATAGATGGTGAAGCCCTTGGACTTTTCGGTACCCATCGAGGAATACCACTGCGGGCCGTTACGAATGATCGAAGGCACCGAGGAGATCGACTCCACGTTATTGATCACCGTCGGCGAGGCGTACAGACCAGCGACCGCCGGGAACGGCGGACGCAGTCGCGGTTGCCCGCGGCGGCCTTCCAACGAATCCAGAAGCGCAGTTTCCTCACCACAGATGTAAGCCCCGGCACCGGCGTGCACGATGATGTCTAGGTCGTAGCCCGAGCCGAGGATGTTCTTGCCCAAGAAACCAGCTGCGTAGGCCTCGGCCACGGCAGCCTGCATTCGCCGATGTACGTGCAGCACCTCACCACGAATGTAAACAAAAGCGGTGTGACAGCTGATCGCGTAGGAGGCAATGATCATGCCTTCGATCAAGGTATGCGGACTGGCCAGCAACAGCGGCATGTCTTTGCAGGTACCCGGTTCGGATTCATCACCGTTGACCACCAGGTACTTCGGATTCGGATTGTCCTTAGGTACGAAGCTCCACTTCATACCGGTCGGGAACCCGGCGCCACCACGGCCACGAAGTCCGGAGTCTTTGACCATTCCGGTCACATCGCCGGGGGTCATCTTCAACGCTTTGGCGACTGCTTTGTAGCCACCAGTCTTCTTGTAAGCGGCCAGCGTCCAGGACGCCTTGGTGCCCCAATTGGCGCTGAGCACTGGGGTCAGTTTGTCTACCATCAGGCCTTCCCACCCTTCGGCGCTGCCCAGCCCTGTTCGTCGGCAATGGTCTTACCCAGCAGCGAAGCATCACCTGCGCTCGGACCTTCGTCGGCGCGTCCGTCATTGAAACCGGCCAACACCCGCTCGGCTTCGCGCCAGCTGGTAATGGTCGCGCCCCGAGTGGACTGCACATCTTTATCTGCAGCCAGGTCGTCGAGCATCTTCTCGGCCTTTTCGGGAGTCATGTTGTCCATGAACTCCCAGTTGACCATCAGTACCGGCGCGAAGTCGCAGGCCGCGTTGCATTCCAGCCGCTCCAGGCTGAACTTGCCGTCCGGTGTGGTCTGGTCGGGTTCGATGCCGAGCTTGGCACTGACTGCTTCCAACACAGCGTCGCCGCCCATCACCGCACAAAGGGCAGTGGTGCAGACCCCGATGTGGTGCTGGCCAGCCGGACTGCGCCGATACATCGTGTAAAAGGTCGC
>DHWU01000082.1:20529-22886 GCA_002413345.1 Propionibacteriaceae bacterium UBA5174 | reverse complement strand
CCGTCCACGCTCTGCACCAGATGCAGCATCGGCATCAGAGCCGAACGCGCCTGGGGATAACGTGCCGCCAGCTCGTGTAACTCAGCGATGGTGGTGTCATCGATGAGGGTGGTGGTGTCGGTCATGTCAATCGACCCCGACTCGGGGAAGAAGGATTTGAACTCGTGGCCGCTCATCGGTCCACGCCTCCCATCACTGGGTCAATGGAACCGACCGCGACCACGATGTCGGCAATCATGCCGCCCTCGCACTGAATCGGTACTGACTGAAGGTGGTTGAAACTTGGATCCCGCATGTGCACCCTAAACGGCTTGCTGCCGCCGTCGGAGACCACATGGCAAGCCAGTTCGCCTTTGGGGCTTTCGATCGGCACGTACGCCTGGCCGGCTGGCACCAAGAGGCCACCGGTGACCATCTTGAAGTGATGGATCAGGCCCTCCATCGATTCGGCCATGATGTGCTTGATGTGCTCATGGGAGTTGCCTTGCCCGTCGGGCCCGACAGCCAAATCCGACGGCGCACCGATCTTCGGATCATCGATCATCACTGGCTGACCGGTTGAGGCTTCCAACCGATCGACACATTGCTTGACGATTCGCACGCTTTCCCACATCTCGGCCAGCCGCACCCGGAAACGTCCGTAGGCATCGCAACTGTCCCAAGTTGGCACGTCAAATTCGTACTTCTCATAGCCGCAGTAGGGCTGTTCCTTGCGCAAGTCCCAGCTGTACCCGGTCGCCCGCAGCATCGGCCCAGTGACGCCAAGTGCGAAGCAGGCGCTCAGATCCTGGTAGGCCACATTGCACATTCGGCCTTTGAAGATCGGGTTCTCGTTGCAGAAATCGGCGTATTCAGGCAGGTGTTTTTCCAGCCAACTGAGCACATCGCGCAGCTGAGCAATTCCGGTTTCGGGTAGATCGTTCGCCACCCCACCAGGACGCACATAGCCATGGTTCATCCGCAGACCAGTAAGCGCCTCAAGGAAGTCGAGGATCATTTCGCGCTCACGGAAGCCGATGGTCATCACCGTCAGTGCACCAATCTCCATCCCGCCGGTGCCGATACACACCAGATGGGACGAGATTCGGTTCAGTTCCATCACCAGCACCCGAATGTCCTGGGCACGCTCGGGGATCTGATCTTCGATTCCCAGCAGCCGTTCCACCGACAGGCAGTACGCCACCTCGTTGAACAGCGGGGTTAGGTAATCCATTCGGGTCACCAGCGTCGTGCCCTGCACCCAGTTGCGGTACTCGGCGGTCTTCTCGATGCCGGTGTGTAGGAACCCAATGCCAGGACGGATCTTGGTCACCGTCTCGCCGTTGCATTCGACCATCAGCCGCAAAACCCCATGGGTAGAGGGGTGCTGCGGGCCCATGTTGATTACCAGGGTCTCGTCTTCACGAGACACCTGGCCAGCGACGATGTCGTCCCAGTCGCCTCCGGTTGAGGTGTAGACCGCACCTTCGGCGAAGGCCTCACCGCTGCCGGCGTAGAGGTCAGTCTGTTCAGTCATCGGTAGTCCCTTCGAGCGTCCACCGGCGGCACCACGGCGCCCTTGAACTCAATCGGAATCCCGCCCAGCGGATAATCCTTGCGCTGGGGGTGGCCAACCCAATCGTCGGGCATCAGGATCCGGGTGAGGTGCGGGTGTCCGTCGAAAATAATCCCGAACATGTCCCAGGCCTCCCGCTCGTGCCAGTCGGCAGCCGGGTAGGTGCCCACCACGCTGGGCACATGCGGATCGTCGTCGGGGCAGGTGGTTTCAACCCGCAACCGGCGGTTATGGGTCATCGACTGCAGGTGGATGACCACATGGAGTTCGGCGCCGGCGTCGTCGGGGTAATGAACCCCAGACACTGAGGGGCAGAACTCGAAGCGCAAAAAGGCATCGTCACGCAGCGCCTGAATCACCTTCGACAGGTTCTCCCGAACCACATAGAAGGTGAGTTCACCGCGATCGACGACCACCTGAGCCACCGCGTCGGGGATCAGCTCAATCAGCCGGTCGTAGATGTCATCAAAGTAGGAACCAAAGGGACGCTGCGAGGCCGTGGGCACGGACTCCACACGCTCAATCCCGCTGTAACCGGACGTATCGCCAGTGCCCTGGCTCCACATGCCTTTGCGGATTACCGCTGGCGCCTCAGCGCCGGGAACCTGCTCGCTCATCGCATCAGACCCTTCATCTCGTGGGTGGCCGGGGCTGTCAGCGCAGCGTCCTCAGCTGCCACTTCCAAGGCGGTGGCGTGGGCGCCGATCGGCCGGTTGGCCACTCGCTGCTCACGCAGTTTGAAGATTGCATCGATCAGCATGTCCGGACGAGGCGGGCAGCCGGGCACGTAGATGTCGACCGG
>DHWU01000082.1:20034-20227 GCA_002413345.1 Propionibacteriaceae bacterium UBA5174 | reverse complement strand
TGAACATGCCGCCGCTGGAGGCGCACACGCCCATCGCCAGTACCCATTTGGGTTCTGGCATCTGGTCGTAGACCTGGCGCAGCACCGGCGCCATCTTCTGGCTAACCCGGCCAGCGATGATCATCAGGTCGGCCTGCCGCGGCGAGGCGCGGAAGACTTCCTGGCCCCAACGTCCGGAGTCGAATCGCGGCGC